>DATMBA010000707.1:0-15873 GCA_035559635.1 Roseiflexaceae bacterium
GGGCGAGCTGCCTCGCCTCCGTGGACTCGACCGCGAGGCGTTCGTGCGCGAGTTGCATGCGCCCGGCGGCGGCGCCGTGGGCCGCGTCGCCGGTATCGGCGAAAAGGCGCTCGCCGCGCTCCGTGCGGCGATCCCTGCGCCGGACCGCGCGCCCACGGCGGCGCCTGCGCCCGGCGGGGCACTGGCCGCGATCGCCGCCGCCGCCCAGGGGCTGCTGGTGCCCAGCGAGAGCGACTACCCCTTGGTGCCGTTCCGCTGGGAGGGCCAAGCGCCGCTGACGCCTGCGGCCCTGCTCGCCCACCTGGGGCTCCCGCCCGATACGCCTGTCGAGACACGCACGCTGGAGGCATTCTTCGATCCGCTCGCGCGCACCGCCGACTGGATGGACGAGGGCCAGCGCGCGCAGGCGGCCCGCTTCGCCGCGCTGCGCGACCTCATCGCGGCGCGTCTGCGCGACGTGGTGGTCTACCGCGTCGGCCGGGTCCGGATCACGGTCCTCATCGCCGGTCAGGACGCCGCCGGGGCCACCGTCGGCCTCCGCACGACCCTGATCGAGACCTAGGAGTGGCTATATGTCCCGGCATCGCCTGCTCCTCCTGTTCCTCACGCTCGCCCTGCTGCTGGCGGTGCTCGCGGTCCTCCAGACCCGTGAGAGGCCAGCGCCGCCCTCACCGCCGCCGGCCACGCAGGAGGCCGCCGCCACGCCTGCGCCAGCCGGGGGGAGCGTCCACTTGGCGCTCGGCAACCCGAGCGGGGCTGTGAGCGACCCCGCCCGGCCGGACAACTACCTCATCAGCCGCGACCAGTATGCGCTCGCCTACCACCGCGACCGGGGCACGCCCCTCTGGGTCAGCTGGCACCTGGCCGCGAGCGACCTCGGCACGGTCGAGCGCTACAGTGGCCCGTTCATCCCCGACACCACCCTGCCGGCTGGCTGGTACCAGGTGCAGCACCGCGACTACACCGGCAGCGGCTATGACCGCGGCCACATGGTGCCCTCGGCGGACCGCACGGCCAGCCCGGCGGACAACCAGGCGACCTTCATCCTCACCAACGTCGTGCCTCAGGCGCCCGCGAACAACCAGGGCCCCTGGGCGGAGCTGGAAGATCACCTGCGCGACCTCGTGCGGGACGGCAACGAGGCCTATCTCGTCGCCGGGCCACTCGGCACGGCCGGTACGCTCGCAGGGGGCGCGCTGACCGTGCCCGCCGCGCTCTGGAAGGTGGCCGTGGTGCTGCCCGCCGGGGAGGACGACCTGGCCCGCATCACGGCGCAGACGGACGTGATCGCTGTGCTGATGCCCAACGACGCGACGGTGGAGGGGCGCTCCTGGGAGGAGTACGTGACGACCGTGGGCTGCATCGAGGCGCGGACGGGCTTTGACCTGCTGGCTGGCCTGCCGGACCCGGTGGAGCAGGCCCTGGCCGGCGCGCCCTGCCCGCCCGGCGGTGCGGCCGCGTCCGGCCCGGCGCCTGGGACGGGGGGGACGCAGGCACCGGGCGTCAGCATCGCCGGGGTGGAGTACGACCCGCCGGGCGAGGACCTGGCGGGCGAGTACGTGCTGCTGCGGAATAGCGGGGCGGAGGCCGCCACCCTCACCGGCTGGACGCTGGAGGATGCCGCCGGGGCCACCTACACGTTCCCGGTGTTCACGCTAGCGCCACGGGCCGAGGTGCGCGTCTGGGTGCGGGACGGAAGGGATGCCGGCGGCGACCTGTTCTGGGGCCGGACGCAGCCGGTGTGGAACAACAGCGGCGACACGGCGATCCTGCGCGATGCGCTGGGTATAGAGGTGAGCCGCTTCACCTACCCATAAGTGGGGTTCGCGAGGGCTGCACCCCTGCGAACCCCATCCCCTTGGGGGAGGATGTGGCGGGCGCAGTTTCAAGATGCGAGCGGGGGTGCGTGGTATAATCGAGGACGACAGCGGATAGGAAGCAGATAAGCGGATACCGATCTCGCAGGCCGGGCCTGCACACCGGGAGGGCCAGGGAGGGCAAGCCCTCCCTGCAATCCTCTTTACTATGTCCGCAGGCCGGGCCTGCAAGCATCACGGAAGGAGCACGACAATGGCGTACGCGCTTCCTGAGGACCTCAGACTGCTGCAGCAGACCGCGCGCGACTTCGCGGAGCGGGAGATCGCCCCCATCGCCCGCGCGATCGACGAGGAGGAGCGGGTGCCCTTCGAGATGCTGCGCAAGGCCGGCGAGGTCGGCCTGTTCGGCGTGCCGTTCCCCGAGGAGTACGGCGGGATGGAGGCCGGCATCACAGGGTACTGCGTTCTCATGGAGGAGATCAACCGCAAGTGCGCCTCCACCGGCACGATCATGGGCGCGCACGTCGCCCTCTGCTCGATGTCTATCCACCTGGCCGGCGCCCCCGAGCAGAAGGACCGCTACCTGCGCCCGCTGATCGCCGGGCAGATGTGGGGCGCCTGGGCGCTCACCGAGCCGGGGGCCGGTTCGGACGCAGCCCACATCCGCACCACCGCCGTGCGCCAGGGCGACGAGTGGGTGCTGAACGGCTCGAAGATGTGGATCACCAACGGCTCCTTCGCCGACGTGCTGGTGGTCTTCGCCGCTACGGACCCGGCGGCCGGGCCGCGCGGTATCAGCGCCTTCATCGTCGAGAAGGGCTTCCCCGGCTTCAAGGTGGGCAAGGTCGAGCCGAAGATGGGCCTGCGCGCCTCGCACACCGCCGCGCTGTTCTTCGAGGACTGCCGCGTGCCGGCCGCCAACCTGCTCGGTGAGGTGGGCAGCGGCTACGGCCTGGCGATGCAGACGCTGGATATGGGGCGTTGCGGGCTAGGCGCCGGCGCGCTTGGGGCCGCCAGGGAGGCCTACGAACTGGCGCTGCGCTACGCGGTGCAGCGCCAGCAGTTCGGCCGCCCGATCGCGGACTTCCAGGCCATCCAGTTCAAGCTGGCCGATATGGCCGTCAGACTCTACACGATGGAGCAGATCGTCTACGATTGCGCCGCCAAGGTGGACCGCGGCGAGGGTGCGCGGCTGGAGTCCAGCATCGTGAAGCTCTACTGCACCGAGGCGGTCTCCCAGATCATCGACGAGGCCATCCAGATCCACGGCGGCATGGGCTTCTCGCGTGAGCTGCCGCTGGAGCGCATGTACCGCGACGCGCGCGTCTTCCGCATCTACGAGGGCACCAACGAGATCCAGCGCTACGTGATCGCCAGCGAACTGCTCAAGGGGGCCGGGCACAAAGTGCGCCTGTATTAGCGATTGTCGTTGCCCTCCGATCCCGTTCCAGCCTGAACGCCGTTGTATTTCGCTTGCGCGAAAGGGGCGCCGATGGCACTTCGGCGCGTTCCCGTCTCGTGCTATGCCGTACCGTCCGAAGCGCCGGCCGTCCACTGTGGTGGTATCGTACCCGGAGCGCCGCGAGCCTGTCGTGGGGCGGATCCTGGTACGCACAAGGAGGTGGGCCATGTTCGTCCGTATCTCACACGGTCGCTTCAACCCGGCCAGCGAGAGTGACGTCCAGCGCATCGTCGAGGGGCAGGTCATCCCGGTTATCCAGGGTCTCCCGGGCTTCCAGCGCTACTACGGCGGCGTGAACCGCGGCGCGGGCACGCTGGTGGCGGTCACGGTCTGGGACACCGAGGAGCACGCCAGCTTCTCGCGCGAGAATCTGGCCGGGGTGATGCCGGCCCTACAGGCTATCGGCGTCACGCTGGAGCCGCCGCAGATCTTCGAGGTCACGGTGGAGGCGAAGGCGGCGCTGGCGGCGGCCGGGTAGCCGGCGGCGCTCACCCCACATCCCCAACCCCTGGTCCCACGGTGCCCGGGGTGATGCAAGAGGGGCGTAGCAGGTGCCGCGCGCGACACCCTGGTGCTACTGAGAGGTGCACCTGCTACGCCGGGGTGATGCAGGCAGCCTTCGCGAAGGATAGCCCGCCGGGCCCAACGGGCACCCCACGGGCCGGGCGTGGTGCGGTGCCCAGAACATATACGCCCTACCGCCGGCCCCCGAACGGCCCAGCCCCCGCCACAGGTATGCTATAATGCCTCACCGTTCCATCCAGCACTACATCGGAGAGGGGCGCGATGAGCAGCGGCAGTGCCATCGAGCTGTGCGATGTCGTGAAGCGCTTCGGCGAGGTCACGGCCGTCGACCACGTCACCACACAGATCCGCGACGGTGAGTTCTTCGCTGTACTCGGGCCGTCCGGCTGCGGTAAGACCACCACCCTGCGCCTGATCGCTGGCTTCGAGTTCCCCACCTCCGGCGAGATCCACCTCCACGGGCGCCCGATCGGCGCCACCCCGCCGTACCAGCGCAACGTCAACACCGTCTTCCAATCCTACGCGCTCTTCCCGCACATGAGCGTCGCCGAGAACGTGGCCTTCGGCCTGCAGATGAAGCGCGTGCCGAAGCCGGACATCGAGCGGCGCGTGCACGAGGCGCTGGACATGGTGCGCCTGGCCGGCTTCGAACACCGCCGGCCGCGCCAGCTCTCCGGCGGCCAGCAGCAGCGGGTGGCGCTGGCGCGCGCGCTCGTCAACCGGCCCGAGGTGCTGCTACTGGATGAGCCGCTCGGCGCGCTGGACCAGAAGCTGCGCAAGGAGATGCAGCTCGAGCTCAAGCGCCTCCAGCAGCGTGTCGGCATCACCTTCATCTTCGTGACGCACGACCAGGAGGAGGCGCTCACGATGAGCGACCGGATCGCGGTGATGAGCGCCGGCCGGGTGCTGCAGGTCGGCACGCCCACCGAGATCTACGAGCGCCCGAGCTGCCGCTTCGTGGCGAACTTCATCGGTGAGGCCAACTTCCTCGAGGGCGCGGTGCGTGCCGTGGAGCGCACCACCGGCGAGACCAGCGTGGTCACGGTCGAGTCCGCCGATGGGCTGGCCTTCCGCGCCCAGAGCGCCAAGCCGCCGCCCGCCGCCGGTGCGCACGCGATCGTGGCCGTCCGCCCGGAGAAGGCCTTCCTCTCGGTGCAGGCGCCGCCGCCCGGCGCCGTCAACTGCTTCCGGGTCACGGTGGACAGCGTGGCTTACATCGGCAGCGACACGCGCATCATGGTCCGGCTCGGCGCCGAGCGCCTGTTCGATGTGTGGGAGCAGAACAGCCGTTCCACCCTGGACCGGGACGCCTACTGGCAGCGCGGCGAGAGCGGCTTCCTGTGGTGGCCGGCGGAGAATGCGCTCGTGCTCACTGAGTAGCGCAACGCTGAACGTTCGCACGTTGAACGTGACGGGGTGAGATCGAAGCTGTACCGCCTCGAACGCGCGCACAATGTTCAATGTTCCAACGTTCGACCTTCAACGAGAGATAAAGATGGCGACCGACACGATCACCGGCGTTGAGCTGAAGGAGCGCGCACCGGTTGCGGCACGGGGTGAGCGGACCCGGCTGGCGGCGCTGCTCGCGCCCGGGCTGGCCTACCTGCTGCTGTTCTTCGCCGCCCCGCTGCTGGTGATCGTGCTCTACAGCTTCGCCACCCCCGGCCCCACCGGCCGGGTGGAGTGGACCTTCACGCTGGACAACTACGTCACACTCTTCACGCGCGATATCTACGTCAACGCCTACGTCCGCTCGATCTGGACCGGCGTGGTCACCACCGCGATCTGCCTGCTGATCGGCTACCCGCTGGCGCTCTTCATCGTGCGCCAGCCCGCCAGCCTGCGCAGCGCGCTGCTGTTCCTGATCCTGATCCCGTTCTGGACCAACTTCCTGGTGCGCACCTACGCCTGGATGATCCTGCTCAGCAACAACGGGCTGATCAACAGCCTGATCATGGCGCTCGGCCTGCCCCGCCAGCCGCTCTACCCCTCTGAAGGCGCGGTGCTGCTGGGGCTGGTGTACGGCGAGCTGCCCTTCATGGTGCTGCCGCTCTACGCCTCACTGGCCCGCTTCGATTTCACCCTCATGGAGGCCGCGGCGGACTTAGGGGCCGGCCGCTGGCAGGCCTTCCGGCGGGTGATGCTGCCGCTCACCATGCCCGGCGTGGCCGCTGGCTCGGTGCTGGTGTTCATCCCTACCGTCGGCCAGTTTGTGGTGTCGGACCTGCTGGGCGGCGCGAAGGTGGACCTGCTCGGCAACCTGCTGCAGCGGCTCTTCATGCGCTCTAACCCGCCCAACTGGCCGCTCGGCTCGGCTATGGCGATCACGTTCATGGCGGTGCTCACGGCGGCGATCATCCTGTACTTCCGCGCCGTCAGCGAGGACGAGCGCTAGTGGGAGGGGCAGGGAGGGTCCCGCCCGCCCTGGCCATCCCTCCTGGGGACTCTGTGGTTCGATATGCTTGAAGTCACCTCCAACATCCGCCAGAACGCGCCGGTCGGTCCGCGCTCCGCAGCCGACGTGCTGCTCGGGCTGCACTCGGCGCTCATGTACCTGTTTCTCTATACGCCGATCGTTGTCCTGGTGGCGTTCTCGTTCACCAGCGACAGCTTCGGCGTGCGCTGGACCGGCTTCACACTGGACTGGTACGGCCGCCTGCTGCGCGACGAGCGGCTGGTGGGCGCGGCGGCCAATACCCTGCTGGTGGCGCTGATCTCCACGCTGGCCTCCACCGCTATCGGCACCGTCACGGCGCTGGCGATGGAGCGCTACCGCTTCCGCGGGCGCACGGGCCTGGACGCGCTGCTCTACCTGCCGATCGTCATCCCCGAGATTGTGATGGCGCTGGCGCTGCTGGCGTTCTTCGCCTTCTCGTTCGGTATCGCCGAGGAGCTCTTCAAGGTCCGCCTGCGCCTCAACCTCACCACCGTCATCCTCTCGCACATCGCCTTCAGCATCTCCTTCGTGGTGGTGGTGGTGCGCGCCAGCCTCAAGGGCTTCGACCGGCGCCTCGAGGAGGCCGCCCAAGACCTCGGCGCCGACGAGTGGCAGACCTTCTGGCGTATCACCTTCCCGCTCATCCTGCCGGGCATCATCGGCGGCGCGCTGCTGGCCTTCACGCTCTCGCTGGACGACTTCATCATCAGCTTCTTCACCACCGGCTCCGGCACCTCACTGCTCCCGGTGGAGGTCTACGGCCAGGTCAAGCGCGCTATCACGCCGAAGATCAACGCGATCTCGACGGTGATGCTGGCGATCTCGATGACGCTGGTGTTTCTGTCGCAGTTCGTGCAGCGGAGGACGTGATCCGTAAGCCGTGATCCGTAGGTCTTGTTCTATACTGCGTAAAGCGATGCCGTCAACTCTTCAGCGCCTTCCTCTTGGTCCTTCGCCGTACCAGCCGGCATCCCGCCGCGATTCCGTAGCCAACGGCTCGTGACAATTCGCTCATACGTTACAGATTTCGCCTTCGCAGTACTCCTCACGCATCACGCATTTCGTGTTACGCATCACGCCTCACGCATCGTGTTACGCACCACGCCTCACGCATCGTGTTACGCACCACGCATTTCGTGGTACGCATCACATAGTAAGGAGACACAGATGCCACGGAACAGATTCCTCGCCCTCCTAGCCGCCGCCCTGCTGCTGCTGGCGGCCTGTGGCGGCGCGCCCCCGGCCACTCCGCCGACGGCGGCGCCTGCCGAGCCGACCGCCGCCCCGGCCGAGCCGACCGCCGCCCCGGCCGCCGGCGACGAGCTGCAGGTGGACCGGTCCAAGCTCGCCGGCGAGCTGCGCTTCTACAACTGGACCGACTATGTGGATCCGACGGTCTTGGAGGACTTCGAGAAGGAGTACGGCGTCAAGGTGATCGTGGACAACTACGACGCCAACGAGGACATGATCGCCAAGGTGCGCGCCGGCGGCTCCGGCTACGACGTCGTCGCCCCGTCGGACTACGCCATCCAGATCATGGCGGCCGACGGCCTGATCGCGAAGCTCGACAAGGCGATGCTCCCCAACATCAAGCACATCGAGCCGGACCTGCTCAACAAGTACTTCGACGAGGGCAACGTCTACTCGGTGCCCTACCTGTACGGACTCACCGGCATCGCCTACAGCAAGGCGGCCTTCCCGGACGGCGTGGACAGCTGGGCGGCGCTGTTCGACCCGGCCCAGGTGGAGAAGGTCAAGGGCCAGGTCAGCATGCTGGACGACGAGCGCGAGACCCCCGGCGCGGCGCTCAAGTACCTCGGCAAGTCGCTCAATGAGACGGACCCCGCCGTCCTGGCCGAGGTCGAGAAGCTGCTGATGGACCAGAAGCCGTTCATCGCGGCCTACAACAGCTCGGACGTCAACCGCAAGTTGGCCAGCGGCGAGTATGTGATCGCCCACGCCTGGAACGGCATGGCCATGCAGGCGCGCAACGGCCTCGGCGAGGAGTTCTCTGGCAACCCGGACATCCAGTTCGTGATCCCCAAGGAGGGCGGCACGATCTGGATGGACAACCTGGCGATCCTGGCCGACTCGCCCAACGCCTACACCGCGCACGTGTTCATCAACTTCATGCTCCGCCCGGAGATCGCCGTGCGCAACGCGGAGTACGTGGGCTACCTCACGCCGAACAAGGACGCGGTGCCGCTGCTCTCGGAGGAGACGAAGGCGCTCTACGCCCAGGGCTTCGCGCCGGACGCCGAGATGCTTAGGCGCCTGGAGTGGATCGAGCGCAACGATCGGACCGCGGCCTTCACAGACCTGTGGACGAAGGTGAAGGGGGAGTAGGGGCGCGGTGACAGCGCCTGCCTGCGCGCCCCGCTCCCCTCGCAACGGGAGTGGGGCTGGGGTGAGGGACACCATGCAGGTCGTCTGCGTCGGCGAGGTGACGGTCGACCGCTACCTGGACCTCGGCCGGGACTTCGCCGGCGGGATCTCGCTCAACGTCGCCGTCAACGCCCGCCGCTGCGGCGCCGCGCGGGTCGGGCTTGTCAGCGTCGTGGGCGATGATGCGGGCGGCGCGCTGGCGCTCGCGAAGCTGGCGCGCGAGGGGGTGGAGCACAGCCGCGTGCGCACCATGCCGGGCCCCACCGCGCGCCAGGATATCCGCACGCTGCCGGGCGGCGAGCGCCTCTTTCCTCCCGGCGGCTACCACCCCGGCGTCCTGGCCGGCCTGCGCCTCTCCGAAGAGGACCTGGCCTACCTTCGCGCCTTCGACCTGGCGGTGGTGCCGGTGTTCCGCCAGGTCGAGGGCCTGGCCCGCGCCGTGCTGGAGGATGCGCGGTTCGCCGGGCACCGCGCGGCGGACTTCCTGGACGGCGCGGACCTCGGGCCGGACCTGCAGGGCATGGCGGCCTATCTGCCGCGGCTGGACCTGGCCTTCCTCAGCGGCGACGACACGGCCGTCGAGCGGCTCGCGCCGCTGGCGCGCGCCTTCCACGGCGTCATCGTCGTGACGCTCGGGGCCCACGGCAGCGTGGCGCTCAGCGGCGCTGAGCGCGCCTATCAGCCGGCGCTGCCCGGGCCGGCGCCGGTGGATACCACCGGCGCCGGGGATGCGTTCCAGGCCGCCTTCGCGCTCGCCTACTTCGCCGGCGGGGGCATCCAGCGCGCGCTGGCCTGCGGCGCCGAGCGCGCCGCCCAGGTGATCCGCCACTATGGGGCTACGGCATAAAACATCAGCGAGGGACCAGCCCTCCCCGACGCTCCGGCGTGGCGCAGGCCTCGAAAAGTCCGGTATGGATTCTTTTGAAGGGGTTGTGCTCCCTGATCCTCGCCGGCGGCGAGCACGTCGCATCGTGTATCGTTTAGCCTTTAGCGCTTTCTCGGGGGCCAGGTTGTACCAGGCGCACCCCAGCGCGCTGCTCGAAGAGGCGCGCCACGGCGACGGCACTCTGCTCGCCCCAGCCGGCCCGCAGCGCCTCGTCGAAGAGTGTGTGGGAGAGCTGTGTGACGGGCGCCCAGACGCCGAGCGACTCCGCCGCGGCCAGCGCGTAGGCGCCGTCCTTATGGTGCAGCGTCAACTCGCGGCCGCTGCCCAGGTCCCCTGCGAGCAGCTGCGCCAGCGCCAGGTCCAGCACGCGGGAGCCGCCCAGCCCGCCGCGCACCGCTGCGTAGATGCGCTCCAGGTCGGCGCCGGCCTTGGCCGCCAGGGCGAACGCCTCGGCAACGGCACAGAAGGTGGCCTCCATGAGCATTTGGTTGACGTACTTGGCCACCAGCCCGAGGCCCTGGACGCCGAGGTAGGTGATGGTGCGCCCCAGCGCGGCGAACAGCGGGCGGCAGCGCTCGAACGCCAGCGGGTCGCCGCCGACCATGATGCTGAGCGTGCCCTCGCGGGCGCCCTGCTCGCCGCCGCTCACGGGCGCATCCAGCATCGGAACGCCGCGCGCCGACGCCAGCTCCGCCACCCGGCGGCTCGTGGCTAGCTTGCTGGTCCCCATGTCGATCAGCACCTGGCCGGGCGTCAGGTCGCCGAGCAGCCCCTCGGCGTCCACCACCGACCGGAGCGCGTCGTCGCTCGGCAGCATCAGCACCACCGCGTCGGCGCCGGCGGCGACCTCGCCGGGCGACCCGGCCACCACCAGGCCCTGCTCCTCGAGCGCCCGCCGCCGCGCCGGGTCGCTGTCGCATACCCGTACCTCGAAGCCCGCCCGCAGCAGACCGAGCGCCATCGGCCCGCCCATCCGGCCGGCGCCCACCCACCCGACGCGCCGCACCGGCGCGCTCTGCCGCTCGTCCATCGCTACGCTCCTTCGCGCGCTTTCGGCGCAAGGGGAGGGGCCGCGCCCTCCCTCCGACTCTCGCCTGCGCCTTGCATGTGACATCCCGCACGCCTATAATAACAGGACTTCCGCGGCCGGCGTCCCTTATGCGGGGGTACGAGGGCCTGCGGCCCCTGAGATGAATCCCCGAAGGGTCTCGTGGCGGGGCACAGCCCCTCCCCCCTCCCCGGCGGGGTGTGGGGGCGGGGGTACGAGGGCCTGCGGCCCCTAACGTGAACATCCCTGCGGGAGGGGCAGGGGAGGGCCAGGTCCTCCCCTGAAACCCCACCCGGTTTTCATCTGGCGGTGTGCGCGCAGCGCATGGACGACTGAGATGAATCCCCGAAGGGTCTCGTGGCGGGGCACAGCCCTTCCCCCCTCCCCACCGGGGTGCGGGGCAGGGCCACCGCGCGGTGGGACGGGGGCCGCAGGCCCAATAACCCCTCGAGGATTCTTTTGGGCGGGGCCACCAAGGGGGCGTATGGCGAGCAAAGCGCAGCGGCACGCGCCGAGCGGCGACGACACCCCGATCGCTGGTGTGGGCGGGGTGGTGTACCGGCGCGACGCCGACGGGCGCATCGCGGTGCTGCTGATCCGCAAGCGCGACGGCTACTGGACGCTGCCAAAGGGCAAGGTCAAGCCGGGTGAGACCGAGCCGGACGCGCTGGCGCGCGAGGTGGCCGAGGAGACGGGCCTCACTGGGACGGTGGAGGCCAGGGTGCGTACCGTGAGCTACCTCACCCCCCGCCGCCACCCCCCGCGGCGCAAGGTGGTCACGTACTACCTGTTCCGCGTGGAGGACGGCGTGCCGCAGCCCGGGGTGCACGAGGGTATCGCCGATGCCCGCTGGACCTCGCCGCGTGCCGCGCTGCAGCGCATCCGCCGGCCGCGCGTGCGCCGCGTGCTCCGCGACGCGCTGCTGCTGCTGCGCGTCCAGCCAGCGGACCGCGTGGTATAATCGCCGGCATGATCGCATCGCTGCGCGGCACGCTCATCTTCGTCGGCCTAGACCACGCCGTGATTGAGACCGGTGGCGTGGGCTTCCAGGTGTTTGCCCCCCGCCCGGTGCTCGGCGGCCTCGGTGAGCCTGGCACCGAGGTGCTGCTCTACACTCACCTGCATATCCGCGAGGACCTGCTGCAGCTCTACGGCTTCGCCAGCCAGGACCAACGCCACCTGTTCGAGACGCTGCTCGGCGTGAGTGGCATCGGCCCGCGGGTGGCCCTCAGCCTGCTCTCCTCGGCTGCGCCGGACGAGTTGCGCATGGCGATCGCCACCGGGGATACCGCCCGCCTCTCGCGCGTGCCGGGGATCGGCAAGAAGACCGCCGAGCGTCTGGTGCTCGAGCTGAAGGGCAAGATCGACATCAAGGGCCTCCCCGCCGTGGGCGCCACCCCTGCCCAGGCGGCCGCCAACGCCGAGCTGGCCGAGATGCTGGTGAGCCTGGGGTTCAGCGCCGCCGAGGCCGCCGCCGCCATCAATGCGCTCCCGGCCGACGCCCCCGCCGAGTTGGAGGAGCGCCTCCGCCTGGCGCTGCGCTACTTCGGTGGCGCGTAGCGCGCGTTCAGCGCAGCTCACAGGCGATATAGGTCATTGGGTCCCCTTCGCCGCTATCACCGCCTACGGTCCGTGTCCACACGGCGGAGAGCGGGGGCGCAGCCCCGCGAGAATCGCGCTCCCACGGTTCACGTCCGATTAGGAGTGCTATAAGCGCTACGCTCGCCGCGTGGAAACCACATATAGACGCCATTTCGCAACAAACAGTGTCTTGTGTTATGGCGCGTAGTGGTTTATACTCCTCACACCTATCGCCCGTTGCCTATGACTATCACCTATCGCCGGGAGGCACGCCCATGGCCGAGACCGATACGCGCCGCTCGCCGCTGAAGCTCCGCCGCGCCAGCCCCACCACCCAGGCGCAGCCCCTGGCGCGCGGCGAGCGCCGCCCGCTGAGCCTCTTCCGGCGCACCGGGCCGGCCGGCGCCGCCGAGGGACCGGAGCCTGCGCCGCGGCGCGTCCCGCGCTTCTCCTCCTTCTGGAAGGCGCTGGTTGTCACCTCCTTCGTGATGAACGCCATCCTGCTCTTCGTCGTGCTGCTGCTGGTGGGCTTCGTGATCCAGTGGCGCGAGCAACTGAGCGCCACCACCCTCCAGACCCAGGCCTTCGCGCGCGACAACGTGGCCGAGCTGCGCAATGTGGTGGACGGACTTGAGGCCGCCACCATCCGCACCACCATCCCGCTCAGCCAGCCGCTCTCGCTGGCCGGCAAGGGTGTGATGGTGCCGGTGGACCAGGCCACCACCGTGACACTCATCGAGCCGGTACCGATCACCCTGGCCAACGCCGACATCGACCTGGGCAACGGCAACCGCCTGCGCGCCAATAGCATCAACCTGGTGCTGCCGCAGGGCACGCCACTCACGATCGCGCTCAGGATGAACATCCCGCTCGACGCGGTGACGATCCCCGTGGTGCTGGACGTACCGGTGGAGATCCCGCTCAAGGACACCGAGCTTGGGCCGCTCTTCAAGCGCCTCGGCGACCTGGTGGACCGCCTGGCCGGCCCGGCGGCGCCGCTGCTCGGGCTGGACATCCCGCCGGCCGCGCCCGCCCCGCACGTCACGCCCGTCCCTTCCTCGCCCTGAGCGCACACCATGCACAAGCTGATTCTCTGGGATATCGACGGGACGCTGATCTCCAGCGGCGGGGTGGCCGGCGAGTGCATGCGCGCCGCGATGGAGCAGGTGTACGGCCGCGCTTCGGACAACGAGCGGCGCGGCTACGCCGGTAAGACCGACCAGCAGATCATTCTAGAGACCTTCCCGGAGCGCGAGCCGGCCGAGCTCCTTGGCCGGTTGGAGGCCTTCAGCGCGGCCTACCTGGAGTTGCTCCACGCCCGCCGTGCTGAGTTGCTGGCCCGCGGCCGGGTGCTGGACGGGGTGATGACGGCGCTGGAGCGCATCGGCAGCGGCCAGGTGGTGCAGTCGGTGCTTACCGGCAACCTGGCGCCGGTGGCGCGCCTCAAGCTGGAGTTGACCGGCCTGCTCCAGCACTTCGACATGGAGGTGGGCGCCTTTGGCAGCGACCACCATCGGCGCGCTGAGTTGGTGCCGCTGGCCGCCGCCCGCGCCGCCCGCCGCTACGGCCGCCCCTACGCCGGCCGGGACGTGGTGGTGATCGGCGACACCCCCAACGACATCGCCTGCGGCCGCGCCGCCGGCGCCCGCACTGTGGCCGTGGCCACCGGCCCCTTCAGCGTGGCGGACCTCGCCGCCCACGCGCCCGACGCCGTGCTGCCCAGCCTGGCCGACACCGACGCGGCAGTGAGCGCCATCCTGGGGTAGCCTCACGTCGGCTGTGCCCGCAGTGGCCGGCGCACGAAGCCCCTGCCCTCCGCCCAGGCCACCATGGCGACGACGATCCACAGCCCGGCGGCGTCTATCACGCCTGTCAGGAGGATCCCCGCCGTACTTGGCCCGGCGATCATCGCCAGGAACACCAGCGGGGCTACCCGGTCGCCGAGCGACCCGCCGCGAGCGATCCCTTCCGGCCCCACCGCCAGCAGGATGCCGCCCCACGTGACCGTAAACGCGAGCGCGAAGTAGAGCGCCACCGGGTATCGCTGCATATCGTCCCCCTTGCCGATCCGACCATGGGCCATACGATCTAGTGTAGCTCGGCGGTGGTCCGCCAGATGAAAAGAATCACTCCGCACGATGAAGATCGCTTCACCATCGGCCCAGCGCGCCCGCCGATGCTGCAGAGCGGATGTGACAGCTCAGCCCACGCGTGCTATTATCTGGCCTGCGGTCCCGCAGCAGGAGTACGCGCATGAAGAACGGACGCCACTACGTCAGCATCGCCGGCAACATCGGCGTCGGCAAGAGCACGCTGGTCGGCATCCTGGCCGAGGAGTTCGGCTGGCAGCCCTACTACGAGTTGGTGGCCAGCCACCCCTACCTGGAGGACTACTATGCCGACCGCGAGCGCTGGGGCTTCCACTCGCAGATCTGGTTCCTCACCCAGCGCTACGAGCAGCACCTGGAGATCGCCGACACGCCGATCTCCGTCTGCCAGGATCGCAGCATCTACGAGGACTATGAGGTGTTTGTGAAGGGCCTGCTGGAGCAGGGCATCTTCTCCCACCGCGACTTCCGCACCTACCGGCAGTTGTTCAACGCGCTGACCCACAGCATCGCCCCGCCGACGCTGCTGGTCTACCTGCAGGCCAGCGTGCCCACGCTGCTGCAGCGCATCAACGGCCGCGATCGGCCCTCCGAGCGCAGCATCCCGGCCTCCTACCTGGCGCACCTCAACCGCCGCTACGACGAGTGGCTGCGGCGCTTCGAGCTGTGCCCGGTGCTCACGATCGAGACCGACGCGCTGGACTTCGCGCACGACGCGGCGGCGCGGCGCGAGGTGGTGGAGCTAATTGCGCAGGCGGTGGGGGTGCGCGGAGTGATCCAGGAGCGGTTTACGCCATGAGTTCCGTTGCGCGTTGAGCGCCCCTATAGCGAAGTGCAGCATGGGTGATCGCTAGGAGCGCGCGCATCGTGCGCGCATGCGGGCGAGACGCCCGCGCTCCCAGCAGGTGGATGGTTCGATGATCCTGCACGGCGCTGTAGGTTGGATGTCGCGGGGATCGATCCAGGCACAGCGGCCGCGATCGATCCCCGCGACGTTCAACGGTCAACATGCGAACATTCAACCCACAGTGAGGGCCTTGTCCTCGCGGCGCTCGCCCGGTTCGTGGCCTGGGTTGCCGCCACCAGAGTTGGCGGGCGGCGGCTTCCCAGGATCGCTGTGGCCCGGGGTGTTCCCCGGGCCGGTGGTTGCAGTGTCGGCGCTCGAATGACCGCTGCCGGAGTCATCGGGCGGATCGCGGTTGTTGTCGTTGTTGGTGTTGCCGCCGCCGGGGTCGCCGTCGGAGTTGCTGTTGTTGCCGTTGTTGGTGTTGCCGCCGCCGGGATCGCCGTCCGAATTACCGGGGGGATCGCCAGGGGCGCCTGGGCCGCCGATATTCTCGCCCCCCACAGGCGGCGTCGGCGACGGCGGCAGCGCCTCGAGCGTGGGCGTCAGCGGCGGTGTGGCCGTCGGCGGGATGAGCGTCGCCCGCGGGGCGGCGCGCGTTGGCAGCGGCTGTGCGGGCGCGCCGTCATTCCGCAGCACAGTCTCCTGCGCTGGTGCGGGCGGGGCCTGCATGGCCGGGGCCTGCGTGGGCGGCACGGCCGTCTCGGTTGGCGCAGGCGTCTCGGTCGGCGCGGCGGTGGGCGCCGCCGAGGGCTGCGCCGGGATGGGTGGGGCGGCCGC
>DATMBA010000708.1:0-3827 GCA_035559635.1 Roseiflexaceae bacterium
CCCGCCCCGCCGCATCCCCGCCCCACCGCATCCCCGCCCCACCGCCCCGCTATTCAGCTACCGCGCAGCCGCGGGTCCAGCAGGTCGCGCAGGCCGTCGCCGAGCAGGTTGAAGCCCGCCACCACCAACAGGATGGCCACGGCCGGACAGGTGGCGAGCCACCACTGGGTGGCCACATAGTTGCGCCCCTCGCTGACCATCACGCCCCACTCCGGCAGCGGGGGCTGAGCGCCGAAGCCGATGAACGACAGGCCGGCCACCGACAGGATGGCGCCGCCGAGATCGAAGCTGGCCTGGACCAGCAGCGGGGCGAGGCTGTTGGGCAGCAGGTGGCGCAGCAGGATGCGCTCCTCCGGCACGCCGAGGGCCCGCGCCGCCAGGATGAAGTCGCGCGCCTTGAGCGCCAGCACCTGGCCGCGCACCAGGCGGGCGTAGACCGGCCACGTCACCACCACGATGGCGATCAGCGCGTTCTGCAGGCTGGGGCCGAGCGCGGCGGCCACCGCCATCGCCAAGATCAGCCCCGGGAAGGCGAAGAAGATATCGGTCACGCGCATGACGATCTCGTCGGCCCAGCCGCCGAGCGAGCCGGCGAACAGCCCCACCAGTGTGCCGATCAGGCTGGCGCCCGCCACCACCGAGAGGCCCACCAGCAGCGAGATGCGCGCGCCGTACAGCAGCCGGCTGAGGATATCCCGCCCAAGCTTATCGGTGCCGAGCGGGAACTCGGCCGAGGGTGGGCGCAGCCCCTTGGCCACGTTCTGCGCCAGCGGGTCGGCCGGGCTGAGCACGGGTGCCAGCAGCGCGGCCAACAGGAACAGCGCGATCAGCAGCACCCCGGCGGCCACCGCCGGCTGCCCGAGCGCGCGGTGCAGCTGGGCAAGGGACGAGCGGCCAGCGGCCAGCGGCTCCGCGGCCACCGCCCCCACCCGCTGTGTGTGATCGCCGCCTATCGTCTGCGCCATTGTTTGTTTGCCTTCGGCATAATGTTGCAGGCCCGGCCTGCGGAACGATGAGTGAGCGTTTCTCAGGGAGGGCCAGCCCTCCCGGCCCCGCCCGCTCACGGACCGGGCAGACCCGGCCTGCGGAACGATGGGTGAGCGTTTCTCAGGGAGGGCCAGCCCTCCCTGGCCCGCCCGCTCACGGACTGGGCAGACCCGGCCTGCGGAACGCTCAGCACTCAGCACTACTGCAGCTGCACGCGCGGGTCCAACACGCGGTAGCCGAGGTCCACCAGCGTGTTCACCAGCGGGTAGACCACCGCGGCCACCAGTGTCACGCCCATCACGGCCGGGAAGTCCAGGCTGACGGCGGAGGTGGTGGCGTAGCGCCCGAGGCCCGGCCAGGCGAAGATCGTCTCGGTGAGGACCGCGCCGGAGAGCAGGCTGCCGAAGGTGATGCCGATCGTTGTCAGCACCGGGATCATGGCGTTCTTGAGGGCGTGGCGCAGCACCACCACCCGCTCGCGCAGCCCCTTGGCGCGCGCGGTGCGGATGTAGTCCTGCCCGAGCACGTCCAGCATGGCCGAGCGGGTCATGCGCAGCAGCACCGCGGTGGAGAAGTAGCCGAGCGTGATGGCCGGCAGCACCAGGTGCGCCAGGCTGTTGCGCAACAGCGCCCAGTTGCCGGCCAGCAGGCTGTCCACCGTGTACATGCCCGTGACGCGCGGTGGCGGGGTGAGCACAGCGTCCAGCCGGCCCGGCCCCGGCAGCCAGCGCAGGCGAGTGTAGAGCAGCGCCAGCAGCAGCAGCCCGAGGAAGAAGATCGGCAGCGAGCCACCCACCAGCGCGAACACCCGTGCCAGGCCGTCCACGACACCGTTGCGGTTCACCGCGGCCGCCACGCCGAGCGAGACACCGAGGAACACCGCCACGAGCATCGCCGCCAGCGAGAGCTCGATCGTCGCCGGCAAGAAGTCGCGCAGGTCGGCGGCCACCGGGCGGCGAGTGCGGATCGAGACCCCCAGGTCGCCGCGCAGCAGCCGCCCCATGTAGCGGGCATACTGCTCGACGGGCGGGCGGTCCAGCCCGTGCTCGCGCCGGTAGGCCGCGATCTGCTCTTCGCGCGCGTTCTGCCCCAGCGCCGCCGCCGCCGGGTCCACCGGCACCAGCTGCGTGAGGGTGAAGGTGATCACCGTGACGCCGACGAGCACCAGCAGCAGGCCGGCGAAGCGGCGGAGAAGGAAGCGGGCCATACGGTCTCGTATGGGTGGCTCGGAGGGGCTTCGCCCCTCCGAACCGCCCCGTGGAGGATCTAGCCCTTGCTCAGCTTCCAGAACCAGACGTTCGGCGTGCTGGCGGGGTCCGAGGTGAAGCCCTTGATGTTGGTGCGCACGCCGAAGGTGTCCACCGGCTGATAGAGGAACAGGTACGGCCCCTCGTTCTGCACCCGCTCGGTGATCTGGCGGTACAGCTCGGCGCGCTTCGCCTGGTCCTGCTCGATGGCGGCCTGCTTGGCCAGCTCGGCGATCTCGGGCGCCTCCCACTGGTTACGCCAGGCGATCGTCTTGGGCACCGCGTTGGTGAACGGCGTCACGTTACCGTCCGGGTCTGGGAAGTCCGGCCCCCAGTTGATCAGCACCAACTGGCCCTGCTGGGCACGGTAGATCTCGAGCAACTCGGACTGCTGGACCTGCTTGATGTTGAGCTTCAGGCCGATCTGCTCCACGTCGTTCTTGATCTTGGCCGCCAGCGTGCTCCACTCGATGCCGCCCGGCGCGGTGCCGGCCGGCACCAGGAACTCGATCTCGGTGCCCTCGGCCACGCCGGCCTGCGCCAGCAGCCCCTTCGCCTTCTCGATGTCCTGGCTGAACGGCTTGCTGCCGGTGTGGCCGAACAGCCCCTCGGGGATGACCTCCTGCACCACCTTGCCGTTGCCGCTCAGCAGCGTCTCGACCTCATCGTAGTTGATGGCGTAGCGGATGGCCTGACGCACCTCGACCTTATCGAGCGGCGGGACCTTGACGTTCATACCGGCGTAGACCAGCAGCAGCGAGTTGCCCTTGATGATCTGCACCTCCGGGTTGCCCTGCAGCGCCTGCACCTGCTCGGCGCCCAGTCCATCTACGATGTCGGCCTCGCCGGTCTCGATGGCCGACTGCAGGTTGGCAAGCTCGCTGATGTTGCGCATGATCACCCGCTTGATCTGCGGCGCCTCGCCCCAGTAGTTCGGGTTGGAGGCCAGCACCGTCTGGGTGTTGCGCTCCCAACGCTCCAGCACGTACGGGCCGGAGCCGGCGGAGTTGTCGTTCAGCCAGCTGGAGCCGAAGTCCGCGCCGGCGTTCGGCTCGACCACCGCCCGCTCCACCACCGCACCGATGGTGAAGCTGAGGATGGAGAGGAACACCGGCGGGCTGGTGGTCGCTGGCAGCGTGACCTCGAAGGTCTGCGGGTCGACGGCGCGGAAGCTCTCCTTGGTCAGGCCGGCCACGTCGGTGAACAGGAAGGCCGGCGACTTGTTGAGGTCGAAGACGCGGCCCCAGGAATAGGCCACATCGTCGGCCGTCACCGGGTTGCCGCTGGCGAACTTCGCGCGCTCGTCGAGGGTGAAGGTCAGCTTCCAGCCGTCGCCGGCCTCGGCAACCTCCCAGGACTTGGCCAGCAGCGGCTTGATCGTCGGATCGCCCGGCTCGATCGTCACCAGCGTCTGATAGACGCTGCCCACCACCTGGATGCCGCTGAACTCGTAGACCACGGCCGGGTCCATCGAGATCTGGTCGGAGAGATCCGCGGCGTAGACCAGGGTCTCCTGGGGGCTGACCTCGGCCGGGGCGGCCGTCGGCGCGGGTGGGGCGGCCGTCGGCGCGGCTGGAGCGGCGGTCGGCTCAC
>DATMBA010000709.1:0-8821 GCA_035559635.1 Roseiflexaceae bacterium
CCACCACTACCTTTGGGCTATTGATTCATTCGTTTATACTTAGTCTAGTGGATGGGATGGTCCCAGGGAGGGCACACCCTGCCTGGGACCATCCCCTACGGCAGCGCCGCATAGATCGGGGTGTCGATCACGCCCCAGAACTCCTGTGGCCAGTACGAGACCCAGGCCTTGCCGATGATGCGGTCGAGGGGCAGCTCGTTCCACTCGCGCGAGTCGCTGCTGTTGGAGCGGTTGTCGCCCATTACGAACACCGTGCCGGGCCGCACCGTGACCGGGCCACGGGCGCAGAGGTCCTCCAACCGGCAGTTGGTGGGCGTCCCCTGAAGGTACGGCTCATCCACCAGCGTGCCGTTGACGTACACCTGGCCGTCGCGGATCTCCACTGTCTCGCCGGGCAGCGCGATGACCCGCTTGATATAATCCTTGCTGAGATCCTTGGGGTACTCGAACACCACCACGTCACCGCGGCGCGGCATGGTGAACGGGTACACCATCCGCGGCGGTAGGTCGGCGTTGCCGGGGAGCAGGCGGAGCGGGGCGTTCAGGTCGAAGTGGAAGTACACGATCTTGTTGACGAGGATGTACTGGCCGCTATGGAGGTTCGGCTCCATGCTCTGGCCTTCGATCTTGAAGTTCTGCACCACGCCGCGCACGATCAGGAAGACCAGCAGGATGAAGATGGCAGTCTCGAGCAGCTCGCGCGCCACGTGGCGCACGCCCACGGTGGCGCGCTCCGGGTCTGCCGCGGGCGGCAGCGTGTCCGGCGCCGGGCGCTCGCCGCGCGCGGCGCGCGCATCCTCAAGCCCAAGCCTGCGCCGAAGAGGTGTCTCGTCCATCGAATCCTTCGTATGCTCGTGCGCTTTTCAGCGCTGGCATTATACTCTATCGTCTGGGAGAACGCTACATGCTTGCAGGCCAGGCCTGCATAACCTGGAAGGGGATGTTTCCGGGAGGGCACGCCCTCCCTGCTCCTCCCTTAGGGGAGCGTGAGGGGGTTCGCCCCTCACCCATCCCCCGCCCGCCGCGCAGCGGAGATGCGGGGGCCTCTGGCCCCCGCGCCCCCAGCCGGGAGGCTTTTCAAACAAGCTGTGACAGAGGGGGAGGGTCGCAAGGGGGGGCGAAGCCCTCCCTGCACCCACCCGCTCCGGCACGTTCGCTTACGCTCACGTGCCGGATGCACCACGTAGCATTTAGTGCCTATCCGACTATCTTTGGGAGGGGGCAGGGGAGGGCAAAGCCCTCCCCTGAAATCCCACCCTATCCGGGTAATCCGGATAGGCTCTTAGCAGGAGCCTGGATACTATGCGCCTCACCGAACTTGTAGAGCCGATGCCGGACGGGCGGCTGCGCTGCGGCGTGTGCCAGTGGCGCTGCGCGCTGGCCCCCGGTGAGATCGGGCGCTGCCTGGTGCGCGTCCGGAACGGCGAGGGCATCGCTGCGATCAACGACAGCCTGGTGAGCGCGGCCCACGTCGGGCCGGTGGAGGAGCACCGGCTGTGGCATTTCTTCCCCGGCACACCGGTGCTGGCGATCGGCGGCTGGGGCTACGCCTTCCCGTCCGACCAGCAGCGCGGCCAGTACGACCGCGTCCCCGAGCAGGCGAGCCGGCAGCGCCGGCTGGATCCGGAGCGGGTGGCGGCCGTGGCGCTGGAGCGGCTGTGCCGCGGCGTGGTGTGGAGCTACAGCGACCCCTCGGTGGCGCACGAGTACGCGCTGGACCTGCTGCGCACGAGCCGCGCCGCCAGCCGCTACACCGCGTTGGTGACCTCCGGCTACGCGGCGCTCGCGGCGCTAGACCAGCTCGGCCACTACCTGGACGGCCTGAGCCTGGAGCTGCGGGCCTTCGAGGACGGCGCCTACCGCCGGCTGACGGGGGTGGATCATTGGCGCGGCATCCTCGAACTGGCGACGCACGCCCGTGAGCGCTGGGGCGTGCACGTTGAGGTGACCACCCGCCTGCACCCGGGGGTGAACGACTCGCCCGAGCAGTTGGCGGCGCTGGCGAGCTGGCTGCGCGACGCGCTCGGGCGGCACACCCCCTGGCATGTGCTGCCGGGCGACGCCGGGGCGGCGGCGACCGCCTCGGTATCGCGGGCCCGGCGGGCGGGCCACGAGGCCGGGCTGCACTTCGTCTACGGGCCGGAGGCCGGGCAGTCCACCGCATGCCCCGCCTGTGGCGCCATCGTCATTGACCGCGCCGGCGGGCCGGCGAAGGCCAGCGGGCTGGACGGCGGGCGCTGCGCATCCTGCGGCGAGGATCTGCACGTCCGCACGTCGATCTTCAAACGGCGCTGAGGCACGCGGGAGGGGTGTGGCGAGGCCCCGCCTCCCCACCGAATTCTGTGGTATAGTGTGGGGCACACATAGCATGCCGGACGATGGGCGCGGGAGAGCACCGCAAGCGGTCGCCGAAGGAGCAAGCCGGGGAGGCCGACCCCGCGCGAATCTCTCAGGTTCACGGACTGCGCCCGGACGGCACTCTGGAGAGCCCCGCGCCCTCGCGCTGCTGCGCTGCGGCCGCGGCACCGACGGAGCAACTCGCCGATGGCGAGGAACCTCTCAGGTTAGCGGACAGAGATCAGGCGCGCTGCCTGATGTTGTCCGCTTTTTTATGTGCGAGGAGGCGCCATGGTCGCCCCGCGTATGCTGAAGCGCACCCCGCTCTACGGCCGGCACGTCGCCATGGGTGCGCGCATGGTCGAGTTCGGTGGTTGGGAGATGCCGGTGCAGTACAGCGGCATCATCGACGAGCACCGCGCCGTGCGCACGGCCGCCGGCCTGTTCGACATCAGCCATATGGGCGAGGTCGAGGTGCGCGGCCCCGGTGCGCTCCCCTTCCTGCAGCACGTCCTCACCCAGGACATCGCCGCCATCCCCCCCGGCCGGGCCAACTACGCGCTCCTCTGCCGGCCGGACGGCGGGATTATGGACGACACCTTCGTCTACAATCTCGGCGACCACTATCTGGTGGTGGTCAACGCCAGCAACATCGCGAAGGATGTGGCCTGGATGCGCGACCACGCGCGCGGCTTCGACGTGGAGTTGGCCGACGCATCGGACCGCACCGGCATGCTGGCGCTGCAGGGGCCCGCGGCCGAGGCGATCCTGGCGCAGGCCGCCAGCGCGGAGCTGGCCGGGCTGCCGTACCACGGGGTGGCGCGCGGCGTCGTGCTTGGCATCCCCACCACCGTGGCCCGTACCGGCTACACCGGCGAGGACGGCTTCGAACTGTTCGTGCGCGCCGCGGACGTGGAGCGGCTGTGGGACGGGCTGCTGGCGATCGGGCAGGGCGCCGGGCTGCGGCCATGTGGCCTGGGCGCGCGCGACAGCCTGCGTTTCGAGGCTTGCCTGGCGCTCTACGGACACGAGATCGACGAGACCACCAATCCCTACGAGGCCCGGCTCGGCTGGGTGGTCAAGCTGGACAAGGGCGACTTCGTAGGCGCGGAGGCGCTGCGGCGCATCAAGCAGGAGGGCGTACGCCGCAGGCTCACCGGCTTCGAGATGGTGGGGCGCGGCGTGGCGCGTGGCGAGTACGAGATCCGCTCGATCGCCGGCGAGCCGATCGGCCGGGTGACGAGCGGCATGCCGGCGCCGACCCTCGGGAAGAACCTCGGCATGGGCTACGTCCCCACCGCGCTCTCCGCCGAGGGTAGCGAGTTCGATGTGCTGGTGCGCGAGCGGCCGGTGCGGGCGCGGGCCGTCAAAATGCCGTTCTATAGGCCAAAATACAAGAAATGAGAGTTGAGCGCTGAAGGGAGGCTTGGAGGGGCGCAGCCCCTCCAAAAAATCCCCCGCTGGAGACACTGACTGCGTCCGCCCTGTCAAATAGGAGGAGGAGATGGCCTTCAACACCCCCGCCGAGCTGCAGTACAGCAAGACCCACGAGTGGATCCGCATCGAGGGCGAGGAGGCGACCGTCGGCATCACGGACTACGCGCAGGACGCGCTTGGGGATGTGGTGTACGTGGACCTGCCGGAGGTGGGCGCGCGCTTCGAGGCCAACGAGATCTTCGGCACCGTCGAGTCGGTCAAGGCCGCCTCGGATCTGTACCTGCCGGTGGCCGGCGAGGTGATCGCCGTCAACGAGGCGCTGCTCAGCCAGCCGGAGTTGATCAACAGCGACCCGTACGGGGCAGGCTGGATGGTGAAGATCCGCGTGGCGGAGGGCGCGGTGGGCGCGCTGATGAGCGCCGAGGCGTACGAGAAGTTCGTGGAGTCGATCAAACACTAGCCCGTTGAACGTTGCATGGTCGCACGTTGAACGATTGGCGTGGCGGAGAGCGACGATCATGCCCAACGTTGAATGTGCGACGCTCGACGCTCGACGTGGAACGGAGCTTGCGAAGGTGTCCCATTACATTCCCATCACCGACGCCGACCGGGCGGAGATGCTGCGGGCGATCGGTGTCGAGCGGGTCGAGGAGCTGTTCGAGGCGGTGCCGGAGGCGGTGCGCTTTCCACGCTTGGACCTGCCGCGGCCGATGTCGGAGATCGAGTTGCGCCGCGAGTTGGCCGCGCTCTCCGGTGCGAACGCCAACGCGGGCAGCCACAGCATCTTCCTGGGCGCGGGCGCCTATAACCACTTCGTGCCCGCAGCGGTGGACCAGATCCTGCGCCGCGGCGAGTTCTACACCGCCTACACCCCGTACCAGCCGGAGGTCAGCCAGGGCACGCTGCAGGCGATCTTCGAGTACCAGAGCCTGGTCTGCGCGCTCACGGGCATGGACGTGGCCAACGCCTCGCACTACGATGGCGGCACGGCGATGGCGGAGGCGGCGATTATGGCGGTGGCCGCATCGCGCAACCGGCGCAAGGTGGTGGTGCACCCGAGCATCAACCCGCAGTACCGCGCGGTGATGCGCACGCTGTTGCAGGGGGCCGGGATCGCGATCGTCGGCGACGATCGCCCGGAGGCCGGGCCGGCGGACGTGGCAGCGCTGGTGGACTCCTCCACCGCAGCGCTGTTCGTGCAGAGCCCGGACTTCCTCGGCGTGCTGCACGACTGGCGGCCGCTGGCGGAGGCCGCGCACCGGGCCGGCGCGTTGTTCGTGGCGCACTTCGACCCGATCGCGCTCGGGCTGTTCCAGACGCCGGGCGAGGCCGGGGCGGACATCGCCACGGCCGAGGGGCAGCCGCTCGGCGGTGGCCTGAGCTTCGGCGGGCCGTACCTGGGCATCTTTTGCTGCAGCCAGCAGTACGTCCACAAGATCGCCGGCCGGCTGGTGGGCGTCACGCGGGACGTAGAGGGCCGGCTGGCCTACGTGCTGACGCTGCGCGCGCGCGAGCAGGACATCCGCCGCGAGCGGGCCACTTCCAACATCTGCACCAACCAGGGCCTGATGGCGCTGGCGGCCGCGGTGTACCTCAGCCTGATGGGCCGCCAGGGCATGCGCCGGGTGGCCGAGCTGTGCTACCACCGTGCCCACTACGCCGCCGCCGAGATCGCCAGGCTGCCCGGCTACCGCGTGCTGGACCGCGGGCCGTTCTTCAAGGAGTTCGCGGTGGCCTGCCCGCGCCCGGTGGCGGAGATCAACACGGCCCTGCGCGAGCGCGACATCCTGGGCGGCTACGATCTGGCGCAGGACTACCCGCACCTCGGCGACGCCATGCTGCTGTGCGTGACGGAGATGAACAGCCGCGCAGAGATCGACGCGCTGGTGGCGGCGCTGCGGGAGATGTAGAACGGACTCCGCCAATGGAGGGGGAGCGGAGCAACGGAGGAGGAGCGGAGGGGAACGGAGCTAGCGCCGCATATTTTCGGGAGGGTCAGGGGGAGGGCGCAGCCTTCCCGCAAACCCACCCCATCCGGCCCGTGTGTGTCAACGGCCTTGCCCGATGGACCACTAAGACATGGTTTCGCTGCGCGGCCTCCAGCCGTCCAGCCTGGGGAGGCTCGGAGGGGCGAAGCCCCTCCGAAAAGCGTTGGTGTGGGCGCCAGAGGCCCCCACGCCCCCCATGCGTGTTCGCGCGAACGGTACAGTACGCGCGAACCTTGTCTAAGGAATGCTGTGGAACTGACGCGAGACCAGCTCGACGCCATCGCGGCTCACGCGGGCGAGCGCCTGCGGGAGGCCCGCGCGCACGGGGGCGGGCGCTACACGCTGGCGCTGGCCGGCGGCGAGCGCCTGACCCTGCTGGCGTTCGAGTCCCCTGCTGCTGCCGAGACGGCGCTGGCGGCGCTGGAGATGCTGCGGGCCGAGGTGGACCTGCCGCTGCCGCAGGTGCGCGCTGGGGACGCGGCGGGCGTGGCGGCGGGGGTGCCGTGGGCGCTGGTGAGCGAGTTGGCCGGCGAGCCGCTGAGCGCCGCGCTGCCGCGCATCCCGGACGAGCAGCTCTACAAGCTCGGGCGGCGGCTTGGCGAGACGGCCTACCGGGTCCACCGCCTGGCATGCGCCCGCTACGGCCCGCTGGTTGGCAGCGCGCACGCCGTCCCGCCGGCCGACGACGAGCGCAGCTACGGGCTGGCACGCATGGAGGCTGCGCTGGGGGCGGCGGAGGCGCGCGGGTTGCTACAGGCCGCCGAGGGCGCGGCGGTGCGGGCCTGGTTCGACGAGCACTACCAGCCGGTGGGAGCGCAGGCCGCGCTGGTATGCGGCGGCCTCGAGCCGGAGGCGCTGCTGGTGCGCCAGAGCGGCGGCGCCTGGTCGCTCAGCGGTCTGGCGCGCTGGGATCGGGCGCTGGGCTGGAGCCCTGCCTGGGAGCACGCGCTGCTGTTCGACGCGGCGGGCGCGAACGGGTACTTCAGCCTGCGCGTGGGCTATGGCAACGCCTACGATCAGGCCACCCGGCGCGCCTACGAGCAGGTGCGCGAACACGCACTGCGCCCCTACCGTGCGCTGCTGAGCCTCGAGCGCCTGGCGGCCCTGGACCCTGCAGCTCCCGAGGCTGCCCGGCGCCGCGCCGCGCTCATGGCGATCGTCGGGTTCGACGGTGGCGCGCTCTCGGCGTGAGCGGCACGGGCGGCGCCTCGCACGGCGGGCGGCCACCAGAGCCGCCCCGATACCATGCGCCACGACGCGATACACCGCGGGCATGGCGGACGGGGACGGTGCCGGCCCTGACCGCGTCACTCCAGCGCTGGCTCCTCGCCTGGCATGTGCGTGCGCGGCAGGCCGGCCGACGTGCTGAACAAGCTGCTCAGGAGGGCATGGTAGCGTCGGGCTACATGCGGGTTTCGTCGCCTTCCGTGCTCTCAGTCTTGAGCGTATTAGAGCCTATCCGCATACCTCGGGGAGGGGTCAGGGAGGGCGAAGCCCTCCCCTGCAACCCCACCCTATCCGGGTTATGCGGATAGGCACGGAGTAGACGAAGGGGAGAGGGATGCACAACGACGAGCCGCCGATCTTTGAGCTTTCGGGCGAGGGCAAGATCGGCGTCAATCTGCCCGAGCTTGACGTGCCAACTGCGGAGCTGCCCGCGGGGTTGATGCGCGAGGATGACCTCACGTCGTTTCCGGAATTGACTGAGCCGGAAGTTGTAAGGCATTATACGCGAATCAGTCAGCGAAATTTCGCAATAGACACGACTATGGTGAGCCTAGGGTCGTGTACTATGAAATACAACAGTAAGCTCCACGAAGAGGCGGCGCGGCTGCCAGGGTTCGCGGCGGCGCACCCGCTGCAGGGCGACATGCTCTCGCAGGGGGCGCTGCGGCTGATGTACGAGCTGCAGGAATACCTGGGGGAGATCAGCGGTTTCGACGCGGTCTCGCTGCAGCCGGCGGCGGGCGCGCAGGGTGAGCTCACTGGCATCCTGGTGTTCCGTGCTTACCACCTGGACCGCGGCGACACCGAGCGTAGCGAGATCCTGGTGCCGGACTCGGCGCACGGCACCAACCCGGCCACCGCGGCGATGGCGGGCTTCAAGGTGGTGGAGGTCAAGAGCGATGCGCGCGGCAATGTGGACCTGGAGGACCTGCGGCGCAAGCTCTCGCCGCGCACCGCCGGGCTGATGCTCACCAACCCTAACACCCTCGGGCTGTTCGAGGAGC
The DNA here is from genome assembly GCA_035559635.1 of Roseiflexaceae bacterium. GTDB lineage: Bacteria > Chloroflexota > Chloroflexia > Chloroflexales > Roseiflexaceae > CALJIC01. The sequence continues at coordinate 7,994 of DATMBA010000709.1, forward strand.
GGGTGCTGGAGGTGGCGCGGCTGGTGCATGAGGCGGGCGGCCTGATGTACGGCGACGGCGCCAACTTCAACGCCATCCTGGGCGTCGCCAAGCCGGGCGCGTTGGGCTTCGACCTGATGCACTACAACCTGCACAAGACCTTCACCACCCCGCACGGCGGCGGCGGCCCCGGCTCCGGGCCGGTGGGCTGCACCGCGGCGCTGGCGCCCTTCCTGCCCGGGCCGCGCGTGCGGCGCATCTCCCGCCCAGGCGCAGCGGGCGCGCTCGAGGGAGGCGATGAAGGTCGGCAGGCGCACGCGCCTGCTAAGCCCCTCCCTGTGGATGGGTATGAACTCTTTACACCGGAAAAGACGATCGGGCGGGTGAAGACCTTCCACGGCAACTTCGGCATGCTGGTGCGCGCCTGGACCTACATCCGCACGCTGGGGGAACGCGGTCTGCGCGAGGTGAGCGAGACGGCGGTGCTGAACGCCAACTACGTCCAGGCACGCCTCCGGCACACCTACCCGCCGGCGGTGGACCGCCGCTGCATGCACGAGACGGTACTGATGGGCAAGCTGGCCGAGGCGCCCGGCGCGCGCACGCTGGACATCGCCAAGCGCCTGATCGACTACGGCTTCCACCCGCCGACGGTCTACTTCCCGCTGATCGTCCCCGAGGCGCTGATGATCGAGCCGACGGAGACCGAGAGCAAGCGCACACTGGACGCGTTCTGCGACGCGCTGCTGCAGATCGCGGCCGAGGCGCGCGAGGACCTGGAGACGCTGCGGCGGGCGCCCACCACGGCGCCGGTGCGCCGCTTGGACGAGGTGCGCGCCGCGCGCCAGC
>DATMBA010000710.1:0-1823 GCA_035559635.1 Roseiflexaceae bacterium
GCCTGGCTAGCGAGCACTCCGTGAGACGTTTGCCACAGCGGGCACAGAGATGGGGAGTGTGCTCGATGACCCTTTGCGCCCTCAGAGTACACTGTGGCGCGCGAAATCTCGGTGGAGCGCCGGCCGTGCTACAATGCAGGCGCAGCGATCGCCCGTGCGTTCAGCTCGCTCCACCGCTTCTGGAGAGCACCAGCGATGGCCACCGATGTGCGACAACCGGCCCTGCGAATGATGTGGGCGGAGGATGATGAACTGGTCCTCAGTCTGGCGCCGCTGCAGGGGCGCTGGTCCGAGGAGCAGTATCTGCTGCTGACAGATCAGACCAACCGCCTGGTTGAGTTCACCGACGGCCACATCGAGGTGTTGCCGATGCCCACCGACACCCACCAGGCGATCTCTCAGCGGCTCTTCCTGGCCCTGCTGGCCTTCGTCCAGCGTCTCGGCGGCATCGTGCGCTACGCGCCGCTGCGCGTCCGCATCCGCCCGGAGAAGTTTCGCGAGCCTGACCTGCTGCTCGTGCGTGACGCCGGCGACTCGCGCCGGCAAGACCGCTACTGGCTTGGCGCGGATCTGGTGGCCGAGATCGTGAGTCCGGATAACCCGGAGCGCGACACACGGGATAAGGTCATGGACTATGCCGAGGCCAGGATCCCTGAGTACTGGATCATCGACTCGGAGGCCGCGGCGATCACGGTGCTCATACTCGTGGGCGACACCTATCACGAGCACGGCGTGTTCCAGCGCGGCGACACAGCCACCTCAGTCGTGCTCGATGGCTTTGCAATAGGCGTCGACGAGGTGCTGGGCGCGCGCTGAGCGGCCTGGGGCCAGGCCAGACAAGGGAGGTTCGCTATGTCCGACTCCCCTTCGCTTCCGCCCGCCACCCGCATCGGCGCCGTGACGCTGGCGGTGGCGGATCTGGGGCGCTCGCTGGAGTTCTACCAGCAGGCGCTTGGCTTCCGGCTGCACCGCCGCGCGGATGGCACGGCCGCACTCGGCGCCGGCGGCCCGGATCTGCTGCGCCTCGTCGAGCAGCCCGGCGCCCGCCCGGCCCGCGGCGTCACCGGGCTGTACCACTTCGCGGTGCTTGTGCCCACCCGCCGGGATCTGGCGCGCTCGCTGCGCCGCCTGGCCGAGTTGCGCACCCCGCTCCAGGGCATGTCCGACCACGCGGTCAGCGAGGCAATCTACCTGGCCGACCCGGACGGCAACGGCATCGAGATCTACCGCGACCGCCCGCGCGCCGAGTGGCCGCGCGCCGGCCCCGAGGTGCGCATGACCGTCGAGCCGCTCGACCTCGACGGCCTGCTGGGGGAGCTGGCGGGCGACGAGGAGCCGTGGTCCGGCCTGCGCCCCGCCACCACCATCGGCCACATGCACCTGCACGTGGCCGACATCGCCGCCGCGCGCCAGTTCTACGTGGGCGTGCTCGGCTTCGAGTTGATGCAGCGCTTCGGCGCCCAGGCCGAGTTCGTGGCCGCCGGCGGCTACCACCACCACATCGCCTACAATATCTGGGCGGGCCGTGGGGCCCCGCCCCCCGCGCCGGACATGGCCGGGCTGCGCTCGTTCGAGGTGCTCCTGCCGGACCAGGCGGCACTCGAGGCCGCCCTGAGCCGCGTGCGCGCCGCCGGCCTCCCCGTGGAGCAGGCGGCGGGCGGCACACTGGTGCGCGACCCCTCGCAGAACGCCGTGGTGCTCACCGTGTAGCCAGGATGAAGAGGGCCGGCGGGAGGGGTGCAGGGCGGGCGCAGCCCTCCTACCCGTCCCTTCCTGGAGGGCTGGCGGGAGGATCAGGGCGGGCTGCGCCCGCCCTGATCCTC
>DATMBA010000711.1:0-6195 GCA_035559635.1 Roseiflexaceae bacterium
GGCGCGGGGCTGCCGGCCTCCAGCGCCGGGCTGCCGGTGAGCAACGGGCGCGTCTTCGTCGGGCCGCCCCGGTCCTGCAGCGGGCCGAGGCCGGCCAGCAGCGGGTGTGCCGCACTGCCCAGTTGGTCGCCCGGCCCGGCCGCGGGGATGCAGCGGTCTGCGCCGCCGGTGCCCGCCACGCCCACCAGGTTGTAGCCGAGCGAAATGAAGCTCCCGGCGCAGTCCGGCCGGACCTGCACGCCGATGCCGCTGCTCAGGTCCTCGTTGCCGGCCAGCAGCGAGTTCATCAGCGTCACATCGCCGCTCCCGTTCTGAATGGAGATCCCGCCCCCATCTCCACTGTGATTCTCATCGGTGTGGCTGGCGTCGGCGGTGTTCCCGGCCACCGTGACATTGTTGAGCCGCAGGGCGTCCGTGCCTCCGCCCAGCACCGCGATCCCTCCCCCATCCTGCGCGGCCCTGTTATCGCTCACCGTCACGTTCGTCAGCGTCGCCTTGCCGGCGGTGCTGATACCGCCGCCGTCGGCCAAGAGGCCGGTCGCGGCGTTGCCGCTGATCGTGCTGTCGGCGATCGTCAGCTGGCTGCCGGCCGGGTTGTTGATGCCGCCGCCGTCGCTGGAGGCGCTGTTGTCGCTCACCGTCACCTGCACGAGCGACAGCACGCCCTCGTTCGAGATCCCTCCGCCGCTTTGAGCCGCGCTGTTGCCGGTCACGACGCTGTCGATCAGCGTCAGGTTCCCTTCGTTCCGCACCCCCGCGCCGCTCAGTCCGGCGCCGTCCCGGATCGTCAGGCCCACCACGGTCGCCCTGACGCCCGCAGCCACGTGCAGCACCCCGCCGATCTCCGGGTCGCCCGCGCCGTCCAACGTGATCTGCCTGCGGCCGATGATGATCACGTCCTGGGTGATGTCCAGGTCGGCGATCCCGTCAGGCTCGATCTCAGGTCGCATCGGGTCCACGGCGGCGGGTGAGAGTGTGATCGTCCCGCTGACGGCGAAGGTGATCGCCTGCATGCCGGACAGCGCATTGGCGTGCTGGAGGGCGGCGCGCAGGGTGCAGACACTGGCCGGCGGCGAGGTCGCACACACGCGCACCAGCGGGTTGTGCGCTGGTGCATCGGCCAGGCTGTTCACGACGAAGCCAAGCTCGAAGGCCCCGATGTCGCAACCCAGGCCGATTGGCCGGTTCACGCCGCGCTGGTCTCTGATCTGGCAGCGGAATGGATCTAACTCGCTCACCACGTCCACCGCCGGGCTGCCCGGAAGCAGCGCGTGGGTGCGGCTGGGGCCGCCGTTGTCCGCCAGCGGGCCGAGCAGCGGGTCCATGTCCAGCAGATCCCCCACGCCGGGCGCGAAGGTGCACCCGGCGCTGCGCTGCAGCAGGTTGTTGCCACCGCTCGTGAGGGCGCCTGTGCAGTCGAGCCCCTGGGCGGCGCTGTTGCCGGCCAGCAGCGTGCTCGTGAGCACCGCCGTCGCGGACGGGCCGTTGAAGACGCCGCCGCCCGTGCCGCCGGCCCCATTGGCGGCCACCGTCGCGGCCGTCATGCGGAGCGTGCCGTAGCTCTCGATCCCGCCGCCGTTGCCGGCCGCCTGGTTGCCGCTCACCGTGCTGTTGGTCAGCGTCAGCGTCCCGGTGTTGTCGATGCCGCCGGCGCTGCCGGTGGCGGTGGTGTTGCCGGCCACCGTGCTGCCGATCAGCGCCAGGTCCCCCTCGTTGCGCGCCCCGCCGCCGTCGGTCGTGGCGCGGTTGGCGCTCACCTCGCTGTCGCTGAGCGTCGCCGCCCCTGCCACACTGTGCAGCCCACCGCCGGAGGAGGCGCTGTTGCCCTGGATGCGGGTGCGCTGCACGGTGAGCCGGGCGGCGCTGAAAATGCCGCCGCCGCTCCCACCGGCGCTGTTGCCCTCCAGCCGCGAGTCGTCCAGGGCGAACGCGCCGCCCAGCACCGCGATCGCGCCACCGTCGAACCTGGCCTGGTTGCGGGAGAACACACTGTCCGACACGCGCGCCGTGCCCCGGCTGGCGATCGCCCCGCCGAAGTCCGCCCGGTTATCCACGAACGCCGCCCCGATCACCGTCAGGTCGCCCAGGTTGAGCACCGCGCCGCCGTCCCCACCGGCGCCGCCGGCGAGCGTCAGGCCGTCGAGCGTGAGCGCGGCGCCCGCGGCCACCTCGAACAGCCGCACCGCGCCGCCGCCGCTGATCGTGATCAGCCGCTCGCCGCGGATGGTCAGGCTAGTGCCTGTGGGGACGACGATGGGGGCCGTGAGCGTGATCGTGGCCGGGCCGCCGCAATCGAACAGCACGGTCCCGCTCCCGGCGGTGGCGGCGATCGCCTCGCGCAGGCCGGACTCGGTGCAGTTTCGCACGGTGGCATCGGCCGCGCGGGCAGGCGCGGGCGGGAGGGTGGCCAGCGCCAGCGCCAAGGCGAGGAAAAGGCGCCATCTCGGGCACCCCGGACGCACGGCAGGCACGGTCGGCATGGACGGACCTCGGTGTCGTGTGTGATGGGAGTGCGACACCGCAATGATAGCACGTCTTCGGGGGTGCTCGAGAAGGGGGCAGAGGGGCGGGGACCTCGCCGCTCTGCGTCCACGCGCGGTATTGGCGCTGTCCGGCGGGGGCGTGCAGTGCGACGCAATGAGGGCGCACACATTGGTGCGCCCCGACGCGGTGTCGGCATTGCCCTGCGCGGCGGCGATGGATACCGCGACATTCTTTGCTCCTAACCTCTCGCCCCTGGTCTCACACCGCCCGCGCGTACTGCCCGCCCGTCAACGGCCGCTCGATCGACTCGCGCAGCTGGCGTGTGCGGCGCGCCTCCGGGACGTTCTGCAGCCGCTCGAACAGCGCCTCCGCCTCGGCGAGCAGCGCGTCCGCCCGTGCGATATCCCCATCGAGCAGCGCCAGGCGCGCTGCGAACCGCTGGATGCGCCCGTGCTCTTCGCTCTCCGGGGCGTGGTCCAGCAGCAGCGCCTGCTGGTGCGCCAGCCGCGCCGCCGCCACGTCGTCCCTACCGAGCGCTACCTCGGCCATCACCACCCATGCCTCGGCCTGCACGCTGTCCAGGTGCAGCTGCGCCGCGATGAACTGGCAGCGTTGGATGGCGCTCTCCGCCTCCGGCCAGCGGCGCTGCGCCGCGTACACCCGCCCCAGGTCTAGCAGCGCGATCATCTGCACATACGTCTCGCGCACCTCGGCCGCTAGCTCCAGCGCCTGCGTGAACGAGGCCAGCGCCCGGTCGTGTTCCTCGCAGTTGTAGTGCACGTGGCCCACCGTCACCGCACTGATCGCCATGTCGCGCCGGTTGCCGGCCCGCTCGTGCAGCGCCATGGACTGCAGCCCGTACTGCAGCGCCTCCTCGTAGCGCCCCTGGCTCTCGGTGAGGATGCCAAGGTTGTTGAGCGCGTTGGCCTGGTCGATCAGGCTGCCGCTGCGCCGGCTGGCCGCCAGGCTTCGCTCGACATAATGCTGGGCGCGCGCCAGGTCGCCGCGGTTCCAGGCGATCCCGCCGAGGCGGTTGAGCAGGCGTGCCAGTTCGTCGTGGGCGTCGTGCGGCTCCACCAGGGCCAGCGCGTGCTCCAGGCGCTGCTCGGCCTGGTCCAGCTCGCCGTGGCGGAAGTGGAACCAGCCGATGTCGCTCAGAATGCGGGCGTGCTCCACATCGGCGGCGGGGGTGGGAGCCAACGCGCCGATCGTCTCAGCGGCGCGCTCGAACCAGGCCAGGGCCTGGTCGAGGCTGCCCTGGCGCTCATAGGTGCCGCCCACCTTGCGCTGCAGCGCTGCCTTGCGCACCGCGCGGGCCTGGGCGTCACCGGCCACGCCCACGCGGAGCAGCCACTCGTAGTTGCCACGCGCCGCGGCGTAGTCGCCGGTCAGCGTCAGCAGGTCGCCCAGGTTTTCGTAGAGCGCGGCGGTGCGCGGCTCCAGCAGCTCGGCGGCCTGGTCCGGCTGCGGCGCGATCGCCAGCGCCTGGCGGTAGAGCGAGAGCGCCTCGCTGTTGGCGTAGCGGGCCTGAGCGTGCTCGGCCGCCTGGATCAGATGTGGGAAGGCCAGGTCGCTGCGGCCGGCGTGCAGGTAGTGCTGCGCCAGCGCCACCCGGTGCTCGTCGAGCGCGTCGGCGTACACCCGCTCGATCGCCTGGGCCACGCGAGCGTGGAGCGCGTGGCGCCGCGCGAAGAGGATGCTGCCGTAGGCCACGTCGCGGATCAGCGCGTGGCGGAACGCATAGGCCGGCTCGATCGCTGCTACGTCCGGCGTGAGGATCTCGGCCCGTACCAACTCCTCCAGCGCCACGCGCAGGCTCGCTCCACGAAGGACGCGAAGGGCACGAAGGTCCGAGTCGTCCTCCCCTGCAGGGGCAGAGGCGGCGCCGTTTCTGTAGCCGTACGCTTCGTGTCCTTCGTATTCTTCATGGATCACGGCGGCCAGCAGGCGCTCGGAGAAGCGCCGCCCCGCCACCGCAGCCACCTCCAGCGCCGCGCGCGAGGCGCCGTCCAGCTGGTCCAGCCGCGAGACGAGCAGTTGCTCGATCTGGGCCGGCACGGCGGTGCGCTCCACCGGCCGGGCGCAGAACCACTCGCCGGTGTTGTCGCGCACCAGCACGCCGCTGTCCAGCAGGTAGCGCAGCATCTCCTCTATGAAGAGCGGCGTGCCGTAGGCACGCTCGACCAGCGGCCGCAGCTCGTCCGGCAGCTGGCCGTTCAGCAGCGCCGCCAGCAGCGCCGCGCTATCGGCGCGGCGCATGTCGCCCAAGAGGATGCTCACCGCGTGCGGCAGGTGCTCCCAGGTCTCCGCCAGGCCCGTGTCGGGCCGGTAGATCACCAGCAGCAGGATCGGGCGGCCGGGGATCTCCTCGGCCACCCGCAGCAGCGCCGCGCGGCTCGAGGCGTCCGCCCATTGCAGGTCGTCCACCACCAGCACCAGCGGCTGGCGGCGGGCGAGCGCCAGGCAGAGCATCGCCACCAACTCGTGCAGGCGCTCGCGGCGCTGCTCGGAGGTGAGCGCCCGTGTGACGTCGGTCTCCGCGATCGGCAGGCCGAGCAGCGCGCCGAGCAGCGGCACGAAGCGCGACCAGCCGGGCAGCAGCTCCTCCACCTGCTCGCAGACGGCGCGCGCCTGGGCGGCGCGCTCGCCGGTGGCCGGCACATACAGCAGCCGGCGCACCAGGCGGGCCAGCGTCGCGTACGGCGCGGCCTCGTCGTAGCTCTGGCAGGCCTCGTGCACCAGCGTAGCGGCCGGCACGCGCGCCCGCAACGCCCGCAGCATCTCGTCCGCCAGGCGTGTCTTGCCGATGCCGGGCTGTCCGACGAGCGCCAGCACCCGGCCGCCCTCGCCCGGCCGCAGCGCCTGCTGGGCGGTCTCCAGCGCCTGGCCCAACTCACCGGTGCGGCCGATCAGCGGCGCGCCGCGCGAGAGCCGGCGGGCGGACTGGGCGATCTCGAAGCGCGGCTGGATGGCGCGGAACACCGGCGAGGGGCGCACACCGCCCTCGATCGTCACCGGCGGGCGCTCCTGCGCTGCCACCAGGTGGCTCACCGCGCGGTAGATATCCTCGGAGAGCAGCGTCTCGTTGTCGTCCGCGCCGAGCAGCAGGCGGGCGGCCAGGTGCACCGGCTGGCCGATCACCGCGTACTCGTGGCGCTCCGGCGCGCCGACGATCCCGGCGAAGACGCTCCCCCCGGCGATGCCGACCCGCTGGCGCAGCGTGATGCTCATCAGGTAGACCAACCGCTGCTGGTCCGGGTGAGCCGCGGCCCACTCGCGCAGCAGCGTGGTGATCGCCTGGTTGGTCTCGCTCAACTCGGCCCGGATGGTGAGCGCCGTCTGCACCGCGCGCGCCGGGTCGTCCTCGTGGGCGGTGGGCGCGCCGAACAGCGCCAGGAAGCGATCCCCGTAGGGCGCCAGGTCGATGCGGCTCACGGCGCCGCCATAGCGCTGGATCACCGCCTGGATGCGGGTGTAGTAGGTGTTGAGCACATGCCCGACGATCGTCGGGTCGCTCTCGATCAGCGCCGGCAGCTCGAGCAGGTCCAGCAGGCGGTTGAAGGCACAGAAATTGGCGAGCAGCACCGTGGCCGGGCGGAACTCGCCGCCGCCGAGGGCGGCGGTGGTCAGGCGGCCGGGCAGCCCGTAGGGGGCGTAGGGCTGCAGCGCGGCCAGGCGGTAGGTGGCGGCGGCCAGGGCGGCCGGTCCCGG
>DATMBA010000712.1:0-13401 GCA_035559635.1 Roseiflexaceae bacterium
GGAGGGCCTGGCCCTCCCCTGACCCCCACCCGCCTGGAGAAGTCGAAGACGAGGAGCACACGATGGACCGAATCACCGTCCTTCTGATCGACGACCACCGCGTGGTGCGGCAGGGTCTGCGGGACTTCCTGGAGCTGCAGGACGACATCGAGGTCATCGGCGAGGCCGCCAGCGGTGAGGAGGGGGTCAAGCTGGCCCAGGAGCTGCTGCCGGACGTCGTGCTGATGGACATGGTCCTGCCGGGGATCGACGGCGTGGAGGCCACCCGGCGCGTCAAGACCGTCAGCCCCTCGACGCGGATCATCGTGCTCACCTCATTCGCAGATGACGACAAGGTGTTCCCGGCGATCAAGGCGGGCGCGATCTCCTACCTGCTGAAGGACGTGCAGCCGGAGGAGCTGGCGCGGGCCATCCGGGCGGCGCAGCGCGGCGAGGCGGTGCTGCACTCCGAGGTGGCGGCCAAGCTGATGCAGGAGTTCAGCGCGCCGCGCACGGCCGACGACCCGGTGGAGCAGCTGACCGAGCGCGAGATGGATGTGCTGCGGCTGATCGCGAAGGGCCAGAGCAATAAGGAGATCGCGGACACGCTGGTGATCAGCGAGAAGACCGTGAAGACCCACGTCTCGAACATTCTGTCGAAGCTGCACCTGGCGGACCGGACGCAGGCGGCGATCTACGCACTGCGGCAGCGATTGGTCCCAATGGATTGAACGCTCTGACACGGGGCCTGCGGCCCCCGCACCCCTGCTTTGTTCCCCCTGCCCCGCTCCTCCGGAGCGGGGTTTTGCATGCCTCCCACGCGCTCCGCCGTTGGGCCGATGCCATCCTAGGCTGAGCGGCGCAGCGGCGATGAAGCGATCGAACGATGCCCTGCGTGCGGCGCCGGGATATAGTAGACCCAGATCGATGCTACTGGTCGGCAGCGCGCCAGAGGACCGTGGGAGAGACCGACGGCCTCGCCTGCACCACGCCCGAGGCGCAACGCCCTTCGCCGAGGAGGTCTGAATGCGAGCCGTGACTCGCGGCGCCGTAGGCGCGCACCCCAGGCGGTGGGGTGCGGTGATCAGCAGCGCGTAGGCCTGGAAGCCCAGGCACCGCACGCGCCAGCCGACGAAGAGAGGGTAGTCGTATGTACTTCGAGCAGCACGAGTATCAGCGCGCCGTCGAGCACCACGAGCGGCTGCTGGTGGAGGCACGCATCCTGCGCCTGATCCGCGCCGCGCAGGGGCAGGCGCACCCGCAGCCCCTGCGCCCGCAGCGCCAGCCGACCTCGCTCCTGGCGCGGGTGACGGCCCTGCTGCGCACCAGCGGCTCGGCGCGCGCCTGAGCGCTCCGCCGTTGGACGGAAGGGCGCTCCACCGCCGGAACGGCTGCGATTACACCCTCTGCCGCAGCGTCAGGACCGTTCCGATGACCGATGGTGGAGCCGCGCCGTAACGCGTATACTCCGAGTGGAACCTGCCCCCACCGACAGCGTGACGAGCAAGCCCTAGAGGAGCCGCGCATGATCCCCCAAGCTGAGTATCGCGCCGGCGCGTGTGTTGAGATGCTGTATACCGACTATCAGCGCCCCGTGCTCGCCTACCTGACGCGGCTCGTCAGCGACCGTGAGACGGCGGAGGATCTCTGCCAGGAGACGTTTATCAAGGCGTTGCGCAGATGGGAGAGCCGCGACCCGACGGCGAGCGTGGTGGCGTGGCTGTACCGCATCGCGACGAACACCGCCTACGATTACCTGCGCCGCCAGCGCCGCATCCGCTTCACTCCGCTGGCAGACGGCGACGAGCCGAACGTCGAGGGCGCCCCGCTCGAGTCGCGCCTGGATGAGCGCGAGCCGGTGCTGCGGGCGCTGGAGCAACTCCCGGCGATGTACCGCCTGCCGCTGGTGTTGCACTCATACGAGGGGCGCAGCACACAGGAGATCGCCGACACGTTGGGGGTCTCCAACAGCGCGGTGAAGACCCGTCTGTTCCGCGCGCGCGAGCGGTTCCGGCAGGTGTACCAGGGGTAGAATGTAGTGGTCTACCACAGACCACATGGTGATGGGTGGGTTTTCACGGGAGGGTTTCGCCCTCCCTTGGACCCTCCCCTGCGAAGTTTGGAGGGGCGGCGCCCCTCCAACAGATCCCTCGAGGATTCTTTGCGAGGCCCGCAGGACCCCGCCCCCCGGAGATACCGACTACGTACACCCCTTTCATGTTGCATGTTGCATTGCTGACCTGACGCGCTCATACACTCCGAGAGTCAACGCAGCCGTGCGGCGCCAGGAGAACGCGGAGGCCCGCCGCAGCCCCGCCTGAGACAGCCGCGCGCGCAGACCCGCATCCGCCAGCACACGCCCCAGGGCCTCGGCGATCGCCGCCGGGCGCGTGATGTCCACCAGCAGCCCCGCCTCGCCCACCACCTCGGGCAGGCTGGCGACCGCGCCGCACACCACCGGCACACCACATGCCATGGCCTCCAGCGGCGGTAGCCCGAACCCCTCATAGCGCGACGGGAACACGAAGACTTCCGCCCCGGCGTACAGCGCGGGCAGGTCCGCCTCGGCCACGTCCGGCAGGAAGCGCACCGCCGCGCCCAGCCCACGCCGCGCCGCTAGCTCGCGCGCCTCGGGGTAGCGCGGGTCCCAGGCGCCAGCGAGCACCAGTTGAACGGTGGAATGTGGTATGTGGAACGTTGAACGTTCGCCGTCCCCTATTTCACCGCTCACTCCGCTGAGCACCGCCCACGCCTCCACCAGCACAGGGAGGTTCTTGTGCGGCTTATTCGAGCAGAGCGCGAGCACGTAGCGCGCGGGCAGGCCGTACCTGGCGCGTACGGCGGCCAACGCCTCGGGCGGCTGCGGGCGAAAGCGCTCGTCGGCGGCGAGCGGCGTGACGGCGATGCGTCCCGGCGGCATCCGATAGGCGGCGGCGATGTCCTGCCGGGCACTCTCCGAGATCGCGATCACGCCGCGCGCGGCTCGCAACGCTAGCCGGGTGCATAGATCGAACAGCAGCCGGGCGCGCGGCGCGACCTCGGATGGGAACAGGCGCGGGATGACATCGTACAGGGTGACGACGGCCGGACAGGGCAGGCCGGCGTAGGGCATCACGTAGTAGGGGGCGTGGTACACGTCGGCGCGCAGCCGCCGCAGGAGCAGCGGCAGGCGCACCTGCTCGCCGGGGGAGAAGGGCCGCGCGCCGGTGGCCACCAAGTGGACGGCGGGGACGCTGGCGAGCGCGCCGAGGTCGAAGCGGCTGTTGCGCAGCGCCGGGTTGTGCAGCACCAGCAGGGTGTGCGGCTGGTCCAGCCGCACAAGCGCGCTCAGCAACCCGTACACGTAGCGGCCGATGCCGGGGAAGTGGTCAGCGATGTAGCGGGCATCAACGGCGATCCGCATACCACCCCCAGACATACCCCAGCGCGCTGGCGTAGGAGGCGAGCGCCTTGAGCGGCTTGAAGCCGGGCCGCCAGGAGGGCGCCGCGAAGGAGTACGGCAGGAAGACGTTGGGCAGCAGGAAGACAGTGCGCAGCAACAGGAGGGCCGCGGCATGCAGCGGCGTGCGCAGCGCGCGGCCACGGGCGCGCGCCGGGTCGCGGCGCACCTCCTGGGCATGGCCATAGCCGTACAGGAACTGCTTGCGCAGCAGCGCGCGCAGCGTGGCCGGGGCCGGGTGGTAAGTCCAGGCGTGGGGCACCAGCACAAAGCGGTAGCGAGCTGTTTGACCGTTCGAACCTTCGCACGGTCGAACGGTCAAACGTCGCAGGCGCACGAAGAATTCCGTGTCCACGCCGCGCACCAGGGTTTCGTCGAAGCCGCCGGCCTGCTCGAACACCGCGCGGCGCATCGCGCAGCAGGTGGTGGTGATCTCGCAGTAGAACGACGGCGGGTCAGGGTTAGTCTCGAGCGGCGCTTCCACCACCGGGTGGACGATGCGCGGCACCTCGCGCGCAGCCCAGCGCTGGAACCAGGGCGCGCCGGGCGGCAGCAGCTTGGCGGCGCCGGTCACGCCCACCGTCGCATCCTCGAGCAGCGGCGCGACCAGCCGCTCGAGCAGGCGCTCGTCGCCGGGGATGGCGTCGTCGTCGATGAACACCAGCAGCGGGGCGCGCGTCTGCGCGACGCCCTGGTTGCGGGCGCGGCCGTTGGGGCGCACGCCGCGGACCACCGCAACCTCGGCCGGCGCGAGGGTCTGCCGGCGTAGCGCCTGCAGCAGCGCCTCCACCTCGCCACCGAGCGAGGGGATGATGACGGCGACCTGCGGGCGACGGCTATCCAACATTGCCACGCTCGTCCACTCCACGCTTGCAGGCCCGGCCTGGAGCATACGGTGGGAGGTTGTTCCGGGAGGGGTGCACCCTCCCTGGCCCTCCCGCGCTGCTTGCAGGCCCGGCCTGGAGCATATGGTGGGAGGTTGTTCCGGGAGGGGTGCACCCTCCCTGGCCCTCCCGCGCTGAGGTGGGTTGCAGGGAGGGCGGCGCCTCCTGATACGCATGGCGGTCATTATAGCAAGGAGCGGGGTGCGTGAGGGGCACAGCCCCTCACACCCCCATCGCGCGGCGTGCTATAGTTTGGGCATGTACGTGCGCGAAGAACAGACCAGGCGCGCCGAGCTGGTGCGGATGCAGCGGGTGGCCACGAGCCTGCTGGCGCTCGCCGCGCTGCTCTTCGTCCTCGCACTGCGCCTGCAGGAGTCCTACCCGTGGGCCAGCTTCCTGCGCGCCGCCGCCGAAGGCGCCATGGTCGGCGGCCTGGCAGACTGGTTCGCCGTCACAGCGCTGTTCCGCCGACCACTCGGCCTGCCCATCCCCCACACTGCGATCATCCCCACGCGCAAAGACCAACTGGGCGCCAGCATCGGCGTCTTCGTGCGCGACAACTTCCTCACTGTCGAGGTACTCGTCGGCCGCCTGCATGCCATGCAGTTCCCGCGGCGCCTGGGTGAGTGGCTGGCCCAGCCGGAGCACGCCGAGCGTGTGGCGCGGCTGCTGGCGGGCGGCGCCTCCGGCGCGCTGCAGGTGGTAAACGATGCCGACGTCCAGGCGGCGATCGAGCGCGGCCTGGTGGCGCGCATCGAGAGCACGCCGGTGGCGCCGCTGGTGGGGCGCGGGCTGGGCGCGCTGCTCACCGGGCGGCGGCGGCGCGAGGCGCTGCTGGCGATCGTGCAGCTCGCCGGGCAGCTGCTGGTGGAGAACCGCGACGCCATCCGGCGCAAGATCAGTGAGGGCGCGCCGTGGTGGATGCCACCCGGCGTGGACCGCACGATCTACACCCGCATGGTCGAGACCGTGATCGCCACGCTCACTGAGCTGGGCGAGGACCCTGATCACCCGCTCAACCGCCAGTTCGACGCGGTGGTGGAGCGCTTTGTGGCGCGCTTGCAGAGCGACCCGGAGCTGATCGCCCGTGGCGAGTCCTACAAGGCCGAGCTGATCGGCCACCCGCTGCTGCGCGAGTTGGTAGCCTCGCTGTGGAGCGATCTGAAGGGCAACCTGCTGGAGCAGAGCCGGCGCGACGACTCGGCGCTGCGCGCGGCGATCACCCGCCTGGTGGTGCAGCTCGGCGAGCTGCTGCAGCGCGACGAGGGTGTGGCGGCCAAGGTGAGCCAGTGGGCCGAGGGCGCCGTGCGCTACGCGGCCGAGGAGTACGGCCACGAGGCCAGCGAGCTGATCGCGCAGACGGTGAGCCGCTGGGACGCCACCACCATGGCGCGCCGCATCGAGCTTCAGGTCGGCCCGGATCTCCAGTTCATCCGCATCAACGGCACGCTGGTGGGCGGGCTGGCGGGGCTGGCGATCTACGCGGTGGCGACGGTGCTGGGGTGATCGCAGCTGGTATCACGGGGTTCAAGGAAGGGCGTCATGCGTCCCTGAGAACATGTTTGAAACGGGGAGCTGAGGGGTTTCACCTCTCACACACCCCCGCCCGCCGCGCAGCGGTGATGCGGGGGCTTGCGGCCGCCGCGCCCCCAGCCGGGAGGCTTTTCAAACACGCTCTGAAACCCCCCTATATATGTCACAGGGCGCGAAAGCCGGTCATTCGAGCCAGTGATGGTGCATGCAGCAGCGAACGCTTGCATTCTGTGGAGTATGCGCTATTATTACCGGAACGACGAGGTATGCACGTGACAGGGGTGCGTGCGCTTACGCGCGTACCTCAGGAGGTAGCGATGCCAACTGTACGCAAACTGACGCCTGAAGAGGTGAAGACGATCAAGAACCGCGGCAAGGGGCAACGTAAGATCGTCGAAGAGCAGTACGACGAGTATCTGCGCAATTACGTGCCAGGCGATTACGGCGAGGCCGATCTGTCGCCGGAGGAGAACCGCCTGACGGTGCGCAACCGCCTGCGGGCGGCGGCGGCCCGCCGCGGACTCGGGTTGGAGTTCCGCCGCACCAAGGGACGGGTGCTACGCTTCCGCGTGCTGGACAGCGAGGAGGCGGCGGCGCTGGCGCGAGCGCGGGCGGCCAGAGCGTCCACCACGTCGCCGTCGCGCGCCCGCAGCGAGCGGCAGCGGAGCACATAGCGGCGCCCGGCGCCACAGGCGCCAGCAAGGGCCGGGAATCCAGCGAACCTTCGCGTGCCACAGCGGGCACAGAGCGCACAGAGATGGGAAGCGGGATCGATCACCTTCTGTGTCCTCTGTGTGCTGTATGACAAATGTTTCGCTGCGGCCCTGCCCTTCCCTACCCGCACCGCATCGGCGCCTGCGCCAGCGCGGCGAGCCGCTCGAACTCCTCGAGGTACGCCCGCGCCACCCCCACGTCGCGCACGACGAGCATGTTCTCGTCGTTGCTGTGCTCGGCGCCGGCGGTGAAGTTGTACGAGCCGGTGATGACGACCCGCTCGTCGACGACGATCGCCTTGTGGTGCAGCAGGTAGCACCCGCCGTCCTCGAGCGCCGCGACGCCACCGGCCCGCACCACCCCAAGCATCGCGCCGCGCCCGGCCGCGTTCTGCCGCTCGAGCACGGCCCGCACATCCACGCCCTGCCGCGCCCGCGCCACCAGCGCCGCGGCGATCGGCTCGGAGGTAAAGGAAAAGGCCAGGACGCGGATGCTGCGCCGCGCGCCGGCCACCTGACGCAGCACCTCGGCCTCCGCGCCGCCCTCTGGCGAGAAGAAGACCGCGATCGGCCCCGTGCCGCCCTGCGCCGGGGCGCCACCCTTGCCTGCCCCAAACCACCCCGCGAACATGGCCTCGAACTCCGCGGTGTAGCGCTCCGCAAGCGGTGCGCTCGCCAGGCGTAGCATGTTGTTATGGTTGCGGTAGGTGTCGTTGGCCGTCATGTTCCACGAGCCGGCCCAGACGAGCGCGCGGTCCACGACGATGAACTTATGGTGCATAAACGGCGCGCGCCGGTCGAAGCGCAGCGGCACACCGGCCTGCTGCAGCCGACCGGCGAGCGCGGCCATCTCCGGCGCCTCGAGGTTGTGGCTGTCCAGCACCAGGCGCACCACCACCCCACGCTCGTGTGCTCGCAGCAGCGCCGCCCCGATCTCCTCCAGGTCCAAGTCGAACACCGCCAGGTCCACGCTGCGCCGGGCGGCGTCGAGGTCCGCCAGCACCGCGGCGAGCAGCGGCGAGTCCGGCCGGCGTGTGGGGACGTCCGGGTAGACGAGCGCGGGGGTGGTGAAGTAGACCCGCGCCCGGCCATCGTCCAGCAGCGAGGGGCCGCGCGGGGGCGGGGCCGGGCGCGCCGCGTGGAACTGCTCGGACAACAGGTAGGCTCCGAGCAGGGCGGCGAGCGCCAGCAGGACGAGCGGGAGCGGGATGCGGGGGCGGGATGGTGGCATAACGATCCTTCAGGACAACATAGGGAACGGAGAGGGCGATCTGGACGCCCCCCTGCGTTCCCCTTCCATTGTCCGTTCCATTTACCGCTCCTTTACCTCTAGCGATACGCCTGTGGCGGATGGCGAGCCGCTACCTCTCAGCTCCCAACTCCTGGTAGAGATCCTCCAGGCACGGCACGATCGCCGCCCAGTCGTACCCGGCGCATACGAGCTCCCGCCCGGCCGCGCCGAGGCGCTCACCGAGCGCCGGGTCGTCCAGCAGCCGCAAGGTGGCGGCGGCGAAGGCGGCAGGCTCGTCCGCGACCAGGCAGTGCTCGCCGTTGCGCAGCCCCATCACCCCCTCGGCGCCAAGCGACGTGGTGACGGTGGGGGCCTCGAGCGCCAGCGCCTCCAGCAACTTGAGCCGGACACCGCCGCCGATCCGCATGGGGACGACGTAGACGGCCGCGCCGGCGATAAACGGGCGGGCGTCCGGCACCTCGCCGGTGAGTGTGAGCGCGCCCTGCGCGGCCAGGCGCTGCAGGGCGGGCGTGGGGCGCTTGCCCACCGCGATCAGCCGCACGTCCGGCCGGCGCTGGCGGATGCGGGGCAGCACCCCGCCGGCGAACCACGCCAGCGCGTCCACATTGGCGCGGTAGTCTAGCGTGCCGCTGAACACCAATGCCGGCCCATCGAACGCCAACGGCGCCAGGCCCTCCGCCGCCAACGCCACCCGGCTGAAGTGCCGCGTGTCCACGCCGTTCGGCACCACCGCGAAGCGCGCCGCGGGAGCCAGCCGCCGCAGCGCGCGCGCGTCCTCCTCGGAGACCACCGCCACCGCGTCCGCCGCGCGCATCACCCGCCGCTCGTAGCGGGCCAGCTTGAGCCACTGCGCGAGGGAGTAGAGGCCGCCCGCCAACTGTTGGATTGCCGATCTGGGGTTTTGGGTTTGCAGCCTGAGAGCCATCTTCAGGCTTGTTAGGGCCGCTCGTTTCTGCAGCACGTACTCCGCGTTGAACTGGTCCAGGATGAGCAGCGGCCTGTTGGGAGCAGCACGGTTCACTGAACTTCCCGAGCGATCGGCAATCGGCAATCGGCAATCGGCGATATAGCCCGCCATCTCGATGCTCTCCGCCTGCACCACGTCGAAGGACTCGGCGGCCAGCAACTCGCGCAGCGTGGCGGCGTAGGCATCCGACGCGTTGCGCAGCGCCATGTCAGGCAGCGGCGAGGCGAGCGTGGTCCAGGCGCGACGGAGCGTGGCGCGCGGCGCAGACCCACGGATGGTGCGCACGTGGCAGATGGCGCGCAGCGGCTCCAGAGCGCGATCGGCGGCCTCGTCCGCGGCGAAGGTGAGGCAGGTGACCGTGTGGCGGGCGGCCAGGCCGCGCAGGATCTGGTAGACCCGCATCGTGCCGCCGCCGTGGGGCGGGTAGGGCGGGTAGGGCGAGAGGATGAGGATGTTCATGAGGTCACAATACAGGGGCGCAGCAGTCGCCCGTGATATATGGCGCGCTGAGGAATGGATGGCCGGGCGACTGCTGCACCCTTACCTGTGGGTGCCAAGGATCTGTACCGCGATCGGCCACAGCCGCGGCAGAAAGATCACCGCCCCGACGATCACCGCCGCGATCGCCGTGAGCAGCACCGTGCCGGCGGCCACATCCTTGGCTACCTTCGCCAGCGGGTGGTAGCCGGGCGCGGCCAGGTCCACCGTGGACTCCACGGCGGTGTTGACCCCCTCGGCGGCCAGCACGAGCGCGATGGTGAGGATCAGCGCGAGCCACTCCCCCCGCTCGATCCTCAACCCGAACCCCAGGGCGGCCGCGGCGACGGCCAGGGCGCAATGGATCTGGGCGTTGCGCTGGGTGGCCACCAGGTGGCCGATGCCGCGGAAGGCGTGGCCGAAGGAGGCCAGCAGCGTCAGCGACCGGCCCGGTGCGGCCGCAGACGAACGACCAAGGACCAACGATGAACGACCAGCGGAGGTGTCCACTCGCCGTCCGCCATCGGTCGTCAGTCGTCGGTCGTCGGTCGTCGGTCCTTGATTCTCGGTCCTCGGTCCTCGCTCCGTCGGCATTCCTCACTCCCGCCCCAACCCCAAACGCTCCATCACGGCCTCCTGGCGCGCGCGCATCGCCGCCTCTTCCTCCGGGCCGCGCTCGTGGTCGTAGCCGAGCAGGTGCAGCACGCCGTGGACCGTCAGGAAGGCCAACTCGCGCTCGAGCGAGTGGCCGTACTCCGCCGCCTGCGCCACCGCCCGCTCATAGGAGAGCGCGATGTCCCCCAGGTAGCGCGGCGCGTCCGGCGGCCGCACGAACCCCGGCCCGCCGGCGGCGTCCTCCTCGGCGGCGAACGAGAGCACGTCGGTGGGCGCGTCCACGCCGCGGTAGTCGCGGTTGAGCGCGTGCAGCTGCGCATCGTCCGTCACCAGCACGCTCACCTCCACCTCGCCAGCCACCTGCTCGGCGGCGAGGGCCGTGGCCACGGCGCGCTCGATCAGCGCGGCGTCTACATCCTCCGCGTAGCGCGGGGCGATCTGCACATCAACATGCATCGCTATTGCTTCAGGGCTACGTCAACTTGTCACCCTGCGGCGTGTAGTCCACCCGCGGGTGATAGATCCCCTGCAGCGTCGTGATGAACGCCTTGCGGATGGCCGCGATGTCCTTGATGGTGAGGGTGGACTCGTCGAGTTGGCCGCTGCGCAGGCGCTCGTCGATGATCGACGTCACCAACTCCTCGATCGTCATCGCGCCGTTGGCGGCGGGGCGCTCCTCGCGCGAGGAGATCACCTTGCCGTTCTGCACCTTGGAGCGCACCGTGGCCTCGACCGAGTCCGCGAGCATCATGATCGCCTGCTCGCGCGTGCGCGGGCGCGGGCCGGGGTAACTGTAGTCCTCCACCTGCACGGTGTCCTGCTGCTGGAGCGCGCGCTGGTAGAAGTGCTTAATCACGCTGGTGCCGTGGTGGCTGGGGATGAAATCCACGATCTGGGGTGGCAGGCCCGCGGCGCGCGCCAGCTTCACCCCCTCGCGCACGTGGTCGGCGATGATCCCGGCGCTGGTGTGCGGATCCAGATCGTCGTGGACGTTCTGGCGGTCACTCTGGTTGTCGGTGTAGAAGTACGGCCGGACCGTCTTGCCGATGTCGTGGTAGTAAGAGGCCACGCGCAGCAGCAGGGCGTCGGCGCCGATTGCCTCGGCGGCGCTCTCGGCCAGGTTGCCGACCGCGACGCTATGGTAGTAGGTGCCTGGCGCCTCACGGATGAGCTTGCGCAGCAGCGGCTGGGCCGGGTGGGCCAATTCCATGAGGCGGGTGGGCGTGACGATCCCGGCCAGGTGCGCCACCGGGTTATAGAGCCCGAGCGCCAGCACCGCCGAGAGCGCGCCGTTGGTGGCGCCGAACGCGGCGATCGAGACCAGCTGCACCGGGGCGGGCGCCTCGACGGTGGCCAGGTAGAGGCCAAGCTGCGTCAGGCCGTTCACGAGCGCCACCACTAATCCGGCGGCCACGAAGGCCAGCGAGCGCTCGCCGCGGCCCACCACGAAGACCCCGGCCGCGCAGCCGAGCAGCTGGGCCAGGGCCGCGCCCAGCTGCCCGTCGCCGAGGTGGACCGTGAGCAGGCTGAGCAGCGCCGCCGATACCAACGCCAGGCCGCTGTTGAACAGCGCGGCGAGCAGCAGCGCGGTGGTGGCGAGCGGGAAGGCGAGCGCCCAACTCTGGCCGAGCGGCATGGTGAAGCGCGCGGCGAGGGTGGTAAGCGCGATGAGCCCCACCACCACCAGCGTCGGCCGCGTCGCGGCGGCGATCTCGGGCTGGGCGCGCGCCAGGTAGATACCGTAGATCAGCGCCAGCAGGAGCGCGAGCACCCCCTTCGCGCCCACGCTGAGCCAGTTGGTCTCGGTGCGCAGCTCGTCGAGCGCCTCCAGCTTCTCCTGCACGTCGGGCGTGACCACATCCCCCTGGCGCACGATACTCTCACCCTGCAGGATCGTCACCTGCACCGGCGCCACCGCGTCACGGGCGGCCTGCTTACGCGCAGCGGTGGCCGCGTCGTCCCGCACCAGGTTGGCGCGCAGGAAGGAGCCGCTGAACAGCACGATCAGGTCGCGCTCCTCCTTCGAGGCGTCCAGCGAGGCCCAGTAGGGGAGCGAGAGGGTGCGCAGCTCGGCGACCGCCTGGTCGTTCAGCGCGTAGTTATGCTCGCTGACCGCCCGGTCGTAGAGCTGGAGCGACTGGCGGCGGACGTTCTCCCACTGCTCGTCGCTCAGGCGGGCGATCTGGCTGGCCAGTTCGGCCGAGATCACCAGCGTGCTGTTGGGCAGGCTGGTGAGCTTCTCGCGCTTCTCCGCCCGGCTCAGCGTCGGGTCAGCGCGGATCTGCGAGATCGTCTGCAGCAGGCCGGCGAGCTGGGCACGCTGCTCGATCGGGATCGATGGATCGCGGGCATAAACCACGGTGTCGGGGGCGCTCTCAGCGCGCGCGCGCTCCTGCTCGGTGCGCCAGGCACTGGTATAGGTGACGCTGCGGCTGGCCTGGATGCTCACCGGGCTGGGCTGGCCCGGCTGAAGCCCTGGCGTGCTCGGGCCGCGCACCGTCATGATCGCCCACAGCGCCAGTGCCAGCCCGGCGCAAGCGGGCGCGAAGTGCAGGCGCCGGCGCGCCGGGTGGTCCGTGGCCGGCGTGGCAAGCGGCGCGCGGCGCGGCCGCAGCAGGCCGAGGTTCCATCGTAGACGCATGGCTTCGCCCTAGCGAATGGAGAATACAGCGTTGAGAATGGAGAATACAGTCAGATAGGCTGCTCTATGCTGCATTCTCAATTCTCAATTCTCAATACTCAATGTCGATTGCTGAGCACCTCGCGCGCCACCAGGTTGATGATCCGGCCGTCGGCCCGGCCCTTGAAGCGCTGCATGAGCGCTGGCATGACCTTGCCCATGTCGCCGGGGCCAACGTCGCCAAGCTCGGCGATGGCCGCCGCCACCAGCGGGCGCAGCTCGTCCGGGGTGAGCTGGCGCGGCAGGTAGGCCTCCAGGATGGCCGCCTCCGCCTCCTCGGCCGCCGCTAGGTCCGGGCGCGCGCCGGCGCGGTACGCCTCGGCCGCCTCGCGCCGCCGCTTGACTTCCTTGGCCAGCACGTCCTGCATAGCCGCCTCGCTCAGCGCCCCGGCGCCGCTGGCGGCCTCCTGGGCCGCCGCGCCGCCCGCCTCGCCGCCGGCCGCGTCGAACGCCGCCTTCACCTGCGCCATCTGGGCGTTCTTCAGCGCGGCCAGCGCCATGCGGATCACCTCGACGCGCGTGCGCTCGCCGGCGCGCATCGCGCTCTTGAGATCGTGCTGGAGCTGCTCTTGTATGTTCATGCTGACTCCTTCGAGCCTATCCGGATAACCTGGATGGAGATGGGTAGTGGGGAGTCTGTGGCTACAGCCGGACGCGCCGCGGCCGCACACGGTGCTTCTCCGCCCGCACGATCGCCCGGATCTGGCCCACCGCGTCATCCAGATGGTCCTCGCGGTTGACCACCACGTAGTCGAACAGGTCAAGCGCCTCCATCTCCTGCCGGGCCACCGCCAGGCGGCGCTCGATCTCGTCCGGCGTCTCGGTGCGGCGCCACTGCAGGCGGTTGCGCAACTCCTCGAAG
>DATMBA010000713.1:0-8485 GCA_035559635.1 Roseiflexaceae bacterium
GTTGCACAGGCCGCCGCGGGCTGAGTTCAGGCCGCGCCGGCGGCCTTCGTAACGGATAGCCCGCCCGTTCACGGGCCGGGCGTGGTGCTATTGCACAGGCCGCCGCGGGCTGAGTTCAGGCCGCGCCGGCGGCCTTCGTGACGGATAGCCCGCCCGTTCACGGGCCGGGCGTGGTGCCGCGCAGCTGAACTCAGGCGGAAGGGGGTTGTGGAGACCGGGCCACCTGGACCCGCGCTACTCCACCGTCACGCTCTTCGCGAGATTGCGCGGCTGGTCCACATCCGCGCCGCGGCGCACGGCGAAGTGGTAGGCCAGCAGCTGCATGGGGATGCTGGTGAGGATGGGCGCCAGCAGCGGGAGCGTCTCTGGCACCTCGATCACATAGTCAGCCTTCGCGCGGATGCGCTCGTCCCCCTCGCTGGCGATGGCGATCACGTGGCCGCCGCGCGCGCGCACCTGCTCGATGTTGGAGAGCATTTTCTCGTACACCGCGTCCCGCACCGCCACGCACACCACCGGCAGGTCAGCGTCGATCAGCGCGATCGGCCCGTGCTTCATCTCGCCGGCGGGATAGCCCTCGGCGTGGATGTAGCTGATCTCCTTGAGCTTCAGCGCGCCCTCCAGCGCGATCGGGTAGTTCACCTGCCGTCCGAGGAACAGTGCGTCCTTCGCGGTGTGATAGCGCTCGGCCAACTCCTCGTAGATCGCCTGCCGCTCCAGCACGCGCGCCACCTTCCCTGGCAACTCGATCAGCGCCTGCACGTGCTCGCGCACCTGCGCCGGCCGGAGTACACCGCGCACGGCGCCCAGCTTCAGCGCCAGCAGGTACTCGGCGGCCAGCATCGAGGTGAATGCCTTCGTGGAAGCCACACCGATCTCCGGCCCGGCGTGCAGGTAGATGGCGCCGCCGTCCGCCAGCCGCGCCGCCTGGCTGCCCACCGCGTTCACCACCGCCACGCTCTTCACGCCCTGCGCCCGCGCCTCCTCCATGGCCGCCAGGGTGTCCACCGTCTCGCCGCTTTGGGTGATCGCCAGCAGCAGCGTGTCGTCGCCTAGCACCGGCTCGCGGTAGCGGAACTCGGATCCGTAGTCCACCTCCACCCGCACCTTCGCCAGGGTCTCCAGCAGGTACTTGCCCACCAGCCCGGCGTGCCAGGCGGTACCGCAGGCCACGGCCACCACCCGCCCCAGGCGCCACATGTCGCCGTCCGTCAGGCGCAGCTCGTCCAGCAGCACCGCGCCGGCGTCCAGGTCGATCCGCCCGCGCAGCACGTCCGTCAGCGCGCGCGGCTGCTCGAAGATCTCCTTCTGCATGAAGTGTTTGTAGTCGCCCTTGGCCGCCGAGACCGGGTCCCATGGGATGCTCTGCGGCCGCCGCTGGATCGGCGCGCCGTCCAGCGCGCTCAGGCGCACGCCGCCGGCCTCCACCACCGCCAGCTCGCGGTCCTCGAGGAAGATCACGCTGCGGGTGTAGTCCAGGATGGCCGGCACATCCGAGGCCACGAAGGTCTCGCCCTCGCCGAGGCCCACCACGATCCCGCCGGCGTTGCCGAGCCGCGCCGCCAGGATGCGCCCCGGCTCGCGGCGTGTCATGGCTACCACCGCGTTGCCGCCGCGCAGCTCGCGCAACGTGCGCCGCATGGCCTCCTCCAGCGAGCGCGTCTCCTGGTAGTGGTCGCCGAGCAGCCGGGCGATCACCTCGGTGTCGGTCTGGCTCTCGAAGCGGTGCCCGCGCTCCACCAGCCGCCCCTTCAGGTCCAGGTAGTTCTCAACGATGCCGTTCTGGATGACCACGATCTCGCCGGAGGCGTCGCGGTGTGGGTGGGCGTTCTCCTCGGTCACACCACCGTGGGTGGCCCAGCGGGTGTGGCCGATGCCGCAGGATCCGCTCACGGGCCGCTCGCGCAGTTGGGCTACCAGGTTGGCCAGCTTACCGACGCTGCGCCGGAGTTGCAGGACGCCCCCGTTGTCCACTGCAATGCCGGCCGAGTCGTAGCCGCGGTACTCCAGCCGCCCTAGCCCGCCGATCACGACCTCGGCCGCGTCCCGCGGCCCGACATATCCGACGATGCCGCACATGATGTTGCTCCTTTGGTAGTCCCTCCCTCCCACCAGGTGAGGAGACCTACCCGTGCCCCCTCCCGTGCGTATACGTGAGGGAAGAAGGTACTGCACAGGGATCACGCCCCACCAGGTGTTAGACAAGGTTCGCTGCGCGGCTTCTCGCCTTACAGTTTGGGGAGGCTCGGCGGGGCTTCGCCCCTCCGAAAAAGAGATTTTGTGGGGACCTTCGGCCCCCACACCCCCATGCGCGTTCGCGCGGACGGTCACCTGCGCGCGAACCTTGTCTTACCATATGACGGGAGCAGCAGATGCTTCCCTGGGGCGCGGCCACCGGCGATGCATGTAGCATCTTCCCGCCTGTGCGTCAAGCTGGCGTGCGGGTGGGGATGCGGGACCCCTGCCCCCGCGTAGCTCCCTATGGGGAGGCCAGGGAGGGCTACGCCCTCCCTGAAACCTTCCCATCAAACCGAAACGGTTGTCGTGAAAGGAGAAGATGGTGGTGCTCGCGCCGTGGGAGCTGGAGCTGGTGGAGGCGCAGCGGATCGCGCGCCTGGCCACCGTCGACGCCAGCGGGCAGCCGTCCGTTCTGCCCGTTGTCTACGCATTCGACGGGGAGCGCTTCGTGACGCCGCTGGACGGCAAGCCGAAGCGGGCGGAGCTGATGCGGCTGCGGCGGGTGCGGGACATCCAGGCCAACCCGCGCGTGGCCCTGGTGATCGACCGCTACACCGAGGACTGGGCGCAGCTCGCCTGGGTTCAGGTGCGCGGGACAGCGGCGCTGGTGACGGAGGGCGGCATCTACGAGCACGGCGTGGCGCTGCTCGCGGCCCGCTACCCGCAGTACGCCGCCGTGTCGCTTGCCGGGCGGCCGCTGATCGTCGTGACGCTCACCGAGGTTCGCAGCTGGCGCGCCGACGTCCTGGGGCGAGGGGCGACGCGCTAGGACGTATCCGCAAAGCGGGAGGTTTGGAGGGGCTGCGCCCCTCCAAAAGAACCGTTGAGAAGAGTGTTTGGGGGCTGCGCCCCCAAGCCCCCGCAAACTGCGTTTGCGGATAGACCCTAGGATACGTCGGCGGCAGTCCGCTATCAAAACTCAGCGTACCCTTCGGGAACGCCTTCGGCGTGCAGCGTTCAGCGTTTGCTCTCCCCGCCTTGCTCGGCGAGCAACTCGTCGGCGGCGCCGAGCAGCGCGGCGATGCGCTCCTCGGAGAGCGCGGGAGTCTTGGCGCGCAGGTAAAGCTCCAGCGCCTTGCGTGGGGTGAGGCCCTCGAGCAGGTCGCCGTCGAGACCCGGCCTCGGGCCGCGTGACTGCCGCTCAGCCTCGATCGCCACCGCCGCGACGAAGAACGCCCCGGCCGCCTCGAGCTGCTGGCGGATCTCGTCGGCGCGCAGCAGGCCGGCCTGCTCGGCGCGCGCTTGGACCTTCACGCGCACCACGGCGTCCCGCACGTTGCGCCGCTCGATCGCCGCCGCCACGCGCGCCTGCGGCTCCGGCACGTCGCGCACGTCCACCGCGATGGTCACGAATGGCCGCGCCGCGAGCTTGTGGAAGCGCCAATTCGCGCGCCCCTTCGCCAGTTCCACCAGCACGCAGCCCTTGTCCTCGTGCTCCTCGCCGAAGTCGATCCGCTCGATGCTGCCGGGGTAGACCACCGGCGGGTGCTCGCCGAGCGACTGGTGCTTGTGGATGTGGCCGAGCGCCACGTAGTCCACCCCTGGCAGGCTCACCACACTCTTCGGCAGCACCATGTCCCGCCCGAGCATGATCGACTGCTCGGCGCCCAGCGTGGCGCCGGCGATCGTCCCGTGCACCGTCAGCACCGCCGGCGTGTCCGGGTCCAGGTCCGCGGCGGCGTCCTGCAGGAAGCGGTCGATGCGATCGATCAGCATCGTCTCGACCTCCAGCACCGTGGCCAGGCGCAGCTCCTCTTTGGTGAGCAGGTGGTGGCGCGTCACCCAGGGCAGGGCGATCACCTGCAGCGGGCCGGCGCGCGTCTTCAGCAGGTGCGTGCGCGGTCGGTCGGCGATCGTGACGCCCTCGACTGCCAGGGTGTGAAAGATCTCCACCGCGTGGGCGCGCCCGGCGGCCGGGGAGATATCGTGGTTGCCGGTGAGGATCAGCACCGGCAGGCCGGCGGCGCGCAGGCGGTGGATGCGCCGGGCGAACTCGCGCTGGTGGGTGGGGTTGGGGGTGCGGCTCTTGTACACGTCCCCGGCGATCAGTACCGCGTCCACCCCCTCGGCCAGGCCGAGGTCGATCGCCTCGTCCAGCCGCGCCAGGTAGTCGGTCAGGCGGGTGTGCAGGCCGGTGGCCGGGTCCAGCCGGCCGTAGTTCTCTACGCCGATGTGCAGGTCGGCTAGATGCAGGAGCTTGATCATGGGCAGTCCTATCGGACAGAAAACGTGGGGAAGAGATTGCGCGGGGGCTACGCCCCCGCGCCCCTGCTGCCAGCTGGCGCGCATGTAGCGTCCATTGTACGGGCCTCCCATGCGGGCGTCAAATACAGGTGTTCTACGCTGGCACGGCCCCGCCATCCGTTCCCTCGCGGGCCTGTTCGGGAGCCTGCGGCCCCCGGAGGCCCCCCGCTTGGGGCTGCACCCCATGGAGGAGGCCTGGAGGGGCTTGGCCCCTCCAACAACTATCCTCCAAAGAGTCGTTTCGGCGCCTGCGCCTCCCACAGCCCCCCTCTGTCAGTAATAGAACATACTTGCTAATAATTCTTTTCACCCGCGTGTGGAAATGTGTGACACTCTCCTTGAGGCGCGGATCATGATGCGCGGCCTTCGTGTGGGAAATCCATGTGGGATACCGTGGGATAAGTTGGGATATGTTTGGGATAGGGGGTGTAATCCGGCAGACTGCACACGAAATGCACAGGTTGCCGGGGGCAACATGGGGCTGGCGATCCACTACGATGAGTGATACAATAGCGGGGCCTCGGTTCTTTTCCAGCACGGACACCATGCCGGCACAACGCCGCCGACGGGGCAGCAACGAGACGAAGAGCGGGATCTCCCGCGCTGCACCGCCGGGCGGCGGTTTTTGTGCGCAGCGCGCGGCGGCCGGTGGCGTCGCCGGTCGTTCCCGCATGTGATAGCAGGGGGAAGCTATGGGGCGCTATTTGATCGCGGGCGCGGCGGGATACGTGGGCACACGGCTGGCCGAGCACATGCTGGCGCGCGGGCATAGCGTGCGCGCCCTGGTGCGCGACTCGGAGAGCGATGCGGCGCAGCGGCTGGCTGCGCTCGGCGCAGCGATCTGGCAGGCGGACGTCACGCAGCCGGAGAGCCTGATGGGCGTCGCATCCGGCATTGAGCACGTCTACAACCTCACCTCGCGCTTCGTGCTGGAGAACGGCTCCGTGCGGCGCCTCTACGTCGAGGGCAACCGTAACCTGATCGCCGCCTGCTCCCGCTCCCGCAGCGTGCGCTCCTATATCTTCACCAGCAGCACCGCCCCCTACGGGGACCGCGGCGACGAGTGGCTCACCGAGGACACGCCGGTGGCGCCCAACTACCCACTGGCCGAGACGCTGGTGGCCGCCGAGCAGGTGCTGCTGGATGCCGCGCGTCAGCACGCCTTCCCGGCCATCATCCTGCGCGTCGGCGCGATCTACGGCCCCGGCCGCGACCCGATCGAGGCGGTGCGCAGCGGTACGGCCACGCTGATTGGGGACGGGCGCAACTTCCTACCGCACATCCACGTTGAGGACCTGGTGGCGGCGCTGGAGCGCGTGGCCGCCGAGGGCCAGCCCGGGGCGATCTACAACGTGGTGGACGACGAGCCGATGCGATCTGCCGCCTTCTACGGCGAGATCCGTCGCCGCCTCGGCATGGTGCCGCCGCGCGCCTTCCCCAAGGAGGCAGCGCTCTTCGCCGGCATGGACCCGTCGGTCGTCGGCGTGGCCTCCTCCTCGGCGCGCGTCAGCAACCAGCGCCTCAAGCAGGAGCTTGGCGTGACACTGCGCTATCCCAGCTTCCGCACCTGGCTG
The DNA here is from genome assembly GCA_035559635.1 of Roseiflexaceae bacterium. Lineage (GTDB taxonomy): Bacteria > Chloroflexota > Chloroflexia > Chloroflexales > Roseiflexaceae > CALJIC01. Next base: position 6,057 of record DATMBA010000713.1, read on the forward strand.
GACGAGCAGCTGGCCGATGTGGAGCGCGCCCTCGGCGAGCCGGAGCTGGCCATGGCGTAGACGAGTACTGAGTGGAGTTCCGCGGTCGCCCACGAAGCGGGGGCGCGGGGCGGAGCCCCGCCAGGGGTGTGGGGGCCTACCGCCCCCACACAGAGTCTTCGCACATCTGTTTCGGAGGGGCGCAGCCCCGCCCCACCTCCCCGTGGGGTGCGGGGGCGGTGCCACCGCGTAACTCCCGTAGTTGAAACTATTGCTTCTAGTACGCTGAAGCGTCGGTTGTTGCGCTACGCGCGCCGCCGTCTCGCGGGCGAAAGCCCTGCGGAAACCCTGGGCGGACGTCGCCGCCATGGACTAGTTCTCTGGAAGCAGCCCGATCTGCCGCAGCAGCGACCAAGCGGCAGCGATGCTGCCGCTGGTCACCAAGCTAGTTCTCTGGAAGCAGCCCGATCTGCCGCAGCAGCCCTGCCACATCCCACACGCGCGTGTCAGAGACCACCTTGCCGCGGCGGTAGCGCAGGATGCTGACCCCCCGCACGCAGAGTGCCTTGCCGGTGGGCGGGATGCCCATTAGCCGGCCGCCGTGCGTGCCACAGCTCATCCATTCGGCCACCACCGTATCCCCCTCGGCCACCAGCCGCTCCACCCGCACGGAGGCGTCCGGGATGGCCATGAAGTGGCGCTCGTAGAGCCTGGCGATCTGCGCGCGCCCAACCGCCGGGCGCGCCACCGCCACGTCCCGCACCTCGGCGTCCTCCTCGAACAGCGCCGCGGTCGCGGCGGCGTCGTGGGTGTTGAAGGTGTCGAAGATCTCCTGCGTCCTGGCTTTCAGATCAGCGATCGACATAGACCGCCTCCTCTCATCACACGCTGTTCGCGCGCCGCGCGCCGCCAACGGGACATGGGCAGGTTTCCGGGAGGGTGCAGCCCTCCCGGAGCCTCCCGCGCTCACCAGGATGGGGGGCCGAAGGGCCTGACTCTCCCGTGGTCACACGCTATTGGTTAAGATTACATTACGCCCGCGGTCTTGCGCAAGTCGTACAGAAGTCTTAATCTATAGTGCTATGGAGATCGTCTTTCTTGGCGGCGCCAGCGGGGTGGGCGCCACATGCCAGGCGCTCACCCTCGGCGGGCGCACGGTGGTGGTGGATGCCGGCGTGCGCATGGGGACCGAGGCCGACCGCCTGCCGGACCTGGCGGCGCTCGATGCGGCCTGCGTCGCGGCGGTGCTGGTCACTCATGCCCACGCCGACCACATCGGCGCGCTGCCGCTGGTGCACCAGCTGGCGCCCGGCGCGCCGATCTACGCCAGCCCCGCCACCATCCGCCTCATGGAGGTGATGCTGGCCGACGCGCTGCGGGTGATGGCGCGCCGCGCGGCGGACGAGCTGGAGCTGCCGCTCTACGACGAGGAGCTGGTGGCGGCGACGTTGCGCGCGCTCCGGCCGCTCGCCCCCGGCGCGCAGGCGCTCCCGGAGCTGCCCGGCGTCACGGTGCACGCCCAGCGCGCCGGCCACATCGCCGGCGCCGTCAGCCTGGGCTTCGAGACGCCCGATGGCCGCCTGGTGATCTCCGGCGATGTGAGCGTGACGCCGCAGCGCACTGTGGCGGGCGCAGCCATCCCCGCGCCGCGCCACCCGGAGCTGCTGGTGCTGGAGAGCACCTACGGCGCGCGCGCCCACCCCAACCGCGCCCAGGAGGAGCGCCGGCTGGCCGAGGCGGTGGCGGCGGTGGTGGCCGGCGGCGGGCACTGCCTCATCCCGGCCTTTGCGCTCGGCCGCGCCCAGGAACTGATCCTCATCCTGCGCGCCGCCCAACGCGACGGCTTCATCCCGCCCTTCCCGATCTACGCCGACGGGCTGGTGCGTGCGGTGTGCGCGGCCTACGGCGCTATCCCTGAGGCGCTGGCGCCCGCGCTGCGCAACCACATCCTGCGCGGCGGGCGGCCGTTCTTCGGCGGCACCGCCGCGCCGGTGGAGAGTCCGCAGCAGCGCGAGCGTGTGCTGGCCGGCCCGCCGGCCTGCATCATCGCCAGCAGCGGTATGCTGAGCGGCGGCCCGAGCGCTTGGTACGCCCAGCGCCTGGCGGAGGACGCGCGGGCGGCGATCCTGATCACCGGCTACCAGGACGAGGAGTCGCCGGGGCGGGCGCTGCTGGCGCTGGCGGATGCCGCCGGGCCGCGTACGCTCACACTCGGCGGCCAGACGGTGGCGGTGCGCTGCCACGTGGCGCGCTACAGCCTGAGCGCCCATGCCGACGGGCAGGAACTGGCGGCGCTGGTGCGCGCGGTGCAGCCGAAGACGGTGGCCCTGGTGCATGGCGACCCGGAGGCGCGCGCGGCGCTGGCCGCCCAACTGCGCGACGTGGCCGAGGTGGTGCTGCCGCGCGACGGCACGGCGCTCCCTATCGCAGCGCACGCGCGCGGCGGACGG
>DATMBA010000714.1:0-13776 GCA_035559635.1 Roseiflexaceae bacterium
CCTCGCCGCGCAGCTCCGCGGGCATGCGCGGCTCGGCAACCTGGAACGGCACGCCGGCGGCGGCGTAGACCCCCGCGGCGGTGTAGGCGTCCAGCGCGCGCTCATCGCCCGCCGCCGGGCGGCTGTAGCGGTAGCGCACGCCGACGACCTGGAGTGCGCTGAGCGGTGTTCCCGTGCTCACAAGCCCCTCACCCCTTGGCTACGGCGCAGCGGCGAGCACCGAGCGCTGCACCAGGTCGATCACCGGGGACGGGACGACCCCCAGCAGCAGGATGGCGGCGGCCGCCAGGCCCACGCCCACAGCCAGCGCCCGGTCGGTGGTGGTGGTCACCGGGCGGGCCGGCGCGCTCATGAACATCTGGGCCACCACGCGCAGGTAGTAGAAGGCGCCGATCGCCGAGACCACCACGCCCACCAGCACCAGCGGCTCCAGGCCCACCTGCCACGCGGCGAGGAAGACGTACCACTTAGCCCAGAAGCCGGCGGTGGGCGGTACGCCGGCCAGCGAGAACATCGCCAGCGCCATGGGCACCGCCAGCAGCGGCCGTCGCCCCCACAGCCCGGCCAGGTCCGCCATATCCCAGGCCTCCTCACCGCGCTGCTCCAGCGCCACCAGCACCGCGAAGGCCGCCAGGTTGGTGAGCGCGTAGGCCAGCAGATAGAACAGCGTCGCCTGCACCCCGTTGGCGCTCCCGGCCAGCACGCCCAGCAGGATGTAGCCGGCCTGCCCGACGCTCGAGTAGGCCAGCATACGCTTCACGTTACGCTGCGTGAGCGCCGCTATATTGCCGACAATCAGGGTCGCCGCCGCCAGCGCACCCACCCCCGGCGCCCAGATGTCGCGTTGGGTCTCCACCGCCGTGAGCAGGAAGCGCAGCAGGCCGGCGAAGGCCGCCGCCTTGCTGCCCACCGACATAAAGGCCGTCACCGGCGTCGGCGCGCCCTGGTACACATCCGGCGTCCACATATGGAACGGCACCAGCGAGACCTTGTAGCCGAATCCCACCACCACCAGCGCCGTGCCGGCCAGCAGGTAGGCGTAGTTCTCGGCCGCCAGCGGCTGGCGCTGCAGCGCGGCGCTGATCTCGGCCAGAACGGTGCTGCCGGTTGCGCCGTAGACCAGCGCGATGCCGAACACCAGGAAGCCGGTGGCGAACGCGCCGGTGAGCAGGTACTTCATCGCGGCCTCCTCGGAGGAGAGCCGCGGGTAGGCGAAGCCGGCCAGCACGTACAGCGTGATCGAGAGCAGCTCCAGCCCCAGGAAGAGCACGATCAGGTCACTGCCCTGGCCGAGCAGCATCATGCCGGCGGTGGCGAACAGCACTAACACATAGAACTCGCCGCGCTCGATTCCCTGGCGCGGTAGGTAGTCCAGCGCGATGACGATCGCCAGCGCCGAGGTGAGCAGGAAGATCCAGTTCAGCGCCAGGCCGAAGGTGTCCAGTGCGATTGTGCCGTTGAAGGTGCTGCCGCTGCTACCCCACAGCGGGATACCGGCGAAGGCCGCCACCAGCGTCCCCAGGATCGCCAGGTAACCGGTGATGCGCTTGCGGCCGGCCGGCACGAACAGGTCCACCACCAGCAGCCCGACGGCCCAGGCGCACACGATCAGCAACTGCAGGACGACGCGGAGGTCGATCTGAGGGATCTGGATATCAGGCATAGCTATTCTTCCGGTTGAAGGTTGGCACATTCAACCGCCTTACCGAGAGGCGACAACGAGCGAGAGTTGCCCGGCGATCTGCTGCACCGTCCCTTGCATCGGCGCGAGCAGCAGGTTGGGGTAGACGCCGATCGCCACCGTGGGCAGGAGCAGGAGCGCCAGGATCAGCGCCTCGCGCGGCCGCAGGTCCGGGAAGGCCGCCGTCTCCGGCGTGGTGTCCCCCATGAAGGCCAGCTTGTACATGCGCAGCAGGTAGACCGCGGCGAAGATCACCCCCAGCACCGCCGCTGTCACATAGCCGAATCCGATGACCGAGGAGATCCAGGCGCCCTGCATAATCGCGAACTCGCCGACGAAGCCGTTCAGTCCGGGCAGGCCCACCGCGCCGAGCACCATGACCAGCGCCAGGCTGCCGAGCGCGGGCGCGGCCTTCCACACCCCGCCGAAGGCGCCGAGCGCGCGCGAGCCGCGCCGGGCGTAGAGCATGCCGACGATCAGGAACAGCGCGCCGGTGGTGACGCCGCTGTTGACCATCTGCACCAGCGCGCCGCTGATCCCCTGCGGGTTGAAGGCAAAGATCCCGAGCACAATGAAGCCCAGGTGGCTCACCGAGGCATAGGCCAGCATGCGCTTCATGTCGGTCTGGGCGTAAGCCACCAGCGCCGCGTACAGGATGCCCACCACCGCCAGCACCGCGATGGCTGGCGCGGCCCACACGCTGGCCGCCGGGAAGAGCTGCAGGTTGAAGCGGATGAGGCCGTAGGCGCCGATCTTCACCAGCATGCCGGCCACATCCACCGCGCCGGAGTTGGGCGCCTCGGCGTGGGCGTCCGGCATCCAGGTGTGGAACGGCCAGATCGGCACCTTCACCGCGAAGCCGGCGAAGAACGCGGCGAACAGCAGCCGCTCTTCCAGCTGGCTCAACTGCAACTGCCCCACCTGCATGCTGGCCAGGATGGCGCGGTAGTCGAAGGTGTAGAGGCCGGTGTCCTGCCCGTGCAGCAGGTAGAGCCAGATGATGCCGACCAGCATGAACAGCGAGCCGAAGAACGGGTAGAGGAAGAACTTGGTGGCCGCGCGCACCCGCCCCGGCCCGCCGAAGACCCCGATCAGCAGCGCGGTGGGAATGAGCGTGAACTCGAAGAAGACGTAGAACAGCAGCAGATCCTGCGCCACGAACACGCCGGTGAGTCCGGTGGCGAGCAGCAGTAGCAGCGCCTGGTAGGTGCGCGCGTCCCCCGTCTCCTCGCCCCAGGTGGTCAGCAGGACGATCGGCGTCAGGAAGGTAGTGAGCAGCACCAGCCAGAGGCTGACGCCGTCCACCGCCAGATTGTAGCCGATACCCCATGCTGGCACCCAGGGCAGGCTCTCGACGAATTGGAAGCCGCCCTGCTGCGGGCTGAAGAGGAAGTAGAGCGGCAGCGAGGCTGCGAAGGCCGCCAGCGCGAAGGCCAGCGCCACCGAGCGCTGCAGCTGCACCTGGCCGCGCGGCACGAGGGCCAGCGCCAACGCGCCCAGGGTGGGCAGCCAGAGCACGAGCGATACCAATGGGAAGCCTGTCTGATTCACAGCCATCTCCTCCAGGGGAGGCTTGGAGGGGCGTAGCCCCTCCAAGAGAATCGTCAAGGGATCTTTTCTTTTCGGGGGCTGTGTCTCCGTAGCCCCCGCCTGCGGCGCAGCCGCACCTAGGAGCGGAGCGCAAAGTACCCAACAATCAATACGACGCCCACCAGGAACACCAGCGCGTAGCTGCGGAAGTAGCCGCTCTGGCCGGCGCGCAGCGCCTGGGACGCCCGGCCGAGCAGCCGCGGCGGGCCTTCCACCAGGATGCCGTCGATCCCCTCGCGGTCGAAGACCTCGTCCAGGAAGAGGCTCAACTCGCGGTATGGCCGCACCACCGCCCGCTGGTAGAGCCAATCCAGCCCCCAGCCCATCTCCGCGCCGCGCCAGATATCGCCCAGGTAGTGCTGCATCGGGTCGTCCCGTCCGGGGCGCACACCGGCGGCGATGCGGCGCGCATAGAGCCACCAGCCCAGGTAGGCCCCGCCGGCGCTCGCGGCGGTGGACACCACAGCCATCACCAGGTGCGCCGGCTCCCAGACCTTCTCAGGCTCGCGCAGCGTCGGCTCCAGGAAGGTGTTCAGCCAGTGCAGGCCGGGCAGGTTCATCACGCCACCGATCAGCGCGCCGATAGCCAGCAGCCACAGCGGCCACTGCATCGCCGGCCCGGGGTCGTGGGCGTGCTGCTCGACGTGCCCGCTCTCGCGCGGCCGGCCGAAGAAGATCAGCGCCACCTGGCGCCCCATGTAGAACGCCGTGATCGCCGCGGTGAGCAGCAGCATGATCGCCGCGCCCACATTCTGTGCCGAGAACCAGGCGTGCACCAGGATTTCATCCTTGCTCCAGAAGCCGGCGAGCGGAAAAACCCCCGCCAGCGCCAGCGCGCCCACCAGGTAGACCCAGAAGGTGCGGGGCATGCGCTCGCGCAGCGCGCCCATACGGCGCATATCCTGCAGGTCGTGCAGCGCATGGATCACCGCGCCGGCGCCGAGGAACAGCAGCGCCTTGAAGAGACCGTGAGTCAGCAGGTGGAACATGGCCGCCACGTACCCGCCCATGCCCACCGCCGCTACCATATAGCCGAGCTGCGAGATCGTGGAGTAGGCCAGCACGCGCTTAATGTCGAACTGCGGCACCGCGGCCAGGGCGGCCAGCACGGCCGTGATCAGCCCGACGCCCACGATCCAGCCCTGGGCGGTGGTGGAGGCCGACACCAGGTCGTGGTTGCGCACCAGCAGGTAGACCCCCGCCGTGACCATGGTGGCGGCATGGATCAGGGCAGACACCGGCGTTGGGCCGGCCATGGCGTCGGTGAGCCAGGTATAGAGCGGGAACTGCGCGCTCTTGCCGGCCACGCCGATCAGCATCAGCAGCACCACCGCGGTGGCCACCCCCATTGTGCCGAAGGCGCCCAGGTCGATCTGGGTGAACTCCGACTGCGCGCCGGCCTCGAGGTAGCCGGGGATGCCGAGCGACTCGATGGGGAAGAACGCCAGCGAGCCAAGGCGCGAGAAGATCGCCATGATCGCCAGCAGGAAGGCCGCGTCCCCGATGCGGTTGACGATGAACGCCTTGGTGGCCGCGTCCGAGGGCACCAGCCCTGGCGGCACCGACCGGCGGTCAAAGTAGTGGCCGATCAGCAGGAACGAGCAGAGGCCCACCCCCTCCCAGCCGAGGAACAGCAGCAGCAGGTTGTCCGCCATCACCAGCATCAGCATGGCGAAGATGAACAGGTTGAGGTAGGCGAAGTAGCGCACTGGTCGCGCGTCGCCGTGCATGTAGCCGAGCGAGTAGATGTGGATCAGCCCACCCACGCCGGTGACGAGCAGCGCCATCACCGCGGTGAGCGGGTCGAACAGCAGGCCGAGTGGGACGCGGAACGTACCGATGCTGATCCACTCCCACAGCACCGAGCTGATGCGGCGCGACTCCTCCGGCCGCCCGAGCAGCAGCGCCAGGGCCGCGAGCGTGGCAACGAACGAGGCGGCCACGGCGGCCACCGCTACCAGCCCGGCGGGGCGCTCGCGGCGCACGAGGAGGACGTTCACCAGGAAGCCCAGCAGGGGGAAGGCCGGGATGAGCCAGATGATCCAGTCCGAAGCCAGCATATAAAACGCCTCTCAACCGCTCATGCGTGATACGTGATGCGTGATGCGTGATGCGTAAGTCTGGAATCGCGATGATGGGTTACGCGTTACGCATTACGCATTACGCATTATCCCCTCAGCACGTTAATCTCATCGATATTCGTGGTCTGTTTGGTGCGGAATATCTGGACCAGCAGCGCCAGACCCACGGCGACCTCCGCGGCGGCCACGACGATCGTGAAGAACACCAGCAACTGCCCGGCGGTATCCTGGCGGGCGTGGGCGAAGGCCACGATCGCCAGGTTGGCTGAGTTGAGCATCAGTTCGACCGACATGAAGACCACCAGCGCATTGCGCCGCACCAGCACGCCGAGCACGCCGATTGTGAAGAGCGCTGCGGCCAAGGCGATGTAGTAGCCGGTTGGAATCATAGCTAGGCCTGCCGTTTCTCGTGGGTGTGCAGCACCACCACACCCACCAGCGCCGCCAGGATGAGCACCGAGGTCACCTCGAAGGGCAGCAGGTAGGTGGTGAACAACTCCTGGGCGATGCGCAGCGGCGCGCCGAACTCGGCCTGCGCGGCGGATGATGGCGGGGGCGTGCCGGTGACGAGCACGTACACCACCAGCGCCAGCAGCAGCCCGCCCATCACCAGTGCTAGCGGCCGCTGCCAGGCGAGCGCGTCGCGGTCCTCCTCGGCCTTCTCGGCGCCGAGCAACATCACCACGAACAGGAACAGCACGATGATCGCGCCGGCGTAGATGATCAGCTGCACCGCGAACAGGAACGGCGCACGCAGCAGGAGGTAGAGCACCGCGATAGCGCAGAAATTCAGCAGCAGGAACAGCGCGCTGTGGACCGCGTTCTTGCTCAGCAGCATCGCCACCGCGCCCATGAGCGCCACCAAGGCGGTGATACTGAAAACCACGAGCTCCATAGATTCTCCGATCGCGCTGTCGCGCGTGAGAGTATGGGGGCCTGCGACCCCCGCAGAATGCCTCTTTCGGAGGGGCTACACCCCTCCGAGCTCCCCCGGAGATGTGGGGGGCTGGCGGCCCCCGCAGCATGCCTCTTTCGGAGGGACGTAGCGCCTCCGCGCCTCCCCTTATAGATCGATCTGGGCGGGCGGGCTGGGCCGGCGGTTGAGCTGCTGGAGCACCGGCGGGATCTCGCCGTGGCCCTTGTCCGGCGGTACCAGCAGCATCTCCTTGGTGTAGATCGCCGTCTTGCGGTCGTAGAAGGACAGCTCATACTGCTGCTCTAGCACGATCGCGTTGGTGGGGCAGGCGTCCTCGCAGTAGCCGCAGAAGATACAGCGGATCATATTGATCTCGTAGCGCGCCGCGTAGCGCTCACCGGGCGAGTTGGGATGCTGCGGGTCGTTCTCGGCCGGCACCACCAGGATGGCGTCGGCCGGGCAGGCGGCGGCGCACAGGGCGCAGCCGATGCAGCGCTCCATGCCGTTGGCGAAGCGCTTGAGCTGGTGGCGGCCACGGAAGCGCTCGCGCACCGGGCGCTTGACCTCCGGGTATTCCACCGTCACCGGCTTGGTGAACATGTACTTCAGCGTGGTGCGGAGCCCCTTGAACAGTTCGCCCAGCATTGCTTCTTTTTCTCCACAGACTCCAAGCGCGGCGCACACACAGCGTGATGAAAGGGGGTGGGTTTCAGAGAGGGCTTTGCGCTCCCTGACCCTCCTCTTCACACCTCAGCGTGGAGAGGAGGGTGTTGCTCGGCGGGGCATGGTCCCCGAACCTCCCCCAGATCACGCACTCCGCTTGACGAGCGTCACACCCTCGCGCTGCGGGCGTGGGCCACGCAGCGAGGCGGCGAACACCACCGCAGCGCCCACGGCGAAGCCGATCAGCGCACCGAGCAGCGGCTGGTCCGGCAGCAGCACGCCGATCAGCGCCGTGACCACCACGTTGATCAGCGCCATCGGCAGCAGCACCTTCCAGCCCAGGTCCATCAACTGGTCGTAGCGCACACGCGGCACCGTGGCGCGCACCCACACCGAGACGAACGACAGCAGCGCCACCTTGAGCAGGAACGAGCCGAGCGACGCCAGGCCGAAGGCCGCGTTGGCGAGCGGCTCGCCGGCGATCGGGATCAGCCCGGTGCGCAGCTCGTCCAGGAACGGGAAGAGCCAGCCGCCCAGGAACAGCGTCACCGCGATGGCGTTCATCGCCACCAGCTTGATATACTCCGACATGAAGAACAGGGCGAACTTCATCGAGCCGTACTCGGTGTTGTAACCGCCTACCAACTCCTGCTCGGCCTCCACCAGATCGAACGGCGCGCGCACCACCTCGGCGGTGGAGGCGATCATGAACACCACGAAGCCCAGGAACTGCGGCACGATATACCACATGCCCTGCTGCCCGGCCACGATCTCCTCGGTGCGAAAGGAGCCGGCCTGCATCACCGCGCCCAGCACCGCCAGGCCGAGCGCCAGTTCGTAGGAGATCACCTGCGCCGAGGCGCGTATGCCGCCGAGCATCGAGTACTTGTTGTTCGAGGCCCAGCCGGCGATGGCGATGCCGTAGACGCCAAGCGAGGTGACCGCCAGCAGGTAGAGCACGCCGACATCGATGCTGGCGAGCTGTAGCAGGTTGCCGCCCTGCCCGTCCGGCCAGTTGCCGAGCGGTAGCACCACCCAGATGATCAGCGCCGGGATCACGGCGAAGGCCGGCGAGATCAGGTAGACCCAGCGGTCCGCCAGCGCCGGGACGATATCCTCCTTGAAGAAGAGCTTGACGGCGTCAGCCAGCGGCTGGAGGAACCCGCCCGGCCCGGCGCGGTTCGGCCCGACGCGATTCTGGAGGCGGGCGAGGACGCGGCGCTCGAACAGCGTGAAGTAGGCGAACAGCGTGGTTGCCGCCAGCGCCAGCACGAGGCACTTCACCACCAGGATGACGATGTCCAGCCAGGTCATGTCTTAACCTCGTTGAACGTTTGCACGGTGAACGTTGGAACGTTGAGCAGCGGACGTTTAACGTGCAAACGTGCTAACGTTCAACCTTCTGAACGGCGACCGCCGTCTGCCCGCCCGTTACGATCGCGCCGAGCTGCGCCCCACGCACCGCCGGCACCAACACCAGCCCCGCGGCCAGCCCGGCGTCCACCGTGACCGGCAGCTCCAGCGCGCCTGAACTTGACATAATTTTTACGCGCTCACCGAGCGCTACGCCGAGGCGCGCGGCATCCGCCCGGCTGAGGATAGCGTGCGGCGGAACCTGGCGCGGCAGGAGCTTCGAGCCGCGCACCCAGTTGCCGCCGTCGTAGGCGCGCGCCGGAGCGAGCAGCATAAAGGGGCGATCGGAGTCCGGCGCGCGCGTGGCCGGGCCGCGCAGCGAGAGCGCGAAGCTCGCGCGCGGGTCGTCCGCGCTAGCCGGGATCTGTACCCCCACCCCCTCGCTGTTGGCGTAGGAGGTGCCGTCGTAATAGATCGGCTCGTTGGACTGGCGACCCCAGGCGGCCGAGCGCGTCAGGTCGAAGCTCAGGTAGCTGGTGCCAGCGTAGCCGCGCACGCTCGCGCTGATCTCGTCCATCACATCGCTGGCGACCACGTAGTCCCAGCGCTGGATCGCTGCGGGCGCTGAGGCGGGTGAGGCCGCTGAGGTCTTGCCACCCCGTCTGCTGGCGCCAGTCGCAGCCACGGCCACCGCTTGCACGCCGCTGCGGCCATTCGTCGCCAGAACTTCAGCGCGATCACCCGGCTCAAGCCGCTCAACGACCCGGCGGGCGATCTGCTGCATCAGCTCCCAGGGGGCCGGCAGATCGCCCTGGCTGCGGCGGGCCTGGCGGAAACGCTGGACGCGCCGCTCGGCGTTGGTGAAGGTGCCCTCGCGCTCGGCGAAGGCCGCCAGCGGCAGCACAACATCGGCGAGCTGCGCCGTCTCGGTGAGGAACAGGTCGGCCACCGCCAGGAACTCGAGCGCCTCCAGGCCGCGGACCGCCTGCGGGCTATGGGCGGCAGGGTTCAGTCCGGCGACGATCATCCCGCGCAGCTGGCCCTGCTCGGCGGCGGCCCACATCTCGCGCGCGCTCAGGCCGGCCTGTCGCAGCGCTGCGCCGCCCGGGCCGGCGTCCGGCCGCACCCCCATGTCCAGTGCGCCGCGGGCGTTGCCGCCCGGCAGCAGCGGGATCAGGCCGCTGCCGGGCCGGCCGACCTTGCCAGTGAGCAGCGCCAGGTTGCCGAGCATCTCCAGCAGCGACGGGTCAGCGGCGAGCGCCGCGCGGCCGTACATAATGATCCCGTGCTCGGCAGAGGCGAAGGCGCGCGCCGTGGCCTGCACGGCCTCCTCGGTGACCCCCGCGGCGGCGGCCAGTTCGGCGAGCGAGAGCGCGGCCAGCTGCTGCATCAACTCACTGACGTTGCGCAGACGCGCGGCGATGTCCGCGCTCACCAAGCGCTCCTCCGCCACCACCTTGAGCAGCGCCAGCGCCAGCAGTTCCTCGGCGCCAGCGCGCACCCGCAGGCTGCGCGTGGCCGAGCGCTCCAGCTTGGTGGGGTAGGCGTTCACCACCGTGAGGTCCCCGCCGCGAGCTACGATGCCGCGCAGCCGGGGCACGTACAGCATCGCCTCCTCCTCCGGGTCCGCGCCGAACACCAACACCGCAGCGCCCTTGCCAAGCGCCAGCAGGTTGGTGCCCGCGCCTACGCCGAGCGACGCCCCCAGCGTATCCAGCGGCAGGTCGTCCGGCGCGCCAGCGCGGTGGTCGAGGTTGTTCGAGCCGAGCGTCTGGCGGAACAGCTTTTGGAACAGGTAGAGATCCTCGTTCGCCAGCTCGGGGCCGGCCAGCCCGGCGAGCGCCCGGCCGCCGGCGACGGCTTGGATCTGCGAGAGCTTCTCAGCGATCAGCGCGTAGGCCTCGTCCCAGGTGGCCGGCTCCAGCCGCTCGCCGCGCCGGATGAGCGGCGTGGTCAGGCGCTCGTCGCTCTCCAGGAAGCGCATGCCGTAGCGCCCCTTGTCGCAGATCCAGATCTCGTTGACATAATCGTTCTCGCGTGGCATCACGCGCATCAGGCTGTTATGGCGCATGTCGAGCGCGATATCGCAGCCGACCGGGCAGTGGGGGCAGATACTGGGCGTGCTGCGCACCTCCCAGACGCGCGCCTTGAAACGGAAGTCCGAGGAGGTGAGGGCGCCCACCGGGCAGATGTCGGTAGTGTTGCCGGAGAACTTGCTGTCGAAGGGCGGATCGGACTTCGAGATGATCTCCCAGGCGCGGCCGCGGTTATCGAAGCCGAGCACCGGGTCGTCGGCCACATCGTCCTGGAAGCGGACGCAGCGCGAGCAGAGGATGCAGCGCTCGCGATCCAGGTAGATCAGGTCGCCGAGCGGGATGGGCTTGACGAAGTGCACCTTGTCCGCGTAGTCGAAGCGCGAGGTGCTAGGGCCGAACTGCATCGTCAGGTTCTGCAGCGGGCACTCGCCGCCCTTATCGCACACCGGGCAGTCCAGCGGGTGGGAGGTGAGCAAGAACTCGAGCTGGCCGCGTTGGGCGAACCGGACCTTCTCGGTGGTCGTCTTGACAACCATGCCCTCGCTGACCGGGGTGACGCAGCCGGGCTGGAGCTTATTCATCATCAGCGCCAGCTGCGGCTGGCCGTCCGGGCCGATCACCGGCTGGCGGGTAGCCGGGTCGATGCGCGGCGTCCAGACCTCCACCAGGCACATGCGGCACATGCCCACCGGCTTGAGCTTGGGGTGGTAACAGAAGACCGGGATCGGCACGCCGGCCAGCCGCGCGGCCTCGACGAGATTGGTGCCGGCCGGGACGGTGACCGGGTGGCCGTCGACGATCAGGTTGACATCGGGCATGATCTATCTCTTTGCTAGCGCACGTACAGCGTAGGTGAGATGGGCAGTCCTACCGGGCGGGTACCGTGGAAGAGGCTGTTTTTCGCGGGCGGCGCCCCCAGGCCCCCGCGTTGTGCTGATGGTGATACCAGTCCGGTTGCTTGGACACGTACAGCTCTCCGTCGATGATCTCGTAGCGCTTGCCGTTGTCCGGGAAGGCCTCGAGATCCGCCGATGTCCAGCGCAGCTCGGGGGCTGGTGTCGTCATAGCCGCCTCCAGGAGACCAGAGACCGAAGACGAAGACCGAGGACCGAATCGGGGCACACCACCTGTGGCTCTTCATCGTGCGGTCGCGGTCCACCGTCATCAATGCGTCACAAGCGGGATCGCCACCTTGCCGTCGCCGCGGCCGTTGGCGGATGCCTGCGCGATCGCCGCCTCGAACTCGTGGGGAAAGATCTTGAGCGCGCTACGGACCGGCACCACGGCGCTCTCACCGAGCAGACAGAAGCAGTTGCCGGCCATCTGGTTATAGACATCGTGCAGCGTGGGGATATCCCCTGGGCGGCCGTGGCCGTGGGAGATGCGGTGGAGCACCCTGGTGAGGAAGTGGGTACCCTCGCGGCAGGGCGTACACTTGCCGCACGACTCGTGCTTGAAGAACTCGTCCATCTTATAGGCCACCTCGACCGCGCTGACCGTCTCGTCCAGGACGATCACGCCGCCGGAGCCGAGCATAGTGCCCTTGGCCGCCAGCGACTCATAGTCCATGGGCACATCCAGGTCGGCGTCGGTGAGCCAGGCGGCCGAGGCGCCGCCGGGGACGACGATCTTGACCGTGCGGCCGCCGCGCATGCCCTGGCAGTAATCCTCGCCGTAGATCAACTCGCGCAGCGGGGTGCCGAAGGGCGCCTCGTAGTTGCCGGGGCGGTTGACGTGGCCGGAGATCGAGAAGACCTTCGTGCCGGGGCTTTTCTCGGTGCCGAACTGCCGGTACCACTCGCTGCCGTGGCGCACGATCATCGGCACGTTGGCGATCGTCTCGACGTTGTTGATGATCGTCGGCTTGCCGTACAGCCCGGCGACGGCGGGGAAGGGCGGGCGGAGGCGGGGCTGGCCGATCTTGCCCTCGAGCGACTCCATGAGGGCCGTCTCCTCGCCGCAGATGTAGGCGCCGGCGCCGCGGTGGATGACGATGTCCAGGTTATAGCCGGTGCCGAGGATGTCGCGGCCGAGGAGACCAGCGGCGTAGGCCTTCGCCACCGCGCGCTCGAGGGTGCGGGCGGCGGCGGCGAATTCGCCGCGGCAGTAGACAAAGGCCAGATTGGCCTCGATCGCGTAGGCCGCGATCGCCACGCCCTCGATCAGTTGGTGCGGGTTGCGGTCGATGATCTGGTGGTTATTGAAGGTGCCCGGCTCGCTCTCGTCACAGTTCGTCAGCAGGTAGCGCGGGTAGACGTCCTTGGGCAGGAAGCCCCACTTCACCCCGGTGGGGAAGCCCGCGCCGCCGCGGCCGCGCAGACCGGCGTCCCTCACCAGGGTGACGATATCGGCGGGCTTCTTCTGGGTGAGCGCCGTGCGGTATGCCTCGTAGCCGCCGTGCTGGATGTACACCTCGAAGTCGGCGATGTTCTCGACGTCCAGGTCGCGTAGGACGACGTGCTCAGTCAGCGGGGGCATCAGATTCGGCTCGCTTTCCAGACAGGAAGCGGAGAAACAGCGCGTTCAGGCACGGGATTCCGAGGCGATACTGTACCACCAGGCGGGCTTCGTGTCAAACGGAACAAAGTAGGCGGGAGGGGTTCTGGTGCGCTTCCGGCGATGGGTGATGGGCGAGCGGCTTTAAGCTTTCGCAACTCCTCTAGCCTATCGCCGCTCGCCGGGTCTTGAAACAGGAGGGCGCACCCCTCAACTCGCCCCACATTTGGTAGAATGGAGCCACCATGAGTATACCCATTCGCGCGCTGATCTTCGACTTCGACGGGCTGCTGGTGGATACGGAGACGCCAGCGTACGAGAGCTGGCTGCGGATCTACGCGGAGCATGGGCTGGAGCTGCCGCTGGCGCTGTGGAAGGAGGCGCTCGGCACGGCGCACGGCTTCGACGCGCTGGCCCATTTGGCGGCACGGGTTGGCCCGGCGCTGGACCGGGTGGCGGTGCGGGCGCGCCGACTGCGGCTGAAGGAGGAGTTGAGCGCGGGCCAGCCACTGCTCCCCGGCGTGCGCGCGATCCTGGACCAGGCCGACGCGCTTGGCCTGCCGCGCGCGGTGGCCTCCAGCAGCGACCGCCGCTGGGTGGTGGGTTGGCTTGCTCGACATAACATTTTGCAGCGTTTCGCGTGCGTGCGGACGGCGGACGACGTGCGGTACACCAAGCCGGACCCGGAGCTGTTCCTGAGCGCGGCGGCGTGCCTGGGCGTGGCGCCGGCGGGCTGCCTGGTGTTCGAGGACTCGCCGAACGGCATCCTGGCGGCGCGGGCGGCGGGGATGCGCTGCGTGGCGGTACCAAGCCCGATCACGCGGCGGATCGCGCTGCCGGAGGCGGACCTGGTGCTGGAGCGGCTGGATGCGCTGCCGTTGGCGGAGATCATCGGGCGGGTGTGAGGCGAAGGGTGGGAACGGAGCCTTGTCAACGGAGGGGGAGCGGAGGGGGAGCGGA
>DATMBA010000715.1:0-6373 GCA_035559635.1 Roseiflexaceae bacterium
CTCGAAGCGCGTCCAGCGCGTGAAGTCGCCGTTGGCCACCCGCTCGGCCAGCAGCCCTTGTGCGGCCGCAGCGTCCTGCAGCGCGGCGTCCACCGCCTGCGCCACCTCCGGCAGGTCGAGCAGGAAGTCCACCTTGCCGAGCGCGTCGAAGCGGGCGAGCGACACCTCGTGGCCGGCGACGTCCAGCTTCAGCGGCTGGCGAAACTGCGCCGGGGTGGTGCGGAGCCGGTAGATGCCGGCCACGGCGCCGCCGAGCGTCTCGGAGCGCACCGCGCGATAGGAGAGGCCGCCGTCGGTGGTGCGCTGCAGTGGCGGGAGCGTGCCGGCCGGGGCCACTGCCCAGCGCGCCTCGCCCTCGGCAGCGGTGACCACCAGCCAGTACACCGTGTCCGGCTGGAAGGTGAAGGGCGCGGCGAGCGGCGCACTGGCCCAGCGGGCGCCGCCGGCCGGCGGGCGGGCCAGCTCGACGCGCACCGGCTCGGCGAAAAGCGAGGCGCCCCACGGCTTGCCACTTACGTCCTCCTGGAGCGTCACGAGCAGCGCCGCCTCGGAGGTCACAGCCTCGACGTGCAGGTCGATCGCGTCGACAGTGGCGGGCGCGGCGAGGCGGATCGGGTGGGCCACGGTCTGCCCACCGGCGACGGTGACGGTGTCGGCGTAGCTGGTGGCGCGCACCGGCCCGTGGACGACGCGGCTGGCGCCGAAGCGACCGCTCACCTGCGCCGCGGTGGCGCCGGGGATCGCCCGCGCGTTGAGCGGCAGCACCGCACGCAGCGGGGCCGGTGCGCCCTCGGGCGTGGCACTGTAGCCGAAGCTGAAGACCGCCTGGGTGAGCGGCGGCGGGAGCAGCGGCTGGGAGAGGAAGAACTCGATCTCCAGCGTCACCCGCAGGCGAGCCAGCGTGTCGGAGTGCAGCGTGAAGGGCACCTCGTACACGCCACCCTCCGGCGCGACGCGCTGGGTGAAGGCGTCCAGGATGGCCGCGAAGTCCGGCGTGACGGCCGCCTCGCGCAGATCGCCCACCTTGAACCAGACCGGCCCCAGGTCACCGAGGCGCAGCGTGACGTTCGAGGGGTAGCTGCGCAGCGTGACGCGCTGGACGGCGATGGCGGCGGTGGACGCGCCGGCGTGGGTGAGCCGCAGCCGCTGCCCCTGCAGGCCCGGCAACGCCAGGGCCGGCGGGAGATTCTGCGGATTCGGGCTGGGCGGGTCGGTCACAACGAAGCGCCGCCGGGCGGGCGTGACGGTCGTCGTCGGGCTGCCCTGGTTGTCCAGCATCACCCAGACGCCGCCCATATCCAGTTGGAGGAACGCGCCGCCAGCGCTCCCGCTGGCCAGCCCGGTGACGCCGAGGCGCTGCACCGTGCGCCGCGCGCCGAGGTCCACCACCGCGGCGGGCGGCGCCGGCTCGGCCTCCACCAGCAGCCCGAAGGGGCCGCCGCCGCCGGCCACGGCGAACTCCTCGACGAAGGGCTGGCTGCCGGCGCGGCTGGAGGCCACGGGCGCCAGCGTGGCCACGGCGCGGGTCACGCGCGCGCCGGCCGGGAGGGCGCGCAGCGTCAGCGCCACGTCCCCCTCGAACAGCAGGTCGTCGCCGAAAAATGAGGTGGTTAGCTTCATAGTTTTCGCCTGCGGCGTGCTTTCGCTGCGCGGCCGCCTTACATGCTTGCAGGCCAAGCCTGTGTCATAGGGGAGGGGGTATGTCAGGGAGGGCATGCCCCCCTGACCCTCCCCTTCCGCACAACCTCCGGGGCGGGCAACCCCTCCCTGACCCTCCTCGTAGGGCAGGGAGGTTCGGCGGGCTTCGCCCTCCGAGTATATTCTTTCGCGGGCCGAAGGCCCCGGCACCCCCAAGCGCACTACGTGCGCAGGATGACCATGATATCGGTCGCCGTGGGCACGCGGATCTCCACCTCGTTCTGGCTGATGTGGAAGACCTGTACAGTGCGCGGCGCGTTGGCGCCCGTCGGGAAGGTGGAGAGCGCCGGGATCTGCACCGGGCGGATGGCGACGCGCAGGTCGTTCCACTGGCCGCCCTTCATCAGGTCTCCTACGGTCTGGTCGGTGTCGATCATCCGCTTCTGCACGTACTCTGAGACGTTGTAGGTGTCGCGGTCGAACTGGTCCTGGCCCAGCCCTGGGTCGAACATCTTGCCGAAGATGTCGTTCACCACGTCGTCCAGCTTCTGGGTGAGGGCCGGCTTCAGGTCGAACTGGCTGAGCAGCAGCTTGAAGTCGTCGCCCCAGTAGTAGCGGTCGCTCGACTCGGTGGTGAGCAGGTCGGCCATCGGGTCGCGCTTGCTGGCGTAGTAGATCAGGAACTTGACGTTCTCGTAGCCGGCCGGCACGCCGCCGCGGCCGTCGGTCTGCGGCACGTGCGCGAAGACCGGCAGCAACTCGTAGACCTCGACGAGCGGGTAGCGGCAGAGCTTGTGCTCGATCACGCACGGCTCGAAGATCTGCTGGTTCGTGCGCTCGTCGATCACCTGGCGGTTGAGTTGCTTGAAGTAGCGCCGGTACTCCCCCATCGCGCCGGGGTCGTCGCGGCGGATGTAGCGCTGGTCCAGCTCATCGGTCCACTCGTCGGGGGTCTTGCCGCCGAACTTTGGGGCGTCGACGTTGGCGATCAGCTGGCGCAGCTCCTCGTCCCGCTGGGCGTCGGCGGCGGCGTTGGCGGCCAGGTCGGTGCGGACGGCCACCTGCATATCGTTCCAGTCCTCGGCCGTCACCAGGTCACCAGGGTTGCGCGGGATGTACGGCGCCGGGGTTGTCGGGTTGTCGCTCACGGGTTCCTCCTTCGCACGGGCTGAAGCCCGCTGCTGCCATTGCCAAACCTGCTGAAACGGGCTGATCGATGTCGAACGCGCTCACAAACTTTGACATATGAAACGGGTACACGGTGGCGTACCACCCCCGGCTGCTGAAGCGGCGGGCTACCCATTGCCAAGCCCGCCGCCGCGGGCTGGGTCTCAGGCCGCGCAGGCGGCCTTCGTGAGGGATAGCCCGCGCGTACCCTGCGGGAACGCCTGCGGCGTGCACGCGCCGGGCGTGGGAGGGCGCCAGGATACCCCATGAAACAGGCAACGTTCATCAGCGCGTTTCGCATACCAGCGCAGGGCTTCAGCCCTAGCGCCTAGAAGCGCGTAACCACCCCCAACACACCCGCCGCGCGGGCGCGGGTCACCTGCTCGGCCACCTTCGCGCGGGCGTTCTCGAACACGTCGCGCCCGGTGTAGGTGACGGCCACATCGAAGCCGCCGGGCGTCTCGGACTCGGGCGCACTGATCTCGATCAGGTTGCCCCACGCGCCCGGCTCGCGGGCGATCAGTTCGACGGCGAACTCGACGCCGGGCTGCACCAGGTAGGCGCGCGCGGGGGCGCCCGCCCCGCCGCCGGCCAGCGGGCGCGGCAGGTTGAACGGGACACTGTAGATCGGCGCGCCGCGGTAGATCGGGAACTCGCCGCCGGTCTCGATCTCCTCCGCTTCTATAAACGTATCGCGGGCGGTAATTATGTTCGGCCGGGCCTCGATCTGCTCCTGGAGCGCGCGCGGGTCCCCCGGCAGGTCGAAGATCGCCTCGCGGTAGACGATGTTCGGCACAGGTTGGCCGCCCGCGCTGCGCGCGGCGAAGCGCGCCTCGTTGAAGCGTCCGCCGAACTGCGGCGGCAGGTCGGACGGCAGCTCCAGCTCGAAGCGGCCGGCCTGGTGGCTGCGGTAGCTGAACCAGGTGGCGGCCTGCGGGCGCGCCTGCGCCTCGCGCGAGCCGAAGACTGTCTCGGTGCCGGGCTGCTCCGGGTTGTGGAAGCGGCTCTGGTTGAAGACCCCCGGCGCGTGGCACACCTGGCCGCCAGCGAAGTGCGCCGGCACCACCTGCAGCCGCGGGCGCCGGCCGCGCCGCGGGCGCTGCCCGAAGTACGCCGCGTCGTAGCGGTCGCCGTAGCAGTCGGTGTAGAGCCAGCGCGAGCGGCCGGTCGGCAGGGTGAGCGCCGCGGCCACGGCCCGCGCCACGCTCTCGGCCGGCTCGGCCGCCGCGCCCAGCCCGGCCCGCACGCGCTCGCGCAGGTCGCGCGTCGGGCGGCCGGGAGCCTCCATCCAGGCCCGCAGCGCGCCCTCGTCGTCTACCTGCACGTGCATGGTGAAGCCAGCCGGGATCACGGCCTCCACCATCACCCAGGCGCCGGTGTCGCGGTTGGTCAGGCGCGGCCGGTCCACGCCGCTTAGACTGCGCAGCGCCCAGGCGGCCGGCTCGGCGCGCACGCTGGCGCTCGCCACCTCCCAGGTGGTCCCGTAGCGCAGCTCCTGCTCGGGGGTGCGCGCCGCCACGGGGGTGAACTCGTAGAGCGTGAAGTGGCGCTGCGCCAGCAGCTCGACGCGCCGCGCGGCGCGCAGCACCAGGCGCCGCTCGCCGTCCAGCGCAGCCGCGCCCGGCAGCACCACGTTGATCTTCGCCACGATCTCGTCGGCGAAGGTGCGCTCCGGCCGCTCACCGGCGCAGTCGATCTCATAGATCTCGCCGCCGTCCAGCCGCAACCGGATGCGCGAGCGCACGCGCAGGTCCAGCGGCCGGTTGAGCGAAACGGCACCGCGCAGCTCAGCCGGCCGTCCCGGCGCGCCGAGCGCGGTGAGGGGCGCGTCGCCCAGCAGGCGCGAGCGCGCGTCCGCGGCGGTTGAGATGCGCAGGGCCACCGAGCTGCCCGCCCCGCGTGTGGGGGAGAGGATCACCAGCTTGCCGTCCAGTTCGCCGGTCACCGGACGCCCCGCCGCGGCGTCGATGCGCTGCTTGAGGTCCGCCAGGGTGGTCGGGCCGGTGTCCTTGCCGGCGCAGTCGATATCGGCAATCAGCTGGCCGTCGATCTCCAGGCTGAGGTGGCGCCGCACGCCGAGCTGCACCCCGCCCGCCAGGTTCACTGCCCCCACCAGCCGGGCCTGGGTGGCGTCCTGGCCCTGATAGCTGCGCGCCTCGGTCAGGCCGAAGACGGCCGCGGTGGCGTCGTTCTCGCCGGCCAGCTCGATCGCCACACGGCTGGCGCTCCCCTCGCGCTGCGACGTGATGATGATCCGCCGCCCATCGTGGCTGGCGTAGCTGCCACCCAGCGCCCGGTTGAGTGCGATCGCCACCTGCGCCGGGCTGAGGATCGGCGGCGCGCCCTCCGCCAGCCCCTCGCGCAGGTCCACCGCCACCACTGGGCGCTCGTCCACGCCCAGCCGCAGGCGGAAGGTCTCGCGGATGTCCAGGCCGCGCGCCAGATCCCCCATGCCCACGAACACCACGCGCTCGGCGGCGCGCCCGCGGGCCGCGCTCCCCGGTGGCAGGCCGAAGAGCAGCTCGCCGGCGTCGCTCGCGCTGCTCACGCCGAGCGCCACCCGGCCGGATGGCCCCTCGACCACCGAGGTCAGCTCGAGCCTGCCGTCGCGCACCGAGGCCACCGGCGCGCCGAAACCGGCCTCGCCGTTGATCGTCGCCACCAGGTGATCGAGGGTGGTGACCATCGGGCGGGCCGGGTTGGCGACGAAGATCTCCCTGGGGTCGCGGTCGTCGAGCTGGATGCGCAGCGTATGGGCCACGCGCAGGTCCGCGCCGCGGCTGAGATCCACCGTGCCGGTGAGGCGGGCCGGCTCGGGCAGCCGCCCCTCGGCCCTGCCGGCGGCGAAGCCAAAGATCGCAGTGGCGGCGTCCTCGCGCACCCGGCCGCGGGTGTAGAAGAAGCGCGGCGTGCGCGTCACCGGGGCGCGCAGCATGATCGCGCTCTCCGCGCCGGCGGTCGGTGAGCGCAGCACCAGCCGATTCTCCTCCGGAAAGGCCACGGTGGTGCCAGCGGCGGCGTTGATCGCGTCGATCACCTCCTGCAGGCGGGTCCGTGCCGGGTCCGCGCCGGCCACGTCGATCTCCAGCAGCGGGCCGCCATCTATGCTGAGCCAGAGGATGCGCAGCCGGCGCAGGTCCAGCGGCTCCTCGAGCGCCACCAGGCCGCGCAGCACGGCGTGGTCCGGCGGGGCGCCATGCACCTCGCGCGGGGCGATTCCCAGGATGATGTCGGTGGCGTCGGCCTGCGCATCCCCCGGCGGCAACACGTCGATCCGGCTGGCGGCGCCAGCGGTGGGCGAGGTAAGGGTGATGCGCCGGCCGTCGGTGCTGGCCACCGGCGCCGCCAGCGCGGCGTTGATGCGCGCCACGATCTCGGAGGCGGTGGTAGCATCCGGCTGGTCGCCGGCGCAGTCGATCTCCTGGGCCGTGCCGCCGTCCACCCGCAGGCGCAGCATGCGCCGCACCGAGAGGTCCACCCCTTCGCGCAGGTCCGCCCGGCCGACGAAGCGCGCCGGGGCGGCCGCGGCGCCTCGCCCCTGGGCGCGCGCCGCGCCGAACAGGCGGGC
>DATMBA010000716.1:0-3096 GCA_035559635.1 Roseiflexaceae bacterium
GTGCGCGAGGCGCTGGCGATCCTCATCGGGCCGGCGCCCGAGCCGGTGCTGGAGGCCTGCCAACTGCCGCTCGAACTGGCCGTGCGCCTGGCCGGCGGCGAGCTGCAGATCGAGGAGAGCGAGCAGCGCTGGTACGGCGCCGCCGGGCTTGCGTCCGAAGTCGCTCTGGAGGGCGGCGCGCTGGTGTTGCACGTCCGCTCGGACGACGGGCCGGTGGGGAGCTGCACCGTCGCCGGGCTGTGCGAGGCGGACGCCGGGCTGCTGGCGGACCTGTTCCGCGCCTACGCCCCCGGCGAGCTGCGCAGCGGCGGCGAGGAGTCCTTCGACCAGTGGGTGCGGCTGGTGGCCGTGCCGGGCCTCGGCCAGCGGGGCGCCATAGCCGCCGCCGCGTTGGACGAGCAGGGCGCCCCGCTGCTGGCGGCGGCCGGCTACCTCGGTTTCCCGGCCCCCCTCGCCGCCCCCCCCGGCGCCGACGCCCCGCCCCGCCCCGCGGAATGGCTCGAGTCCGAGGTCGTGACCGCCGTGGCCTGGCTCGCCCAAACAGCGCGCGCGGCCTGAACAAGGGGAGGGGTAGGGAGGGCAGTGCCTTCCCTGACCCTCCCCCGTTTCTGTAAATCCTTACACCCCTATTGCATTCATGGCATTTGTATCGTATACTGTGACGGTGTGTTGCATGTGATCGCCCGAGGACACCCACAGTGCAGGACCGCGTCCCCCCGGCGCTTCCCTCAGACCCAACCGAGCGCCCGGATGACTCTGTGCGGCTGAGCCGGCCGCTGCTGCTGGACGTGCTACGGCGCCTGAGCCAGCAGGAGGCCGTCGGCGCGCTGCGTGGCGAGGTGGAGCGGCTGCGCGACGAGCTCGCGCAGCCGGGGAGTGCGCTGCGCGCAGCAGCGGAGGGTGACGCGGCGGTGTTCAGCCGGCGCGTGCTGGCCGCGGAGCTCGACCAGATCGCCCAGGCGCAGACACTCGAGCGCGCCCGCTACTACGTCGAGCGGCTGGCGCGCAGCATCACCGAGGTGCGCACCGCGCCGATCAACGACATCAACCTCAACCGCTGGAAAGAATACGACGACATCCTCACCGACAGCCTGTGGCAGGTGGAGCGGCGCGACAGCAGCGGCGTCCACACAGCGGCCTACTGGGGCAACTTCATCCCGCAGATCCCGCACCAGATGATGCGGCGCTACACCCGCCGCGGAGACTGGGTGATCGACCCGTTCGCCGGCTCGGGCACTACGCTGATCGAGGCGCGCCGCCTGGGACGCAACGCGCTGGGAGTGGACCTACAGCCCGCCGCGGCGGAGCTGGCGCGGCGCCTGGCCTCCGCCGAGCCGAGCCAGCAGCGCACCGTGGCCGAGATCTACACCGGCGACAGCGCTACCTTCGACTTCCGCGGCGCGCTCGAGCGCCACGGCCGGCAGCAGGCCCAGCTTCTGGTGCT
Source organism: Roseiflexaceae bacterium (assembly GCA_035559635.1). Lineage (GTDB taxonomy): Bacteria > Chloroflexota > Chloroflexia > Chloroflexales > Roseiflexaceae > CALJIC01. The sequence goes on from DATMBA010000716.1 coordinate 1,445, forward strand.
GCACCCGCCCTACTTCGACATCATCCGCTTCAGCGACGACCCGCGCGACCTCTCGAACGCCGGCTCGGTGGAGGCCTTCCTGGAGCGGCTGGGGCAGGTGGTGGAGAACGTGGCGCCGGCGCTGGAGAGCGGGCGCTATCTGGCACTGGTGATCGGGGACAAGTACGCCCGTGGCGAGTGGATCCCGCTCGGCTTCCTGAGCATGAACGAGTTGCTGCGGCGCGGGTTCTCGCTCAAGAGTATCGTGGTGAAGAACTTCGAGGGCACCGCCGGCAAGCGCCAGCAGAAGGAGTTGTGGAAGTACCGCGCCCTGGCGGGCGGGTTCTACGTCTTCAAGCACGAGTATATCTTCGTGCTGAAGAAGAGATGATCCGCCAAGGACCCGGAGAGCACGAAGGCTGGAAGCGCGCTTCTTCGTGCCCTTCGCAGATCAAACGCGTGCCACCAGGTCGCGGATCGCCGCCTCGGCGCGCTCCAGGTCCGCCTCACGCACGATCAGGTGGTCGCGGCTGAAGCCGGACACGGCCAGGAGCGGCACGCCAGCCGCCGCGAGCGCGCCGCTCAGCAGGGCCAGGAAGCCCACCAGATCCGGCGGCAGGTCTACCTCGAACGAGATCGCCCGGTAGGGGCGCTCCACCCGCGCACGTGGGAAGGCGGGGCACACCTGGCGCCAGTCGGCCTCGTCCAGCAGCAGCGTCACCATCTCAGGTTCGACGGTGAGTTGCCACAAGCGGCCGGTGAAGCCGGCCACCAGGCGTAACGCCACCGGCTGCTCGCGCGGGTCGATCCCCACGAGCGCCAGCCGCTCCGGGCGTGTGCGCCACGGCATCGTGCGTACGATCTCCGCCAGCCGCGCATCGGCACTGAAATCTGTCATCGCCGTATCCTTAGAGCTTGTTTGAAATGCCTCCCAGCGGGGGGTGGGTGAGGGGTTTCACCCCTCACGCTCCCGGTTTCAAACAGGCTCTGAGAGCCGCTCCGGGTACCCCGGAGAGGGCGGGGTCAGGGGAGGGCTGCACCCTCCCCTGACCCCGGTTCCTCTTCCTCCTCGCCGCGCCAGCTCAGCCGCCGCTCGATGAAGCTCTGGACGGCGCGGTTCACTGCGGCCGGGCGCTCGAGCTGTGGCAGGTGGCGGGCGTAGCGCACCACCTCGAGGCGCGCGCCGGGGATCGCAGCGCGCATCCGCTCCAGCGCCGCGGCCGGCACGATGAAGTCGAACTGCCCGCCGATGATCAGCGTCGGCGTCCGGATGGCGGGCAGCAGCCCCCAACCGCGCCAGGGGAAGAGCGTGCCGGCCAGCACCCGCTGCAGCACGAACAGCGGCGCGTGCAGCCGGGGCGCCAGCAGCGGCCGCAGCCGCTCGAGCGTGCGCAGCGGTAGCGGCAGCTTCAGCAGTGCCTCCACCAGCGGGTGCAGATGCATCTCCGGCGCAGTGGCCACCAGCACCAGCCGGCTCACCCGCTCCGGGTGGGCCGCGGCGAAGGTCAGCGCCACCGGCCCGCCGAAGGAGTGCGCCATGAGTATAAACGGCTCCTCCACGCGCAGTTGGGCCAGCACCTGGCCGAAGTCCCACAGGAACTCCTCCAGCGAGTAGGAGGAGCGCGGCTTCTCGGAGCGCCCGTGGCCGCGCAGGTCCGGCGCCACCACCCGAT
>DATMBA010000717.1:0-17070 GCA_035559635.1 Roseiflexaceae bacterium
CTGCGCGAGGAGTTGAGACGCCGCTCGCCGGTGCCGGTGCGCGTGCCGCCGCTCAGCCTGTGCACCGACAACGCCGCCATGATCGCCGCCGCCGCCTTCTACCGCTTCGCGGACGGGCGCCAGCATGGCTGGGACCTGGACGTGGTGCCGAACCTGCGGCTGGCGTAGCCGCGTCCAACGTTCACCGTTCACCGTCCACACGTTCAACGCCCATGAAGGAGATGACGTGACCAGCATCCCGATCTTCGACGGCCACAACGACACGCTGCTGCGCCTGTACACCGCTGCGCCGGGCGCGGACACGCTCTTTGGGGAGGGCAAGGGCCATATCGACCTGCCGCGCGCGCGGGCGGGCGGGCTGGCGGGCGGCTTCTTCGCCGTGTATGTGCCGGCAGATCCGGCCCACCCGAAGGTGGAGCGCTGGGACGTGCTGCCGCCGCCGCTGGAGCTGGCCTACGCCCAGCGGGTGGCACTTGGCATGACGGCCCTGCTCTTCCGCCTGGAGGCCGAGTCCCAGGGGCAGCTTGCCGTGGCGCGCACCGTCGACGAGATCGAGGCGTGCGTGGCGCGCGGGGCGCTGGCCGCCATCCTGCACTTCGAGGGCGCCGACCCGATCGACCCAGGCCTGGACGCGCTCGAAGTGCTCTACCGCGCCGGGCTGCGCTCGCTCGGGCTGGTCTGGAGCCGCCCTAACGCCTTCGCCGAGGGGGTGCCGTTCCGCTTCCCCAGCACGCCGGACACCGGCCCCGGCCTCACCGACGCCGGCCGCGAGTTGGTGAAAGCCTGCAATCGCCTCGGCATCATGCTCGACCTCTCGCACCTCAACGAGCAGGGCTTCTGGGACGTGGCCCAGATCAGCGACGCGCCGCTGGTGGCCACGCACTCCAACGCCCACGCCCTCTGCCCCACCCCGCGCAACCTCACCGATAAGCAGCTCGATGCCATCCGCGAGTCGGACGGCATGGTGGGCCTGAACTTCGCGGTGGGCTTTCTGCGGCCGGACGGCGCGCAGGATGCCGACACGCCGCTGGAGACAATGGTGGCGCACATCGATTACCTGGTGGGGCGGGTGGGCCTCGAGCGGGTGGGGCTGGGGTCCGACTTCGACGGCGCCACCATCCCGCGGGCGATCGGCGACGCCGCCGGCCTGCCGCGGCTGCTTGATGCCCTGCGCCAGGCCGGCTACGATGACGTGGCGCTGCGCAAGCTGGCCTACGAGAACTGGCTGCGCGTCCTTCGGCAGACCTGGAAAGGGTGAGGAGTCTCAGCGCTGGTTTGAAACGCCTCCCGGCTGGGGGCGCGGGGGCCGCCAGCCCCTCACGCGCCCCGTTTCAAACAGGGTTCTCAGGGGAGGGCTTTGCCCTCCCCTGAGAACCTTCCCCCGAGGAAAGTATGAAAGCCCTCGTGCTTGCCGCCGGCGCCGGCACCCGCCTGCGCCCGCTCACCGACGCTTGCCCCAAGCCGATGCTGCCCGTGGCCGGCCGGCCGCTGCTGGAGTGGACGCTGCGCTGGCTTGGCCGCTACGGCGTGACCGAGGCGGCCCTCAACCTGCACCACCTGCCGCACGTGGTGCGCGCGGGGCTGGGCGACGGCGGCCGCTTCGGCATGCGCCTGACCTACGCCTACGAGCCGGAGCTGCGCGGCACGGCCGGCGCCATCCACAACTTCCCCGGCTTCTTCGACGGGACCTTCCTCGTGATCTACGGCGACCTGCTGATGGACCTGGATCTGGCGGACCTGGTGGGGTTCCACCGTGCGTGCGGCGCGACGATGACGCTGGCGCTCAAGCGCACCGCCACGCCGCACTCGCAGGGCATGGTCGAGGTGGACGGGCGCGGGAGGGTGCTGCGCTTCGTGGAGAAGCCGCCCGCCTGGGACGGCGGCGACACCGCCAACGCCGGGGTGTACGTCTGCGAGCCGGAGGTCGCCGCACGGGTGCCCCCGGGGGTAAGCGACTTCGGGCACGACATTATCCCGGCGCTGCTGCGCGCGGGCGCGGCGGTGTACGGCCGCCCGCTGCGCGGCTACCTGCTGGACATCGGCACGCCTGAGACCTACGCCCAGGCGCAGCGGGACTGGGCGGGGAAGATGATTGAGCCGTGAGCGATGGGCTACGAAGGCACAAAGATCTTCGCGCCCTCGTGCCTTCGTGGTAAAAGACGGATCAGTGGAGCGCCCCGCGCGCTGCTACCGGCCACACCACCTCCACCGCGCCGCGCCGCGCGCCCACCACCTGGTTGAACAGGTTGCTCACCACGCAGGCGTGATTCGGGATCACCGTCACCCGCTCGCCCACCTCCGGCGCCCGCGCGCAGGCCGAGAAGTCCACGTGGCCATGCTCCTCGGACTGGCCGTAGATCCGCGCCGCGGGGTACTCCAGGATCAGCCCGTACCCCTCCAGCCCCAGCGTATCTGAGGAGAAAGCCTTGCTGCCGCCGTCCAGGATACCGCGCGTCGCGGTGGGCCGGCTCACCACTGTGCAGACCACACTCAGGGCGCACTCCTCCAGGCGCATGGCCCCCACCGCCACCATCTTGCGGTCGCCGTACACATAGGTGCCGGCGCGGTGCTCGGTGATCTCGCGGCACTCGTGGGCCTGCCACATCACGGGCGAGCCGCCGCCGCTCACCCGCGCCACCGCGATGCCGTCCGCCGCGAGCAGCTCTTTGGCCGCTCGCACGAACGGGTCGGTCCCCGGGCTGTTGGGGTAGGTCATCAGGCCGCCGAAGCGCAGCCCCGGCGATGCGGCGATCAGGCGGGCGAGCTGTGCGGCCTCCTCGGGGGACTGCACGCCGCAGCGGCCGCCGCCCGTGTCGCACTCCACCAGCACCTCGAGCTCCAGGCCGGCGGCGCTCATGGCCCGGCTCAGCCCGCGCACCGTCACGGCCGAGTCGGCGGTGACGCTCACGCGCGCGCGGCGGCACAGGCGCGCCAGCCGCTCCAGGCGTGCGGCGCCCAGCAGGTTGTAGGTGATCAGGATGTCCTTCACGCCAGCCTGGGCCATCACCTCGGCCTCGCCGAGCTTCTGGCAGGTCACACCCACCGCGCCGGCGGCCAGCTGCATGTGGGCGATCTCCGGGATCTTGTGGGTCTTGATGTGCGGGCGGTTGGCGATGTGGTGCTCGTCCAGGTAGGCCTGCAGTCGCGCGATGTTCGCCTCCAGCCGCTCCAGGTCCACCACCGCCTGCGGTGTCTCCAGTTCGTCCACGTGCATAGTGCCCTCGCGCTGCGCTACGCTTGCAGGCCGGGCCTGCGGAACATCGAGGCACGATGTTCCAGGGAGGGCTTCACCCTCCCTGGCCCTTCCCGCAAGCGGCCTTTCGGGGAGGGCTGGCCCTCCCGTTCCCTCCTCAGGAGTCTAGCACATGTTGCGACCCGCCTCCGCTCCTCCGTTGCTCCGCTCCCCCTCCGTTGCCAAGGCTCCGTTCCCGGCCACACTTCTTGCACCCCCGACGACAGGCCGGGCGCCTCGTCCGGCGTGCGCCTTCCTGCCAGCTGGAAGCTGCGATGATCGAACGCCTTACCCCCGCCACGGGCCGATCGCCCGACCTGCGCTACCGCTCGCTCGCCGACGCCATGCCCCAGATCCTCTGGACCGCCGGTGTGGATGGGCAGGTCTTCTCCCTGAACCGCCGCTGGTATGAGTACACCGGCATGGGCCTGGAGGAGTCCCAGCAGAAGGGCTGGCGCGCGGTGCTGCACCCGGACGACCTCCCCCGTTGTGCGGCGGTGTGGTCGCGCTCCATCCCGGCCGGCGCGCCCTACGAGATCGAGGTCCGCTGGCGGCGCGCCGACGGTGCCTACCGCTGGCATGTGGTCCGCTCGCTGCCGGTGCGCCACGAGGCTGGCCGCGTGGTATACTGGGTGGGCAGTGGCACCGACATCCACGACCGCAAGCGGTCCGAGGCGGCGCTGGAGGAGCGCAGCGCAGAGTTGGCGCGGCTGGCGGCGGCGCTGGAGGAGCGCAACCGCGAGTTAGACCAGTTCGCCTACGTGGCCTCGCACGACCTGAAGGCGCCGCTGCGGGGCATCGCCAATCTGGCGCAGTGGGTGGAGGAGAACCTGGGCGAGCACGTCACGCCGGAGGCGCGCGCACCTCGAGCTGTTGCGCGGGCGCGTCAGCCGCATGGACGGGCTGCTGCAGTACTCGCGCGTGGGGCGCGCCCCCGGCGCTGCCGAGCCGGTGGATGTGGGCGCGCTGGTGGAGGACGTGGTGGACCTGCTGGCCCCGCCGCCGGAGGCCGAGGTCAGCATCGCGCCCGACCTGCCGACCATCGTCACCGACCCGCTGCCACTGCGCCAGGTGTTCCAGAACCTGATCGGCAACGCGCTCTAGCATGGCGGGCCGCGTGTGCGCATCAGCGTCACCTGCCGGGACCGCGGAGCGCGCTACGAGTTCGCCGTGGCGGACGATGGGCCGGGCATCGCGCCGCACGATCACGAGCGCATCTTCAATGCATCGCCCGCACCGTTCACCCAGGCGCCTGCGGCCCGCCCGGCGCCGGGAGGCCGAAGGCGGCGCGGACCTGGCGCAGCACCGCGGCACGGTCCGCCTCCCGGTGCTCGTAGTCCAGCGCCGAGGCGTCCAGGCGCAACACCGGCGCGTCGGCGTACCCGGCGAAGAACGCCTCGTAGGCGCGGCAGAGCGCGGCAAGGTAGGCGGCGTCCATCCCCTGCTCGTAGGGCCGCGCCCGCGCGGCGATGCGCGCCTGTAGCGTCGCTACCTCCGCGCGCAGGTATACCACCCCCGCCACCGGCGGCACGGCCGGGCGCAACGCGGCGAAGAGCTTGCGGTAGCGGCGCAGCGCGGGTCCATCCAGCGTCAACTCAGCGAAGATGCGGTCCTTGTCGAACATGTAGTCGCACACCAGCAGCCCGCCCGTCTGCGGCAGGTCGGTGAGTTGGTCGAAGCGGCTGGCCAGGAAGTGCAGCTGGGTTTGCCAGGCGTAGCGCGGCGGGTCGGTGTAGAACAGCGGCAGAAATGGGTTCTCCTCGAACTGCTCCATGGCAAGGTCGGCACCCCATGCCGCGGCGATGATCCGGGCGAGGGTGGTCTTGCCAGCGCCGATCGGCCCCTCGACGGCCAGGATCGGCCGCGCCCGGCCGGGCTTCGTTGTCCCGCTGGTTGCGAGGGTCGGCTGCGTCATGGCGTGGAATGGGCGGCTATCATTATCCGCGTGCTCTTGTACGCCGCGCCCGCCGCAGGGGCGGGTGCCGCCAGCGCTGCACGACGTTATACCACACCTGGAGAGGCTCGGAGGGGCGAAGCCCTGGCGAAAAAGAACAGAGGAGGGACCACCGTGACGACGAACGATGCCGCGCGCGCGGCCGGCACGGAGGCGCGCATCGAGGCGCTGTTGGCCGACCTGACCCTGGCAGAGAAGGTGTCGCTCCTGGCTGGCGCGAGCATGTGGACCACGCCGCCCGTCGAGCGGCTCGGCATCCCGGCGATCAAGGTCTCCGACGGCCCGAACGGCGCGCGCGGCGCCGGCGGCTTCGCCGGGGGCGCCGTGACGTCAGCCTGCTTCCCGGTGGGCATCGCGCTAGCGGCCACCTGGGACACCGCGCTGCTGGAGGAGGTGGGCGCGGCGCTGGCCGAGGAGACGCGCTCGAAGGGAGCGCACCTGCTGCTCGCCCCCACCGTCAACATCCACCGCTCGCCGCTCAACGGCCGCAACTTTGAGTGCTACTCCGAGGACCCCTTCCTCTCGGCGCGCATGGCGGTGGCCTACATCACCGGCCTGCAGCGCCAGGGCGTGGGCGCTACCGTCAAGCACTTCGTCTGCAACGACTCGGAGTTCGAGCGCAACACGATCAGCTCCGAGGTGGACGAGCGCACGCTGCGCGAGATCTACCTGCCGCCGTTCGAGGCCGCCGTGCGCGAGGCCGGCAGCTGGGCGGTGATGTCGGCCTACAACCGCATCAACGGGACCTACGCCTGCGACCACCGCGAGTTGCTCACCGACCTGCTCAAGCGCGAGTGGGGCTTCGACGGCATCGTGATGTCGGACTGGTTCGGCACCCGCAGCACTGTGGACGCCGCTAACAACGGCCTGGATCTGGAGATGCCCGGCCCGCCGCGCTACCGCGGCGAGCGCCTGCTGGCGGCCGTCGAGTCCGGCCAGGTCAGCCGGGAGGCGATCGACGAGTCGGTTCGCCGCGTGCTGCGCACTATCGCGCGCGCGGGCGCCTTCGAGCGGCCTGAGATCCCGCCGGAGCGCGCGGAGGACCGCCCCGAGCACCGTGCGCTGATCCGCCGCGCAGGGGCCGAGGGCGCCGTGCTGCTGAAGAACGAGCGAGGCGCGCTCCCGCTGGACCTCGAGTCCCTTAGCACCATCGCCATCATCGGGCCGAACGCGAAGACGGCTCAGATCATGGGTGGTGGCAGCGCGCAGGTCAACGCTCACTACGCCATCCCGCCCTACGATGCCATCGCCGCGCGGGTGGGCGACCGGGCACGGCTGAGCTACGCGATCGGCTGCACCAACCACAAGGTCCTGCCGCGCCTGGACGCGCGCCAGGCACAGCCCGGCGGCGGCGAGGGCTTCACGGTCACCTACTTCAACAACCTGGACCTGAGTGGCGCGCCGGTCCACCGCGCGACCACTCGGGTCTTCGAGCAGGCCTGGTTCGGCGAGGTGGCGCCGGGAGTGGACGCGCGGCAGTTCTCGGCGCAGCTCACCGGCAGTTTCACGGCCAGCGAGAGCGGCGCGCACACCTTCGGCCTCGCCAGCGCCGGCCTCAGCCGCCTGTTCGTGGACGGCGTGCTGGTGATCGATAACTGGAGCAGCCAGCAGCGCGGCGAGAGTTACTTCGGCACCGGCAGCACCGAGGTGCCCGCCCGCTTGGAGTTGGAGGCCGGGCGGACCTACGCGCTGCGGGTGGATTACAGCAGCCAGGGGGCGACCCTGCTGGCCGGCGTGCGCCTGGGCTACCTGCCGCCCGTCGCCGAGGACTCGATCGCGCAGGCGGCCGATCTCGCGGCGCAGGCCGACGTGGCGCTGGTGTTCGTGGGGCTGAACGGCGACTGGGAGAGCGAGGGACACGACCGGCCGGACATGGAGTTGGTAGGGGCGCAAAACGCGCTGGTGGCGGCGGTGGCGGCCGCCAACCCGCGCACCATCGTGGTGCTCCAGACCGGCTCGCCGGTCACGATGCCCTGGCTGGAGCAGGTAGCGGCGGTGGTGCAAGCGTGGTACCCTGGCCAGGAGTGTGGCAACGCGATCGCCGACGTGCTGTTCGGCGACGTGGCGCCATCTGGCCGGCTGCCGCAGACCTTCCCGGCGCGGCTGGAGGACAACCCGGCCTTCATCAACTACCCCGGTGAGAACGGGCGGGTGCGCTACGGCGAGGGGATCTTCGTCGGCTACCGCTACTACGAGAAGAAGAAGGTCGCGCCGCTGTTCCCCTTCGGCTTCGGCCTCTCCTACACCACCTTCGCCTACAGCAATCTGCGGCTAGGCGCGCAGGCGATCGGTCCGGACGAGGGGCTGGAGGTGAGCGTGGATGTGACGAACACCGGCGCGCGGGCCGGGCAGGAGGTGGTGCAGCTCTACGTGCGCGACGTGGCGGCGCGGGTGGCGCGGCCGGAGAAGGAGTTGAAGGGGTTCGCGAAGGTGGCGCTGGCGCCGGGCGAGACCAGGACGGTCACGCTGCGTCTCGGGCGGGAGGCACTGGCCTACTGGGACGACGCGCGGCACGCCTGGGTGGCGGAGGCGGGTGAGTTCGAGCTGCTGCTCGGCAGTTCGTCGCAGGATATCCGGGCACGCGCCACGTTCCGCCTGACCGCCACGGCGGTGTTCGGCGGGCCGGGGCGGCGGCCCGCGGCGCTGAGCGTGGACAGCCCGGTGCGGGTGTTGCTGGAGGACGAGGCGGCGCGGGCGGTGCTGGAGCGGCACCTGCCGGGGTTCGTGGCCAGCGCGGGCATGGCCGTGACGATGGGCATGACGCTGGCGGAGGTCGCCAGTTTCTCGCCGCAGCAGGTTCCGCCGGCCGCACTAGCGGCGGTGGCGGCCGACCTCGCGGCGCTCGCGGGGGAGGGCAGTTGATCTTGCCAGGCGATAGGTCATAGGCGATAGGCGATAGGGGCCGGGCTTCGCAACCCCTTGGGGAGGCTCGGAAGGGCGAAGCCCCTCCGAAAATAGAGATTGTGCGGCGGCCGCAGGCCCCTACCCCCATGCGCGTACCCTTCGGGAACGCCTGCGGCGTGCGCGCGAGCTGTCACGTACGCGCGAACCATGTCTGAGCTGAAAGCCCACGAACGCGCTGCGCCGCCCCGATGATTCGGCGGTTGATGGGCGCCTGCTCCAGGAACGACTGCCACCGGAGCGGGCCAGTAAGGGCAGCGCAGGCCGCCTCGGTCTCGCTGGCCGCCACCAGCACCTGCGCACAGAGGAAGTAGTCCTGCGGCGGTGCCTCCGGTCCCTCGCCACCGCACGAGTTCAGGAGCGCCAGCGCCTGCCGGGCGTAGTCCAGCGCGGCGCTGCTATCGCCTATAGCACTGTGGGCCGCTGCCAGCGTCGCCAGGTCGGCTGTGGTGCGCAGGTGCATGTCGTGCTCGCGCCGCACGGCCAGCGCTGCGGTGGCGTGCTCGGCAGCCCGCTGGTGCTGGCCCAGCTCGAGGCTGACGCCGCCCAGATAGCTGAGGAAGTTGGCGATCAGGTCCTTGTCGGATTGCCCTGCGCCAGCGCCAGGCCCGCGCGCAGCAGCCGCACTGATCGCCAGCCCTGCCGCAGGCACTCCTGCGCCCGCGGCAGGTCGCCCAACTCCTGGTAGAGAATGCCCAGGTCGTTCCAGACGTTGACATACCCTATCGCCTCTCGTGCCTGGCATCCAGCATCGCCTGTGCTATAGTAGACTCAGCTCCCAGATGCGCAGCCCCGCACGTGAGGAGACACGCCATGAGCGATCTGGTCGGCCGGACCCTGGGCCCCTACCGGCTCCTCGAGCAACTCGGCGTCGGTGGCATGGCCACCGTCTACCGGGCCTATCAGCCGGCTATGGACCGCTACGTGGCCGTCAAGGTGCTGCCGCAGCACCTGGGGCGGGACCCCAACTTCCGCGCCCGCTTCCAGCGCGAGGCGCGCACCATCGCGCGCCTGGAGCACCGCTACATTCTGCCGGTCCATGACGCCGGCGAGGAGGGCGGGATCGCCTACCTGGTGATGCGCCACACCGACGGCGGCACGCTCAGCGACCTGATCGCCGCCGGGACGCTCGCGATCGAGCGCGCGGTGACGCTGGTGGCGCAGGTGGCCGAGGCGCTGGCCTACGCCCACCGCCAGGGGGTGATCCACCGCGATGTCAAGCCGGCCAACGTGCTGATCAGCCGCGAGGGGGACGCGCTGCTCTCGGACTTCGGCATCGCTAAGATCTTCGAGGAGACGTTGCACCTTACCGGCGAGGGCGCGATCGTCGGCACGCCGTTCTACATGGCGCCCGAGCAGGTGCAGGGCCAGCCCGCCGACGCGCGTACCGACCTGTACTCGCTTGGCGTGGTGCTCTACGAAGCGCTCACCGGCCGCCGCCCGTTCGTGGCCGAGACGCCCCTGGCGGTGGCGCTCATGCATGTCCACAACCCGCTCCCGCCGCCGCGCCAGATCAACCCGGCCATCCCGGAGGCGCTGGAGCGGGTGATCCTGCGCGCGCTGGCCAAAAGCCCTGCCGACCGCTTTCAAACCGGTGAGGAACTGGTGGAGGCGCTGCGGGGCGCGGGACCGACGACCGCAGACCGCAGACCGCAGACCGGGGATCAGGGCCTAGGGGCTCCAGGCCCAGGGCTAGCGTCGCCCGTAGCGCCGCCCTCCGCTCTCGGTCCTCAGTCTTCGCCGCGGGTGGCGCCTGCCACCGTGGTGCTGGGCAGGCCGCCGCGCTGGCTCTGGCCGGCCGCCGGCACGGCCGCCATCTTGGCGCTGTTGGTGGCCGCCGCGCTGCTCGTCCGCTCGCCATCTCCGGCCACCCCCGCCCTCCCCACCGCCCCGCCGGCCACCGCCTTCGCCGGGCCGCTGCCCGCCGGCCCCACTATCACGCCGCGCGCGGGCCTGCTGGCCCTCACCCACACCGGTGGTACCCGCGGCCTGGCCGTGCTCGGCGACACGGTCTGGGCCGCGACGACCGGCGGGCTGGTGCGCTACACGCCCGATGGCACCTCGCGCGTCTTCACCATTGCCGACGGCCTGCCCTTCAACCACGCCTGGTCGCTGGTGGCTGCGCCGGATGGGACGCTGTGGGCCGGCAGCGGCGGTGGGCGCGTGGCCCACATCCGCCCGGTGGCCGACGGGCTGGGCGAGGTGACCCTCTACACCGCCGACGAGGGCATGGAGGTGGGCGATGTGACGGCGCTGATGGTGGACGCCGACGGCGCGCTCTGGGCTGGCGGGGCCTACGGGGAGGCCAGCCTGAGCCGCTTCGACGGGACGCGCTGGCAGCGCCCGGACCTCCCGCTCGACGACCCGGCGCTTCAGGATGTTTTCGTCGCGCCGTGGGCGCTGCTGCGCAGCGCCGATGGCGCGCTGTGGGTCGGCCTGTACGACCGCGGTATCCTGCGCTGGGACGGCGCGCGCTGGACGCACTTCACCGCTGAGCAGGGCGTCGGCGATACCCAGGTGACACGGCTCGTCCAGACCGGCGACGGCACGATCTGGGCGGCCGCGGGGGACCGCGGCCTGCTCCGCTTCGACGCCGCCCAGGATCGCTGGCAGCGCGTGGCGGTGCTGCGTGACGACGCGCCCGTCCGTTGGGTGGCCGCACTCGGCGCGGAGCTGTGGGCGGCGAGCGACGACTTCCTGGCGCGCAGCGACGATGGCGGCGCCACCTGGCGGCGCGCCGCGACCGATCAGGACGTCGGCTGGGGCGCCGGGCCGCTGGTGCAGGACACCGCCGGCCGCGTCTGGTTCGGCAACTTCGAGGGGCGCAGCGTGCGCGACGGCAATATCTGGCATCGCCTCGGGCGGCAGGGCGAGCTGCCCGACAGCCAGGTCGCCACGGCCGCGCTCGGGCCGGACGGCAAGATCTGGGCGGTGCCGCTCTACGGCGGTCCGGTCGCGCTCGTGGACCCGGCCGGAGGCCAGGTGGAGACGCCCCCCGAGCTTGCGCTGCGCGTCTCGGCCGTGGCCTCCTCCCCCGGCGTCACCTGGCTCGGCACCGGCGAGGGGCTGGTCCGGCTAAGCAACGGCGCGACGTTGCGCCTGACCGAGCAGGACGGCCTGCCGTCGAATGAGATCTGGGCGCTGCTGGTGGCTGACGAGACCCTTTGGGTCGGGACGCGGCGCGGGTTGGTGGCCTACGACCTCACGGCGGGGGCCTTCGGCGCGGCCGTGCCGGAGTTCGACGGCGGACTGGTGAGCGCCCTCGTGCGCGCGCCGGACGGCGCGGTGTGGGCCGGCACCCACCGCGATGGCGACTCGACCCTGATCGCGGTGGGGCGCTTCGATGGCAGCGCCTGGCAGGTCTGGCGCGAGGGCGAGGCGCCGGTCCTGGGGGCGGATGGCGTGACGGCGATCGGCGCCGACCTGGCCGGGCGGGTCTGGGTGGCCGGCTGGAGCGATGGGCTGCACTCCTGGGACGGCGAGCGCTGGCGGCGCTGGGCGCCGGAGGACGGCGCGCCAAGCGGCCGCATCTTCGCGCTTGCCGCGCGCGGCGACGAGCTGTGGCTCGGAGGGGAGATGGGCGACCGGCTGTTCCGCTGGAGCGTAGACGGCTGGCGCAGCGTGCGCGTCGACGGGTTGGCCGGCGTCGTCCACGACATCCTGGCGACCGAGGATGGCGCACTGTGGCTCGCCACCGAGGACGGCCTGCTGCGGTATCAACCCTAGCCCCCGCGCCCCATCGTGGCCGGCAGGCGCACCGCCACCACCTCGCCGCGGGCTGTCACCGTGCCGTTTGCCGAGATGCTCACCGCGACCACCAGCTTGCGTTCGGTCACCGAGGTGGCGCGCCCGCGGATCTCTAGCTCCGGGCCGAGCGGCGTGGGGCGCAGGTACTCCACGTGCAGCGCGGCGGTCACGAAGCGGGGCGCCGGCCCCTCGCCCGGGGTGCGCCCCGCAGCCTGCTCGCTCGCCGCGGCGGCGGTGGCCATGGCGTGGCAGTCGATCAGCGAGGCGAGCAGCCCGCCGTAGACGAAGCCGGGGACAGCTATGTGGTAGGGCTGCGGCGTGAAGGAGGCCACCGCCTCCTCGCCGTCCCAACTGGAGCGGATATGCAGGCCGTGCGGGTTCAGCCGGCCGCAGCCGTAGCAGTGAGCGAAGTCGTCCGGGTAGCGATCCTGGATCGCCGCGGTGCTGTGATCGGACACGGGATCCTCCTGAGGATGTTCGGAGGGGCGTAGCCCCTCCGAACAATATGATGAGGAACGAGCGGCGTGACGGATGTTTGTGCAGGACGTGATCGGTCCGGCGTCGGATGCACCGTCGAGTATACCGCATCAACGGCACCAATTGCCCCGTGGGGATCTTTCAGGCGATCGTCCGCAAACTGCTTCGATACCGATCGCGCGTGTCTGCGGCGGATGGCGTATCATTGACAGGACGTACGCGGTGGTGCTGCCCCCCAAGGGGAGGTTTGGAGGGGCGAAGCCCCTCCGAAAAAGATTCGCGAAGACTCTTTGTGGGGGCCTATGGCCCCCACCCCCCGGCGGGGCGCCGCCCCGCGCCCCTGATTCGCGGGCGACCGCGTACCTCCTGTCATTGACAGGAGCTACGCAGTCGGCGCCCCAAGCGGGGGTTCCATGGGCCTGCGGCCCTCACCTCATCGTTGACGGGCGAGGGTTGCTGCACCCATGCGGGTACGAGCACGTGGGCTTGAGAGCGAGGGTTCAGGCATGTGGAGATGTCTACGCCGCTGGCTGAGCGACACACCGATCCAAGACCCGCTCGAGCAGCGTCAGGCCTTTCTGCTGCAGGTCATTCTCCTGGGCCTCACGGGTATCTTCGCCATTGCGAGTGTGCTGACGCTGCTGGAGGCGCTGCTCGTCCGAGGCGTGCCGGCTGGGGAGCTGTCGCTCAGCGCGGTCCCCAATCTCCTCGCCGCGCTGGTGTGCCTGGCGCCGCTGGCCCTGCTCAGGCGCGGGCGGTTTCATGCGGCGGTGGTGCTGACGATCGGGGTGTTCTTCGTGCTGGCGGGGGTGGTGCTCGCGATCGGCGGCCTCTACAACAGCGGGATCCTGCTCGCCATCACTCCGGTGATCCTCGCCGCCCTGCTGCTCCCCCGGCGCGCGCTGCTCGCCACCTTCGGCGGGAGTGTGCTTCTGGTGAGCGCCACGGCTCTTGCCCAGCACGGCGCTACACCGCGTCTCCACGCGCCGACGATCATCGGCAACTTCACGCTGCTCGGCGGGGTGCTCGCCCTGTTCCTCGATCGCTTCGGCTCGTCGCTGCGCCGGGCGCTGGCCGCCACCCTGGAGCACGAGCAGCAACTCGTGTCTGAGATCGCCGCGCGCGCGCAGGCCGAGGAGCGCCTTAAGCAATCCGAGGCGCGCCTGCGCGCCCTGTTCGAGAACACCAACGAGGCGATCTGGTCGGTCGACCGGGACTACCGGCTGCTGACCTTCAACTCCTTCTTTCGCGAGCAGTTTCTGCTGGCCTTCGGCAAGCGCATCGAAGTTGGGATGGGGCTGGCGGACCTGCTGCCGGCGGACGCGGCCCCGGAGCTGCACCACTACTGGCGGCAGCTCTACGACGGCGCGCTGGCCGGTGAGATCGTGCGCGGCGAGCAGCAGTACGATATTCAGGGGCAGCGGCGCTACTATGTCGTGTCGCTGTACCCCATCAGTGCGGACGGGGCCATCACCGGCGTCTCGGTCTTCAGCCGCGACATCACCGAGCGCAAGCGCCTGGAGGCGCAGCTGCTGCAAGCCCAGAAGATGGAGGGCATCGGGCGGCTGGCCGGCGGCGTGGCCCACGACTTCAACAACCTGCTGACCGCGATCATCGGCAACGCGCAGCTGGCGCTCGAGAGCCTGCCGGCCGACCACGAGGCCCGCGCCGAGGTCGCCGAGATCGCTGGCGCCGCCTTCCGCGCCAGCGCCCTCACCCGCCAGTTGCTGGCGTTCGCCCGCCGCCAGATCATCGAGCCGCACGTGATCGACCTCAACCAGCTCGTCCTCGGCATGGACGCGCTGCTCCGGCGTCTGATCGGCGAGGATATCGAGCTGGTGACCATGCCGGGGCCCGCCCTCTGGAGCGTCCGGGCCGACCCCGGCCAGATCGAGCAGGTGATCGTCAACATGGCGGTCAACGCGCGCGACGCGATGCCGCGTGGCGGCAAGCTCACGATCGAGACGCGCAACGTCGCCCTGGACCAGGCCTACGCCCGACAGCACCTCAGCGTCGTTCCCGGCAGCTATGTGCTGCTGGCGGTCAGCGACACTGGCGAGGGCATGGACGAGCAGGTGCGCGAGCGGATCTTCGAGCCGTTCTTCACTACGAAGGAGCAGGGGCGCGGCACTGGCCTGGGCCTGGCGACGTGCTACGGCATTGTGAAGCAGCACGGCGGTTACATCTGGGTCTACAGCGAGCCGGGGCACGGCACGTCGTTTAAAATCTACCTGCCGCGCGCCGACGAGCCAGCGGAGGGCCTGCCGCACGCTGAGGAGCCGCGCGCGGCGCTGCACGGCGGCGAGACGATCCTGCTGGTGGAGGACGAGGCGGCCGTACGGGCGCTGGCGGCTCGCGTGCTGCGCGCGCAGGGCTACACCGTGCTCGAGGCGGCGCATCCCGACGAGGCCCTCGCCATCGCCGCCGTGCAGCCGGCCGGGTCGATCCACCTGCTGCTGACGGACGTGGTGATGCCGGGGATGAGCGGGCGGGCGCTGGCCGAAGAATTGCTGAGGCGATCTCCTGGGATCAAGGCGCTGTTCATCTCGGGCTACACCGACAACGCCATCGTCCACCATGGCCGGCTCGATCCCGGCGTCGCCTTTCTGCCCAAACCGTTCGCGCCGGCCACGCTCGCGCGCCGGGTGCGCGAGATCCTTGATTCGTAGCGGGAGGGTCAGGGAGAACGTAGCCCTCGCTGAGCCTCACCTCTTTCGCGGGCATGGAACACCCTATCATCTTATTCGACGGCGTCTGCAACCTGTGCCAGCGCTCGGTGCGCTTCATCATCGAGCGCGACGAGCGCGGCCTGTTCCGCTTCGCTTCGCTCCAGTCCGCTACCGGGCGCCGGTTGCTGGCCGAACACGGGCTGGAGACGCCGGACGAGCCGGAGAGTATCGTGCTGATCGAGGGCGGCCAGGCGACGACCGCCAGCACCGCCGCGCTGCGCATCGCCCGGCGCCTGCGCGGGGCCTGGCCGCTGCTCTACGCGCTCGTGGTTGTCCCGCGCCCGCTGCGCGACGCCGTCTACCGCTTCGTGGCGCGCCACCGCTACCGCTGGTTCGGCCGGCAGGAGACCTGCATGGTGCCGAGTCCGGCGCTGCGCGCGCGCTTCCTCGATGCCGGGGAGGGCCTAGATCCAA
This sequence comes from Roseiflexaceae bacterium, assembly GCA_035559635.1. Lineage (GTDB taxonomy): Bacteria > Chloroflexota > Chloroflexia > Chloroflexales > Roseiflexaceae > CALJIC01. The sequence continues at coordinate 15,455 of DATMBA010000717.1, forward strand.
ACGCTGAACGCTGAACAGTTGGGGCATCAGAACGCTGCCGGCAGGCCCACACGGCCTATAACCTATGACCTCTACCCGCGCACCTGTCCCGAGTGACCGCTCCTGGCCCCCGCCGCGCTGGCCGTGGGCCCTGAAGATGCTCTGGCACGACCTGCTGTTCATGCACTGGCCGGTGCCGGCCGGCGCGCTGCGCCCGCTCATCCCGCCGTCGCTCACGCTGGAGACGTATGACGGCGCGGCCTGGCTCGGCGTGGTGCCCTTCCGCATGTCCGGCGTGCGCCCGCGCCTTGTGCCGCCGCTGCCCTGGCTCTCAGCCTTCCCGGAGCTGAACGTGCGCACCTACGTCACCGCCGGCGGCAAGCCGGGCGTGTGGTTCTTCAGCCTGGACGCCGCGAACCCTGTGGCGGTGGAGGCCGCGCGGCTGGGGTTCCACCTGCCGTACTACACCGCGCGCATGGTCTGCGAGCCGGAGGGCGAGGGCATCCGCTACGAGAGCGAGCGCACCCACCGCGGCGCGCCCCCCGCCGCACTGCGTATGCGCTACCGCCCCACCGGCCGGGCCTACCGCTCCACGCCTGGCACGCTGGAGCACTGGCTCACCGCGCGCTACTGCCTCTACGCCGCCGACCGGCGCGGGCACACCTGGCGCTGCGAGATCGACCACCCCCCCTGGCCGCTCCAGCCGGCCGAGGCCGCCATCGAGCACAACACGATGGCTGAGCCGATCGGCCTGCAGCTCGCTGCGCCCCCGGCCCTGCTGCACTTCGCCCGCTACCAGGAGGTGGTGGCCTGGCTGCTGGAGCGGGTGCCGGGCTGATCGGTGAGGATCAGCCCTCTCCCTGCGTCTAGATCTGTACAGTGAATCGCTGCACACGCAAGGAGGGGATGATGCACAGGAAGCTTGGGCTGGCATGCACGCTGGCGCTGGCCGCGCTACTGGCGCTCGTGGCGCCGGTGTCGGCTGGCGGGTGGGCGGTGGTGACGCTCGACGAGTTGCCGGCCGAGGTGCGCGCCGGCCAGACGGTCACCCTCGGCTTCATGGTGCGCCAGCACGGCCAGACACCGATCGACGTCCACACGTTCGAGGGGAGGTACCCCGTCCTGAGCGCCACGAACCTCGAGACGCGCGAGACGATCTCTTTCGAGGCGCGTAAGGAGGGGCCGGAGGGACACTATGTGGTGGATGTGACCTTCCCGGCGGCTGGCGGGTGGGCCTGGCGCATCGCGCCTGAGCCGTTCGGTCCCACCGACCTCGGCACGCTCACCGTGCTCCCCGCCGTGCCGGCCCCCGCTGCTCCTGCCCCGGCCGCTGTGCCCGCGCTCACCCCGGCGCTCGCCGCCGCACTGCAGATCGCCGGCGCGGTGCTGCTGGCCGCGGCGCTCGTCACGGCGCTCCTGGGGCTGCGCAATGGCCGGCGCCCAGCGACGCAGCCCTCACCGAAGCTGCGCTAGGGGCCATCCCTCTCACATACAGGAGTGACGTGGTCGCCCGCGAATCGGGGCGCGGGGCGGATCCCCGCCGGGGGTGGGGGGCCGTAGGCCCCCAATACGGATGGTTTCGCTGCGCGGCCTCCACCTTTCCAGGCTAGGGAGGCGCGGCGGGGCGCAGCCCCGCC
>DATMBA010000718.1:0-3195 GCA_035559635.1 Roseiflexaceae bacterium
GCGGTAGGCGGCAAGGTGCTGGGCGGCGATCCCGCCGCAGCCCACGAGGCCGATCGGCGGGCGGTAGGCGCGCGGCTCGGGCGGGCGGAAGGGCAGCTCGGGCGGGGCGATCTCGCGCGTGGCGGCGAGCTTCGTCAGGCCGTAGTCGTCGTCCAGCTGGTTTGCCATCCTCGGCCTCCGAAAGCAGAATGCAGAATAGGAGGGTCAGGGAGGATTTGCCCCCCTAAAAATCCTCGTCCCTTCTCCGCAGGCCTGGCCTGCAAGCAGGAGATGCAGTGTGCGGTGCGTGCCGGATTGTAGGACTCGTCGCGCGGGGTGTCAAACGGCGGCCCTACGCCTCCACGGCCTGGCGGAGGGGCGCAGCCTCTCCAAACGAATCCAAACAAGATTCGGTTCGGGGCCTGCGGACCGCCCCCGCTGATCGGCCGATTGCGGAAGTCATGCCCATGAGGGGAAGCGCGAGGGGGCACCCCTCGCAACAGTCGCATCCGGTGGAGCTTGGGGAGGCGAAGCCATCCTGAAGAGAGCCTTGACATCGAACGAATGTTCTGCTACAATATAGCCCATCAGAAAGCCCAACAGCTCGTTCAGAGGTATGAGATGAAGGCAGCGAAGACACCGCGGGCGCAGGGCGGGGCGCCCGCAGCCACCCCGGCGCGCTCGGCCCCGGTGGGCCCAGCCGAGCGCCCGTGGGCCACCGAGCGGCGCGGCCTGTACATGATGTGGTTCGACGACAGCGCGAAGAAATCGGCGGCGGTGAAGATCGAGGAGGCAGTGAGCGCCTACGTGAAGCACTTCAACGCCCGCCCGAACGTCGTGCTCGTCAACGAGAGCGACCGCGTCGAGGTGGCAGGCGTGCGGGTGCGCAGCGAGAGCTACGTCCGGCGGGACAACTTCTGGGTGGGGTACGAGGAGGCTGCCTGAACGTTGAAGGCTGAAGGATGAACGCTGAACGAGCCGGGGTCGGATCCGCGCTGTCCTACGCTGATCAGACCTCGGCTTAAGGTTCAGCGTGCTGGTAGCCGGGCTGCACAAAGCAGTACAGCCGCGATCGTGCTTCGGTCTTCAGCTTTCAGCGTTCAGCGTTCAGCGTTTCATTGGGCTGGCCGCCACCACTCGCAGTCGTTCCGGGCTGCTTGCAGCACGGCGTTGGTGAGGCCCTGGAGCGGCTTGCAGCGCTGATCCAGGCGGAAGGCGCAGTTGTTGCAGGCGTGGACGGGGGCGTTGCATTGCCAGCAGAACGGCGCGACGCTGTACACCGCAGCGCCGCACTGCCAGCAGGCCAGGTCCATCACCTCGTTCTCATCCCATGGCGGCGGCGGCACCCACGGCCCCTCCGGGGGGGCGCCGTAGGCCGCCGGCCGCGCCGCACCGCGCCGCAGGTACTCCAGCCCCTCCTGCGCCGGGCGGCTGGCCGGGTTGAGCGCCAGCACGTTCTCCAGCGCCACCTGCTGATCCTCCGGGTCCTCCACCGCGCCGCTCAGCCAGAGCCAGGCCTGCTCGTTGCGCTCGTCGCGCTCGATCACCTTCAGCAGCAACTCCCGCCCCTCCTCGCGCCGGCCCTCCAGCACGGCCAGCGCTCCCTCGTAGAGCCAGCGGGCCACTTCGTCACTCATACCTTCGTGCCCTCGTGTTCTCGTGTCTTCGCGGTCAGAACAGCGGCGGCGAGCGCCTCCTCCTGCTCCTCCAGCACCGTGCGCATGTCCAGCAGCAGCCGGCCATCCGCGATGCGCGCCACCACCGCTGGCTCGCCCAGCCGCAACGCGCGCGCCAGCTCGTTTGGGCGCGGTGCCTCCAGCGCCACCGCGAAGCTCGGCAGTGTCTGGCCCGGTAGCGAGCCGCCGCCTACGGCACTCTCACAGGCGGCCACCGTGCCGCCCATCGTCTGTGCCAGACGTTCGGCGCGCGCCCGCAGCGCCTCCGGCCGTGCGGCGATCATGCGCCACACCGGGATCTCCTCCACGGCCCGCCCGCGCAGGTAGGAGAGCAGCGTGGCCTCCAGCGCGGCGATGGTCCCCTTGTCCACCCGCAGCGCGCGCGCCAGCGGGTGCCGCCGCAGCCGCTCTACCAGCGCCGCCCGGCCGACGACCAGGCCGGCCTGTGGGCCGCCCAGCAGCTTATCCCCGCTGAATGTCACCAGGTCGGCCCCGGCCGCCACGCTCTCCTGCACCGTGGGCTCGTGGGCCAGGCCGTAGGGCGCCGTGGGCAGCAGCGTGCCGCTCCCCAGGTCGTCCAGCACCGCCACGCTGCGCGCGCGCGCCACGGCCACCAACTCCTCCAGCGGCGTCTCGTGGACGAAGCCGGTGAGGCGGAAGTTGCTGGTGTGCACGCGCAACAGCAGCGCAGTGCGCTCCGTGATCGCCTGCTCGTAGTCGCGGGCGTAGGTGCGGTTGGTGGTGCCCACTTCCACCAGCGTCGCGCCGCTCTGGCGCAGCACGTCCGGGATGCGGAAGCCGCCGCCGATCTCCACCGCCTGCCCGCGGCTCACCACCACCTCGCGCCCGGCGGCAAGGGCCGTTAGCGCCAGATAGACCGCGGCGGCGTTGTTGTTCACCGCCAGTGCGTCCTCGGCGCCGCTCAGCCGGCAGAGCAGCGCCGCCAGATGCACAGAGCGCGAGCCGCGCTCGCCGGCTGCCAGGTCGTACTCCAGGTTGGAGTACCCCGCGCCCACCGCGCGCATGGCCCGCAGCGCAGCGTTGCTCAGCGGTGCGCGGCCCAGGTTCGTCTGGATGATCACGCCGGTGGCGTTGATCACGGGGCGGAGCGAGGGACGGGTGGCGGCGCGGGCGCGAGCGGCCGACTTCTCGGCCAGGGCCTCGGGCGCGGGCGGCGGCTCTCCGGCGGCGATCGCGCGCCGCGCCGTTTCCAACGCCTCGCGCGCCGCGGCCACCAGCAACTCGCGCGGCAGCGCCTCGTCGTCCAGGCGGCGCTCCACATCGCGCACCAGCGCGTCCACGGCGGGCAGGCTGCGGAAGGGTGAGGTCATGGCGGCCCCCGGCGTCGATCGTTATGTTCTGCGTGTCGCATTGTAGCACAGGCGGGGCGGGGAACCACCGACAACGCATCGCCCACATGGCCCGGTCCACCGCCCACATCGCCCGCACGGCGCGGCGGCCGAACGGGGTCCGGTGGCGACGGGGGGGAACGGCGGTCGAACGGGGTCCGGTGGCGATGGGGGGCGGCGGCCGAACGGCG
>DATMBA010000719.1:0-17783 GCA_035559635.1 Roseiflexaceae bacterium
GCGCTCGAAGCCGGTCCAGCCGGTGCGGCGCCACTCCAGGCTGCGCTCGTCCACGTCCACCGCGTTGCAGCTCTGCATGATGCGCGCGGCGGTCTCCACCATCGCGTCGGGGGCGTTGACCGTGACGAGGGTGCCGCCGCGGCGGATGCCCTCGGCGTAGAACTCGGCTTCCTCGGCCGGGATGCCGGCGCCCACCAGGGCGCCGATCAGGCCACCGGCCACCGCGCCGCCCGCCGCGCCCACCAGGGTGCCGGCGGCGGCCGAGCCGATGGCGGCAGCAAGCGGGCCAGCGGCGATCACCGGGCCGATGCCGGGGATGGCGAGCGCACCGATACCGACGAGCAGGCCGAGCAGGCCCCCGGCGGTGGCCCCGGCTACCGCACCAGCGCCAGCGCCCGCGCCGGCCTCGCTGCCGCCCACCTCGCGGGCCTCGCCCGTCGTGGTGTCGTGGGCGATCATGCTGATCTCCGCCCGATCGATCCCGGCGTCCACCAGTTCGCGGACGGCGCGCTCGGCGTCCTCACGCCGATCGAAGAGTCCAGCGATAGTCCTCATTGTGGTGACCTCCCTCAGGTGTCCACGGGGCACGGCCGCCCCGGATCTTCCGTTCGCACTGCAAAAACGAGGGAGGTATGAGCAGGAATGGTGCCACCGGACAGCGGATAGGGAGCGGATTAGCGGATAGCGGATTAGGGGGGGCGGAGAGGACACGTCCTCCCTGACTCTCCCCCTACTCATACGCCAGCACCTCGCGCACTGTGAGGCGCGTGGCGCCGCGGGCCGGGAGCACGCTCGCCAGGGCGGCGATGACCACTACCAACGCCAGCCAGATCAGTGCGCCGAGCGGCGCGTAGGCGTAGGTGAGCGCCGTCTGGAAGAACGCGAAGCCGACCGCGTCCGAGAGCAGTTTGCTGAGCGGCAGGGCCAGCGCGGCCGCCAGCGCCCAGCTCAGCACGCCGATCGTCACCCCCTCGGCCAGCACGATCCGCAGCACCTGGCCGTCCGAGGCGCCGATGGCACGCATCACGCCGATCTCGCGGGTGCGTTCGATCACATTGATGCTCATGGTGCCCATGAGCCCCAGGCCGCCGACAACGGCGAGCAGCAGCGCCATCACCAGCAGGAAGGCCACGATGATGTTGAACGAGACCTCGTTCTGCTCGCGGATGCTGGCGATCGTCTGGGTCTGGGACACCTGCATGCCCTCGCGCTCGAAGCGCTCCTCCAGCAGCGCCGCCATACGGCGCTGGCTGGCCGGGTCGTTGGGCTGAATCTGCACGATGCCGAAGGCGGCGCGGCCGGCGAGGCGCGTCTCGCGCGCGAAGAAGGGATAGTTGGCGTACAGGATGGCCTGGTCGCCGATGCCGCGCACTACCCCCACCACGCGCCAGTCGCTCTCGCGCCCGTCGATCGTGAGGGTGAGTGTGCTGCCCACCGCCACGTCCGGCTCTTTGCGGGTCACGGAGGTGTTGACCACCACCGCCCGCTCGTCGCCCGCCACCAGCCAGCGGCCGGCGAGCACGGTGGGGACGATCATGCGCGCATCGGCGGGCGGCGCGATCATGGTGTAGCTGTCGCTCTCGGTGTCGTCCGGGCGCACACGGCGGACGCTGGAGAAACCCCAACTCTCGGCAGCGGTCACGCCCGGCAGCGAGCGGGCCACGCGCGCGATCTGCTCGACGCGGTACGGGCGGCTGAAGCTGATCTGGACGTCATAGTTGAAGTACTTGATCGCGTCGTCGAGTGTGAGCAACATCGAGTCGCGCACACTGATCACGGCGATGAAGATCACACCGGAGAGGGTGAGGGTGGCAAGGGTGAGTGCCAGGCGCCCCTTGCGGCGGAAGGTGTTGCGCAGCGCGAGCAGCAGCGGGCGCGAGAGGAAGCGGACCCGCTCCAGCAGGCGGTCCAGCCAGCCGCGGCCGAAGCGGCCTCTGCCCAGCCCGTAGCCGCTCACCGCCTCGCGCACGGTGACGGACACGCCGGCGAACACTGGCTGGAGAGCAGCGACGAGCGGCACCAGCAGGGCGATAGCCGCCATGAGCAGCCAGACCTCGGCGGGCAGCGCGTAGCTGGTGAGGATGGTGTTCATCAGATCGCCGAGCAGCGTGGCGAGGCCGGCGGCGCCGGCGTAGGCCAGCGGGGCCGCAACAGCCAGCGCCAGCAGGCCGAAGAGCAGCACGGTGGCGAGGTACATCAGGAAGATGTCCAGCCGGCGCGCACCGATGGCCTTCATCATGCCGATCTGCCGCACCTGCTGCGTGAGCAGCGCGGCGATGGTGTTGACCACCAGGAAGCCGCTGGCGAACAGCGAAAACGTGCCCAGCACGCCGAGCAGCAGCAGCAGCGGGCGGATGGCCGAGTCGGCCGGGTGCGTGGCCGGCTCGGGGATCCAGGTGAAGTACACGGTGCGCCCACCGGCCTCGACTTTGTCCCGCACGCGCTTGGCCACCTCGGTGATGTGCCGCTTGTCGAGCCGGTCGCCCTCGACGGTGATGCTCAGTTCGGTGTAGCCGGGGCCGGCCCCCAGCCACTCGAGGGTCTCGAAGGTGACGTAGGTGTAGGTGTTGTTGAACAGCGCCGCGGGCGGCAGGTTGGGCGTGTAGACCGTGCCGGCGATGCGCAGCTCGCGCCGCCTGCCGTCCGGCAGCTCCACGGTGACGCTGTCCCCGATGCGCTTGCCGGGCGCGAGTGGCAGCGAGGAGCGCTCGAAGAGCACCTCGCGGTCGCGCGGCGGGTAGGCCCCCGCGAAGGGGCGCAGCTGGTTGATGCGGATGTCGTCGAAATCCGGCACCGCGAAGACCGTCATGTCGCGCCACTGATCTGGGCCGGTCTGGAGGCGGACGCTGATGCTGCGCGAGGCGGCGGCCTCCTTCACGCCTGGCATGTCGCGCACCACGTACACCAGCTCGTCGTCGAACGCGTCCGGGTAGAGCGAGGCGTCGGCCGGGTTGACAGCCATGTAGGCCGCCACCACCTCGCGGGCCAGGATGGCGTTGGTGCCGGCCACCATGCCAACGGCGAAGACGCCGACAGCGATCGAGAGCACCACCAGGGCGGTGCGCGTCTTGTTGCTCCAGACGTCTGCGAAGACCTTGCTCCAGCGCGGGCTGAGCATAGCGAACCTCTCTGCGCAATGTGCCCCGGCCAATACCACCTTGCCGGTGTGACACTATCGTAACACGCCGCGTCATCAGCGCGCCAGAGGCTTTTGGCGGAGGCAAAACTCCATCAACACCGGGGAGTGTGCGGGGCGCGGCCCCGCACACTCCCCATTCGGCCGTGCGGAGGGGAGAGGAAAACCCCTGTGGAGCGGGGATGCTATAATACCCGGCATTGTGACATTGCCCCATCTGTGGGAATCCCGAAGGAGTGCTATGTACCGCACCCATACATGTGGCGAGCTGCGGCCGGAACACGCCGGGCAGGAGACCGTGCTGGCGGGGTGGGTCCACCGCCGGCGGGACCACGGCCCGCTGATCTTCATCGACCTGCGCGACCGCTACGGGCTGACGCAGGTGGTGTTCGACTCGGCCACCGCGCCGGAGGCGCATGCCGTGGCCGCCGAGTCGCGCCCGGAGTACGTGCTGCAGGTGCGCGGCCTGGTAGCCCGCCGCCCGGAGGAGTCCATCAACCCCGAGATCGCGACCGGCGGGATCGAGGTGCGCGTGGTGGCCGCCACGGTGCTCAACCCGGCCAGGACCACCCCGATCTACATCAACAAGGAGGGTGGCGAGGAGGAAGCCCTGCGGCTGAAGTACCGCTACCTGGACCTGCGCCGCGCCCGCATGCAGCGCAACCTGATCCTGCGCCACCGGGTGATCAAGTTCATCCGCGACTTCCTGGACAAAGAGGGCTTCCTGGAGATCGAGACCCCGATCCTGATCAAGTCCACCCCGGAGGGCGCACGCGACTATCTGGTGCCGAGCCGCATCCACCCCGGCGCGTTCTACGCCCTGCCGCAAAGCCCGCAGCAACTCAAGCAGTTGCTGATGGTGGCCGGCTTCGACAAGTACTTCCAGATCGCCCGTTGCTTCCGGGACGAGGATCAGCGCGCCGACCGCCAGCCGGAGTTCACGCAGCTCGACATGGAGCTGAGCTTCGTGGACCAGGAGGACGTGCTGAACCTGATCGAGCGCCTGTTCACGGAGCTGGCGCGCGAGGTGGTGCCGCACAAGCGCCTGATCACTCCCTTCCCGCGCCTGACGCACGCCGAGGCGCTGGAGCGCTACGGCTCGGACAAGCCGGACCTGCGCTACGGCATGGAGTTGGTGGATCTCGGCGAGATGGTGGCATCGAGCCAGTTCGCGCTGTTCCGCGGCGCGCTGGAGGGCGGCGGCCAGGTGAAGGGCCTGCGCGCGCCGGGCGCAGGAGGATACGCGCGCAGGCAGCTCGACGACCTGGTGGAGCTGGCGAAGCAGGCCGGCGCCAGGGGGCTGCTGTGGGCAACGGTGCCGGCCGACGGCGGCGAGGTGCGTTCCAGCTTCGGCAAGAACGTTACGCCGGAGGAGCTGGCGGCCATCGTGGCGCGCCTGGAGGGACAGCCGGGCGACCTGCTGCTGATCGTGGCCGACCAGCCGAAGGCGGTGGCAGCGGCGCTGGACCGGCTGCGGCGCGAGCTCGCGCAGCGCCTCGGCCTGGCCGACCCGAATGTGCTGGCCTTCGGCTGGGTGCTGGACTTCCCACTGCTGGAGTGGAACGAGGAGGAGCAACACTGGGACGCGGTGCACCACCCCTTCACCGCTCCCAGGGACGAGGACCTGCCGCTCATGGACACCGACCCGGGCAAGGTGCGCGCCAAGGCCTACGACCTGCTGCTGAACGGCTACGAGGCCGGTGGCGGCTCGATCCGCATCCACCGCCGCGACGTGCAGCAGAAGCTGTTCGACCTGCTCGGCATCAGCCGCGAGACGGCGCAGCAGCAGTTCGGCCACATGCTGGAGGCCTTCGAGTACGGCGCCCCGCCGCACGGCGGCATCGCCCCCGGAATCGACCGCATCTGCATGATCCTGGCGGACGAGCCGACCATCCGCGAGGTGATGGCCTTCCCTAAGACGCAACAGGCGGTCGACCTGATGATGGGCGCGCCTTCGCCGGTGGACGAACGGCAGCTGCGGGAGCTGCATATTGCGCTGCGCGAGCTATAGCTCCTAGAGCGTCGGTCACGTATCTTGGGGCTGCGCCCCAAACCCCTGTGGGGGCGGCGCGGAGGGGCGTAGCCCCTCCGCATCCACCCGTTTTCGGGGATGGTGCGGGGGGCTGCGGCCCCCGCAGCCCCCCGCCGGGCAAGACGTGACCGGCGCGCTAGAAAGGTATCCTCGAGGGGGTGGGTGGCACGGGAGGGCTGCGCCCTCCCTTCCCCCGCTCCAGGGATGGGGTGATAGAGGTGCCAGGCCCCTCACACTTTTCCCAGGGGGCGCGGAGGGCACGATGAAGATCTACACAAAGACTGGCGATGCTGGCGAGACGGGGCTGTGGGGCGGGCGGCGGGTGCCGAAGGACGCGCTGCGCGTCCAGGCCTACGGCACGGTGGACGAGTGCAGCGCGGCGATCGGCGTGGCACGCGCCGCCGGGCTGGATGCCGAATTGGACGGGCTGCTGGCCCAGGTGCAGGACCAACTGTTCGTCGTCGGGGCAGACCTGGCGACGCCGGGCGAGGCCGCCAACATCCCGCGCGTCGGCGAGGCGGAGGTGGCCTCCCTGGAACGGGCGATCGACGGGCTAGAGGCCACGCTCGCGCCACTGCGGCAGTTCATCCTGCCCGGTGGGAGCCTGGCGGCGGCGCACCTGCACCTGGCGCGTACCATCTGCCGGCGGGCCGAGCGCTGCGTGGTGAGCCTGGCGCGCGAGGAGTCGGTGAACCCGCAGGTGGGCGTATACCTCAACCGGCTCTCGGACTTTCTGTTCGTCGCGGCGCGCGCCGCCAACGCGCGGGCGGGGGTGGCGGACGTGCCGTGGAATAGCCCGCGCATCGCACGTTGAACGTTCGCACGTGTCGCAAGCGAGCGTCGCTATGCGTCCCCCAACTCCGCCAGCGCCGCCGCCTCGTCCACCAGGTGCGCCGGGCCGGCCACGCGCCCGCGGATGGCCTCCAGGCCCAGGCCAAGCCCGTGGATCGCCGCCACCACCGCGTCCTCGTGCTCGCGGCCGGTGATGAACACCGCCGTCGGGCCGGTGTCGGTGGAGCAGTAGACCGGCACGCCCTGGGCGCGCAGCTGGTTGCACATGCGGAACAGGTGGATGTTCTCCGGCTCCCAGCCGAAGATCTTGTTCTCCATGCTGCCGGACATCGTGACGCCGTGCAGGCGGATGCTGTCCAACTCGGCCCAGCGCCCGATGGCGCGCCAGTCCCCGGCCAGGGCCGCGTCCAGGCAGGCCAGCACCTCGTCGCGGCGGCTCTGCATCCAGGCGCGGAAGAACGAGCTGTGCGGCGCGTCGCGGTGGGCTTCCTCGGTCTTGAGGCCCACGCGCGAGTCGAGCGGGACCGTGATCAGGCGCATGTCCTCCAGCTCGCCGCGCCGGTCCAACCGGACGGCGAAGCTGTCCTCGTGCGGGATACCGGGGTAGGAGAGCCAGAGCGCCATGCCGCCCGCGGCGCTGCGGCAGCCGGAGCCGGCCAGCAGGCGCGCCATGCAGCTGACGAAGCGGGTGTTGGCGGCCTCGGCGCCGAACAGCGCGCCGATGGCGGCGAGCGCCAGCGCGGCCGAGGCTGCAGCGCTGGTGCCCAACCCCTTGCCGAACGTCGAGGCGCGCACGGTGTTGCGGCTCACCACGCGCGCGCGGCTGGCAACGCCGGCCACGCGGCGGAGGGCGTCCAGGCTGCGCACCACACGCTCCCGGTCGCGTCCGGCGGCCTCGCGCCCGCCGATGACGACGGTATCGGCGGGCAGGTCCGGATCGAACGCCACGTGGGTAAGGGTGGCGCCAGCGTCGTTGCAGAGCGAGACGCTGGGCAGGAAGGCCGTGCGCCAGTCCCAGTCCGCCATGCCGTGGTACTTGAGCACGCCCTGCATGGGGTAGGCGCGCGCGGCGGCAGAGCCGCGCGCGCGTCCGCGGCCCTCCAGGCGCGGGTAGTCCTCCACCGCCAGACCGCGCGCGTGCAGCGCCGCCAGGAGGGCCCGGTGGTCGACGGCCATCGGCGCGGCAGTGTCGGCGAAGTCGGGGGGGATGGCAGTGTTCACCGTCGTGGGCCTCTGGACAGCGGATAGGAAGCGGATAAGCGGATAAGCGGATACTGGGCGAGCTATTGTCGCGCAGCCACTGGATGTAACATAGGAACCGGATAAGCGGATACTGGGCGGGCGGCCCGCCGCTATTATAATGCTACAATGTCGCCCCGTACAAGCGGTGGTCCTGCTGTAGGGCGACGTCAACGTCGGAGTGTGTGAGGGGCTTCGCCCCTCACGCCCCCATGCGGCGGGAGGCTGTGGACGCCTTGGCCACTCACCCCCCCCCGCGGAGGAGTTTTCGGGGAGGCGGGGCGCCCTCTGCGTCCCTCCCCGAACCCCTCACAGAGTTTTTTGGAGCAGAGAGATGCCGACGCACGCTCCACGTTTGCTGCTCGCCGCCCTCGGCGCGCTGCTGATCGCCGGGTGCGGCGCGCGCCCGCAGGCCGCCGGCCCGGGCCCCTCGCCCACGGTGGTGGCCATGGTCCCGACGCCAACCGCTGCGCCGCCCACCGCCCCCCCGGCCACGCGGCCAGCGGCGAGAGCCGCGCCCACAGTTGAGGCCACGAGCCCGCCAGCGCCTATCGCAGCCCCAGGCGGCGCGCCCACCGTGGCGGCCGAGGCGCCGTTCACCTACCTCTGGCCAGACTTCGTGCCGGAGAACATGGCCCCCGCGCCCAAGGAGTCGCGCGTCGCGCGCGAGGGCGAGCTTGGGCCGGGCGACATCGGCTTCTATGTGGTCACCTTCAACGGTGGCGGGCGCAAGCTGATCGTCGGCGGCGGGGCGGCCGAGGCGCTGCCGATCACCGGCCGCATCACCACCCTCCGGCTTGGCGAGCGCGGCGCACGGCTCGTCACCAACGATGACCAGCGCCAGCTGATCATCAGCGGCTACGAGGGGAGCCTCTTCGTCTATGGGGTGGGGTTGAGCGAGGAGGAACTGCTGCGTGTGGCGGGGTCGCTACGCCCGATCGACGTGCGCGAGATGCGGCGGCGGGTCGGAATGGAAGATTGAAGATTGAAGATTGGCGCATGTGAGCTGCGATCCGCGATCTGTACTTCTCAATCCGCAATCACCATTGTTGATCTACAATTTTCGATTTTCAATGTGCAATTTTCAATCTTCAGTTCGGTTCACGGCTGTCGCCGGAACCGCACCTCCGCCGCGGTGTACTGGCCGCCGTTCAGGTTCTTCACCGTCACGGCGTTGGCCTTGAAGCCGGCCAGGCCCGGCACCTCAAGCAACTCCACCACCCAGGTGGTGCAGCCCAGGCCGCCGATGGCGAAGGTGCCGTTCTTCTTCGTGCGCTGGCTGAAGCGGTTGCGCCCGTCGGCCGAGGTCACGCGCACCAGCGCCCCGCCGATCCCGCCCCCGTCTGCGCGCTCCACGCTGCCGTAGATGCTGGACTTGTACTGGCGCGCGCCGCACGGCACCGCCGCGTCGGTGGGCGTCTTGCCGAGCCGGCCCGCGAACACCGGCGCCTCCGGCACGCCCTGATTGTCCACCAACCAGCGCTCCACCCAACCCACCACACTGGCCTGGGTGATCCGCCCGCGGATCACGAGCCGCACCTGGTACCAGCCCGGCACGTCGTCGCGCAGCAGGTCCACCTCGTCGCCGTTGCGCAGCACCGCCACTGGCGCGCTGCCCGATGCCGGGTCGGTTAGCATCTGGGTCAGGGCGCCGCTCTCGTCGCTGCTGACGCGCCCAGTGTAGCTGTAGGCCGCACGCACGCCCCGGATCGTCCGGCGCTCGCGGTAGTCGCGCAACACCACCGTGAGCGGCTGCGCCACGTCGTCCAGGTAAAGCGCGAAGGCCTCCTCGCCGTTGAGCAGACCGGGCAGCTCGCCGATCACCAGCAGCGCCTCACTCGTGCTGGCGTTGCGCACCTCCGGCACGATCGCCGCGCCGCTGGCCGCGCGCAGTTGGAAGGCACGCACGCGGTCAAGCCCCTCGCCGCGCACCGTGAGCACGACCGGCAGACGACCGGCGTAGACGGCGTCCGGCTCCAGCGACGCCGCCCGCGCCGGCTGAACAGCAGTGGGCGTCACCCCCGACTGCCCGGCCGGGGCGGCGCTCGGCACGGGGGCGGGGCGCGTGGGCACAGCGACGCCGGCGGATCCCAGCGTGCGGGTAGCAGCCGGGCGGACGGCGGTGGCCCGGGGCGCCAGCGTCGCCCGCTCCGCTCGAGGCGTCTCCCCCCCGCCGCGCACGGCCAGCAGGAGTAGGAGCAGCAGCGCACCAGCGGCGGCCAGCGGCTGCCAGAGCGGCCGCTGGCCGGCCAGCCGTGCGAGCGGCGCCGGCAGCGGTATCATTGCCAGCCGGCGCAGCCAGGCAGCCAGGGCGCCTGTGCGTGCTAGCGCCTGCGGCCGCGGGGCGCTAGGTCGCGGAGGCTCGTCCTCGGGCACCTCGGCCACCGCTGCCACCGTCGGCGCGTCCCAATCCGGCGGGGAGGCAGCCGCCGCCGCACGTGCGTGTGCGAGCGCCGCCCGCATCTCCGCCGCGCTCGCCGGGCGCTCCTCCTGGTTGAGCGACAGCGCCCGGAGCAGCACCGCGCTCACCTCCGGCGGCACAAGCGGGTTGATCTCACCGGGCGAGCCGAGTGGGTCCGGCTGGCGGCGCAGCACCGCCGTGGCGCGCGAGAGGGCGTCGGCGGGCTTGACGCCGGTGAGCAGATGGTGGAGCGTGGCCGCCAGCGCGTACAGGTCGCTGCGCTGGTCGGTGCCGCTGTTGTGGACCTGCTCGAGCGGCGCGTAATGCGGCGTATAGCCGAAGAGACTGCCGCCAGATGTGACCTGCGAGTGCGCCGCCGGGTCGCCCCTGGCCAGGCCGAAGTCCAGCAGCACCACCTCGCCCTCGGCGGTGAGCTTCAGGTTCTGCGGCTTGATGTCGCGGTGCAGAATAGGCGGCTGGCGGGTGTGGAGGTACTCAAGCACCCGTAACAGTTGGTCGGCCCAGGCCAGCGCCTCCTGCACCGGGAAGGGCGCGCCGCGCCGCTCCAGCAGCGTCGCCAAGTCGTCGCCGGGGATGTACTCCATCACCAGGTACTGGCCGGTCGCGTCGGCGAAGTGGTCGATCACCTTCGGCAGCGACGGGTGGCGCAGGCCGGCGAGCAGCCGCGCCTCGCGCTCGAAGGCGCGCCCCAACGCACCGCCCGGCGCGTGAGTCTGCTTGAGCGCCACCGTGGTGCCGAGCCGCTGGTCCACCGCCTCGTAGACGGCGCCCATGCCGCCCTGGCCGATCAGGCGCACGAGCCGGTAGCGTTCCTGGAGGATGGTCCCTGGGTCCAGCATGGTGCTTAACTGGTTGCTCCAGCCCATTCGCTACGCGAACGGGCTGGAGATGGGTGGGGTAGGGGGGCTGCGCCCTCCCTGCCACCCCCCATCATTCCTTCCATATGGGGGTGAGGTAGGGAGGGCTGCGCTCTCCCTGCGACTCTCCCCATTCCTCTGTCATTCAGATCGGTGGGTACGGGGAGGGCCATGCCCTCCCTGCGATTCTCCCATGGTTCCTGCTACTCGATACGCAGCGTGTCAAGGATGGCCTGGAAAGTCGGGAGGCGGTCGTCGAACTCGGCCGCGGGCGCCTGAATGGAGACCAGGTAGCTGAGGCCGGTGCGTGGGCTGGTCAGGGCGACTACCAGGCCAGCCACGCGCTCGCCGCCCTCGTCGGTGTAGGCGTAGCGCACGCCTGGCCCCTCCTCGCCAGCCAGCGCCGCCTGCTCCACGTCGCCGCGCTCCGGCTCGGCCTGGCGCTCCAGCGCAGCCAGGAAGGAGTCCAGCAACTCCTGGTTGGCCTGCTCGGCCGGCTGCCCGGTGGAATAGACGTCCACGCTGACGAACACGTTCCCGCCGCTTGCCGGATCGTAGAAGTAGATCTGGCTATTGCCGGTGTCGAGCGTCTCCCAGGTAGCCGGGTACTCCAGGCGGAAGCCAAGCTCGCCGCTCTGGTACGCCAGCGCGCCGCCCTGAGCCGGGGCGGGCGTGGGGTTGAGCGGGATATTCGGGCCGGCGCCCGCGTTGTCCACGGTGATCTCCTGGTACGCGTAGCTGAAGCGCCCGGCCACGTCGCGCACCAGGAAGCCAGCCACGTAGTCGCCGCTGTTGGCCGGCAGCCGCGTGAGGGCCGGCGGGGCGGCGCCGAAAGTGAGCGTGTCACCCTCCACCAGCCCTGGCTCGAGCCGGTCGCCGCTCAGTGTGTAGCTGCGGATGAGCGCGGTGAAGGTATCGCCGGGGCTGGGGGTGATCTCGTAGGGCTGGGCCTCCTGCTTGCGGCCCTTCGGGAAGCCGTAGATCGCCTGCAGCTCCGGCGTGCCCCCGCCGAGCCGGAACAGCAGCCCGGCAGGTGTCTGCTCGCCGGTGCCCTGCGCGGTGTAGATCCCCTCCACGCCGTACAGGTCGGTGCCGTACCTGACCGGGCCGAGCAGCACAGGGATGCTGTCGGTCCCGTTCGTCAGGCCCCACTGCGTCCCACCCCAGGTGGCAGTCACATCGTTTGCGCCGTCGCTCCAGGGGGGGACGCTGTCGCCGGGCACGCTGCCAGGCGGGTAGATGAAGTCCACATCGCTGAGCAGCACACCGCTGCTATCGGCGCTCGGCACGCCCACGAAGAAGAACACGTAGGCGATGTCCGCGCCGCTCACCGTACCCTCCAGCGTGAGCGGGTTGTTGACGCCCACGATGGTGTCGGAGGCGAACAGGCCAGCGATCTGCGGCGCCTGCACCTCGCTGGCGGCGGCGTGGAAGGCGGCCAGGAATTCGTCCCAGGCAGTCTGTCCTGGCGTCGGCGACGCCTGGGTGTACAGCTCGGGGTAGAGCTCAGCGATCTGCGGGAAGAAGACCGAGATGCCGGTGTGGTTGGCGTGGAAGGGGGCGCTCCAGGCTGCGATGCGCGCGCCATCGATCGCCGCGCCGAGCATGCGTGCCGGCACGGCCACCGGCGCGGGCGCGCCGCGCTCCTGCACCAGCGCCGCGAAGTGGCCCAAGTCCACCGCGCTGAACTCCTCCGGCCGCGGCTGGCTGTAGGCCTCGGCGTACGAGCGCGCCTCGGCGACCGCCGGGTAGGCCACGGCGATGTTGGACTCCATCGCGCGCGCCAGGGCGTCCAGCCCGTCCACCAACTCCTGGGCGCGCGCCAGATCGAAGGCCGCCATGGTCACCGTGTCGTCGTCGCCGCCCTCGTAGAACGCCTGGTAGCTGGCCACGATCGCGCGCCCGAGGGCGGCGCCGTCCTGCCCGGGCGCCTCGGCCAGGTCGGCCAGCAGCAAATCCCAGGCCCAGCCCTCGCCGGGCTCCAGCTCGGCCGAGGCCACCATCACATGGCCGTAGGGCGCCACCGTCTGCAGCACGTCGATCTGGCTCATCAGGCAGGCGTCGAAGCCGATCAGGTCCAGCTTCGCCACCCCGGTCTGGGCCTGGATGGTGCGCAGCGCGGCATCCAGCTCGGGCATGCTGATGCCATCCTCGCCGTCGGTGTCGTCGAAGGCGATACCGGCCCAGCTCGAGCCGTGGTCCCACAGCACCAGCGCGTAGCGCTCGGCGGGGTAGGTCTGCATGCCCCACACCACGAAGTCCGCCAGCGTCTGCGGGTCGCCCATGTTCAGTTCGCCCAGGTCCGCGATCTCATCCGAGCGGATCGCCTCCTCGTCCGCGTCGCGCTGCACCAGGTAGCGCTTGGTGGTGGTCCAGTCGCCGTTCGAGGTGTCGTCCTCGGGGGTGTGCAGGCTGATGCGATCCAGCTGCACCACCACCTGCACGTCGTCGTTCGAGCCCACCAGCTCCATCTCGTTCAGGTCGCCGAGCGCGTCGGCCTCCAGGTTATTGTCGCCGTCCAGGTACACCAACACAGTCCAGCTGGCGCCCGTGGCGGCCGGCGGGTTGGTGGGGGCGCGGGTGGGCGCTATGGCCGGCGCCGTGGTGGCCTGGGCCTCGGGCGTGGGCCGGGCGGCCTCACTCGTCGGGCGGGCCGGGCGGTCGCCGGGTAGGAGGGAGCGGCCCACCACCAGCGCGCCGGCGCACGCCGCCACCGCCACCAGCCCCACCAGCGCCAGCGCCAGGAACCAGCGGGGCGCGCCGCGGCGCGAGCTTTGTGTATCAGGTGCCGGGTATCCTGCGGGTGGCTGGGCCGCTGGCGGCACAGGGACCATGGCAGGCGTGACAGGGACCGTTGGCGGGGCGGAGATCGCCGGCTGCGGGGCGTCGAAGCGGAAGGACTCCTCGCCGATCTGCAGCACGTCGCCGTGGCGCAGGCGGTAGGGCGCGGCGAGGCGCTGGCCGTTGACGAAGGTGCCGTTGGCGCTGCCGAGATCTATCAGCAGGTAGCCGGCGGCGTCGGGGCGGATCTCGGCGTGGCGGCGGGAGGCCCGCGCGCTGGCGAGGACCACCGTGCAGTCCGGGTTGCGGCCCAGGATGGCGGGCGCGTCGCCGAGCGCGATGCTGCGGCCGGCGTGCACCCCGCTGAGGACGATGAGCTGTGCGGGCACGGATGCTTCCCCTCCCAGTCGCGGGCACTACAGCCGATTATACACCGCGGGGGGCACGGGGAGAGGGATGGTTCGATTGCGAGAGCATAGCGAAACTACGAACGATGCCGCGCAGCGCGGGGGTGCGTGCGCACCTCGCGCGGGCCAGGGTATTTTCCCACACTATCGGGTCATCCGGCGCGTGAACACGCGGCCTATCCGCTGCAAAGCCCGCCACCGCGGGCTGCGTCTGAATGCGCGACGATCACTGCCGGGCGGCGGTGGCGCCGTCTGGCATGGCGTGCAGCGCGGGCACATGGCCGCCGCCCCTCCATGCATTACACCGCGTCAGGGCGGTCCCCGCGTGGCCGCCGGCCATGCGATCGCCGCCCGACATGGCGTGCAACGCTGCCCGCGCCACCATCCCCGCCTACGGGCGGACCGGCGTGGCCGCCCTCAACGCGATCAACGCAGGCGCATCGTACGGGCACGGCATGCAACGGGGCGGGTACCGCCCCACAGGGCAGGCAGTGCGGGCGGGCACAGGGACCCGCTGAACGCCATGATCGCGTCGCCAGGTGTCGCTGCGGGTCGGCAGGGCGCCTGCCCCACCTACCCTACCTCCGCCCCCACCACCTCGCCCGGCGGCAAGCCGAGCCGCGCGATGAGCGCCGCGAGGTGCGCTGGGTCGCCGGTGGTGGCGTAGCAGGTGCGCCCGGCGCGCTGCGGGTCCGGGTGGAGCAGGCCGTGGTCCGCGAGCACCCGGCTGGCCTGGGCCGCCACCGCCGGCGCGGCATCGATCACCGCCACCTGCGGGCCGGCGATGCGGCGGATGGCCGGCAGCAGGAAGGGGTAGTGGGTGCAGCCGAGCACGATCGTGTCGGCGCCAGCGGCCGTGAGCGGGGCGAGGTAGGACTCGAGCAGCGCGTCGGTGGCCGGGTCCTCCAGCGCGCCGGCCTCGACGCGCTCGGCCAGGCCGGGGCAGGCCTGGGCGATCACGCGCGCGCCGCCGGCCCACTGCTCCACCACCTCGCGCAGCAGCCCGCCGGCCACGATAGCGGGTGTGGCGAGTACCCCCACCACGCCGCTGCGCGTCTGGCGAACCGCCGGTTTGACGGCCGGGACCATGCCGACGAACGGGGTGGTGGGGAAGGTGCGCCGCAGCCAGTGCAGCGCGGCGGCGCTGGCGGTGTTGCAGGCCACCACCACCAGCTTCGCGCCGCGCGCCAGCAGCCAGCGGGTGTTGGCCAGCGCGAGGGCGCGCAACTCGTCCGGCGCGCGCGGGCCATAGGGGCAGTGGGCCTGGTCCGCCAGGAACAGCAGGTCCTCGGCAGGCTGCCGCCGTCGCAGCTCGGCGAGCACCGTGCCGCCGCCCACGCCGGAGTCGAAGAGGCCGATCGGGCCAGTTGTGCGTCGATCCATGTCCGTCATCGCCGGCGCGGCATACCGCGCCGCTCTCACAGAGCGGCATGGTGGAGGGACACCTCTTGTGGGCGCCCTCGTCGCGCCGCCCTGCCCACGCCGCTCATACCGCCACCCTTGATCGCAGCGCTCGGCGGCGCCAACGGGGAGGGCAACCACACGGGAGCGCCCCTACGCCGGACGGCGCGGGCCGTGGCACCCGGGCTGCCGCGTTGGAACACCCGGTCAGCGTGTCAACGGGTCAGGCACGCGTATCGCGCCAGCGCACCAGCCGCTCAACCGCGGCGAAGTCCCACGGCGGCGGCAGGCGCATGATGATGTGGGCGGCGCCGGCCTCCACGTAGGCGTCCAGGGCATCCAGTTCATGCGCGCCCACCGTCACCGTGCGCTCGATCGCGGACGGGTCGCGGCCTAGCTCGCGGCACCAGCCGTCCAGCACCTGGTTCTTGTGGCGGTAGGCGGCGGGCGGGCCGAAGCCGTTCCACAGAGTGGCGTGGCGGGCGGTGAGCCGGAGCGTGACTTTCTCGCCGCCGCCGCCGACCATAAGCGGGAGCGGCGTGCGTAGCGGCGGCGGATTGAGCCGGGCCAGGCGCTCCTCGATCTGCGGCAGCGCCTGGCCCAGCGCGCGCAGCCGGTCCGCCGCCGTGCCGAATGTATAGCCGTACTCGTCGTAGTCGCGCTGGTACCAGCCGGCGCCGATACCCAGGATGAGCCGGCCGCCGCTGATATGGTCCACCGTGCGCGCCATGTCCGCCAGCAGGTGCGGGTTGCGGTAGCTGTTGCAGCTCACCAGGCAGCCGATCTCGGCCCGGCTGGTGAGCGTGGCCATCGCGGCCAGCAGCGTCCAGCCCTCGAAGTGGCTGCCGCCCGGGTCGCCGGAGATCGGGAAGAAGTGGTCCCAGTTCCAGATCGTATCGACACCGAGCGCCTCGGCCTGGCGGACGGCGCCGGCGAATGACTCGTAGGTGGTGTGCTGGGGGAAGACCTGCACCCCAACGCGGTAGCACCGCATCTCGTCCCTCCTCTTTGTGCTGTGCCAGCCGGATGATACCACGGCGCCAGGCCTCCTGGACCGCTGAACCGCTGATGGGCCTAAGGCCGCTGAATCGCCGCATCCGCAGCGCCTCCCCCGCCCCGCAGCGTCCGCACCGGTCCAGCGCCGCAGCGCTCCTGGGCTACTGTGCTATCATGGCCAGCGCGAACATGCCGCGGCAGACAGGAGGAGGAAGGATGGCCTACGGACACAAGCTCGACCCCGCGCCGATCGAGGCCGGCCTGAGCGTGCGCGACCTGGTGGATCACCACCTGTACGCTTACAACGCCGCCCGCCTGCGCGAGGCGTGCCAGCTCTTCGCCCGCAAGATCGCCCAGCCGGACGTGACGATCGGCGTCACGCTCTCCGGCGCGCTCACCCCCACTGGCCTCGGCACCGCCGCTATCGTACCGCTGATTCGCGCCGGCCTGGTGGACTGGGTGGTCAGCACCGGCGCCAACCTCTATCACGATATGCACCGCTCGCTCGGCTTTGAGCTGTTCGGCTCGTCCCCGCATGTGGACGACCGTGATCTGCGCGAGCGCCAGATCATCCGCATCTACGACATCCTGTTCGACCAGGACGTGCTGCTGGAGTCGGACGAGTTCCTGCGCCAGTGTATCGCCGGGCCGGAGTTCCAGCGCAGCATGGGCAGCGCCGAGCTGCACTACCTGCTCGGGCGCTACACCCAGGCGCGCGAGCGGGCGCTCGGCACCAGCTACGTCTCGATCCTCACCGCCGCCCACGAGGCCGGCGTGCCGCTCTACACCTCCAGCCCGGGGGACTCGACGATCGGAATGAATGTGGCCGCCATGGCGCTCTCCGGCAACCAGCTGCGCTTCGATGTCGAGCGAGACGTGAACGAGACCACCGCGATCGTCCACCGCGCCAAGAAGAGCGGCGGTAAGAGCGCGGTGGTGATCTTCGGCGGCGGCAGCCCGAAGAACTTCATCCTGCAGACCGAGCCGCAGCTGCAGGAGATCATGGGCATCGCGGAGAAGGGGCACGACTATTTCGTGCAGTTCACCGATGCCCGGCCGGACACCGGCGGTCTCTCGGGCGCCACGCCCTCCGAGGCCATGACCTGGGGCAAGGTGGACCCGGAGCAACTGCCGGACACGATCGTCTGCTATACCGACAGCACGATCGCCATGCCGATCCTGGCGGCCTATGTACTGGAGGTGGCCGGCCCGCGCCCGCTCCGGCGCCTGTACGACCAGCGCGAGGCGCTGCTGCGCGAGTTGGCCGAGGACTACGCGCACGCCCAGCGGCCCCACAGCGCGGACGAGATCTACGGCGGCGGCGGCGGCACGGCGGTGGGCCGCGGCACGCCGGACGTTGGGAGCGTCGCAGGGTGAACGTTGACACGTTCACCCTGCGACGGAACGGTTCGTGTTGAGGACTCTCCACTCCATCCACTTGATCCGCCGCGCGCGGCGTAGTACAATCAAGGCACAACGCGCGGGACCGCGCGCCTCCTCCGGTGGAGCCGGATGAAAGGGCGACAAACGTGACGCGAATCGTTTGCAGCCGAGGCGACCATCAGCCGCACACCGAGCGCACTGCGCGCTAATCAGCAGAACGAAGCCCTCGTCCGTGCCACTGGCGGGCGAGGGCTTCGTGCATCGTACGTAGCGCTCGCGAGGCGCACCGCGCGTGGGGCATGTCTGCCCGCAGGTGGCGGGGCCCGGCGGGGCCGCC
>DATMBA010000720.1:0-9182 GCA_035559635.1 Roseiflexaceae bacterium
CCGCCACTGCGCCCACTACACCGGGCTGGTGGCAGCGCACGAGCGCGACCTGCTGGCGACGCGCGCGGCCCAGGAGCGGCTGCGCGCCGAGCTGGGCAACATCCGCGTAGCGTGGGATTGGGCGGTGGCGCGCCGCCGGGCGGCGGACCTGCTGCGCAGCTCGCGTGGCCTGGCACGCCTCTGCCTGCACGGGGGCATGCTGCCGGAGCGCAGCGCGGCGATCGCCGCGGCGGTGGCTGCGCTGCAGGAGCGCGCGGCGGACGACGCGGAGGCCCGGCGCTGCCTCGCCGCGCTGCACGTCCACCATGCCGAGGTGCTGCATGGCCTCTCGCGCTACGGCGAGTCGGCCGCGGCGGCGGCGCGCGCGGTGGAGTTGGCGCGCGCCACGGGGGACGCCGAGCAGGAGGCTGCCGGCCTGCTGGCCTGGGGCAACGCCCTGATCGTGCGCACGAACTTCGGCGCGGCGCACGAGCGGCTGAGCGCGGCCCTGCACCTGGCGCGTGCCGCCGGGGTGCGCTGGGTAGAGGCCGCCTGCCTGGAGGCGATCGGCTACACGCGTTACCACACCTACGACTACGCTGGCAGCGAGGAGAGCTTCCGGCAGGCGCTGGCGATCTTCCGCGAGCTTGGCGACCGGCGCCACGAGGCGAGCGCGCTCAGCGGCCTGGGCAACGCGATCGAGGACTGGGGCGACCCGGCGGCCGGCGCGTTCTACGCCGCGGCGCTGGCGATCTTCCGCAAGCTTGGCGACCGGCACGGCGAGAGCGCGATGACCCACAACATCGCCGTCGTGGACCTGTTCCATGCCCGCTACACGGAGGCGCAGGCGGGGCTGGAGCGGGCGCTCGAGGCCTTCATCGAGCAGGGCAGTCGCTTCGGTGAGGCTCTGGCGCGCTACAATCTCGCCCGCCTCGCGCGCGACCTCGGCGACCGCGAGGAGGCGCTGCGGCGCTTCCACCTGGCGCGCGAGCTCTTCCATGAGATCGGCAACCGCGAGATGGAGATCGCGGCGCTGAACGGGATGGGGGTGGCGCACGCGCTCCTCGGCCAGCACGGCGCCGCGCGTGAGCGCTACGACGTGGCGCTGGAGCTGTGCCGCGCGGTGGCGGACCGGCGCAACCAGAGCCGGGTGCTGGCCAACCGCGCCCGGCTGCTCTGCCGCACGGGGGAGTATGATATGGCGCTGGCGGCTGCCGAGCAGGCGCTGCAGCTCGCCCGGCAGATCCGCCACCCCCTGTTCGAGCGCGAGGCGTGCACCGCGCA
Source organism: Roseiflexaceae bacterium (assembly GCA_035559635.1). Lineage (GTDB taxonomy): Bacteria > Chloroflexota > Chloroflexia > Chloroflexales > Roseiflexaceae > CALJIC01. The sequence goes on from DATMBA010000720.1 coordinate 1,264, forward strand.
GGGCTGCGCGCTGCTGGGGTTGGGGCGGCTCGCCGAGGCGGAGGATGCCTTCCACCGCGCGCTCCTGGCGGATCCGGCGCCCGGGCACGCGATCCTGGCGCTCGAGGCGCGCGCCGGCCTGGCCGCTACGCTGCTGCAGCGCGGCGACATCCCCGGCGCGCAGGAGGCGGCCAGGCCGGTCGCCGAGCATGCGCTTCGCCACGGCAGGCTGGACGGCAAGCTGGACGCGCCGCCGATCTACCTGGCCGCGCTGACCGCGCTGCGGGCCGCCGGCGACAAGCGCGCGGGCGCGCTGCTAACTGCCGCGTCGCGCGACCTGCGCGCCCAGGCGCAACACATCGCCAACCCCGCCACGCGCCGCGCCTTCGAGCGCCTGCGCGAGGTGCGGGCGATCCTGAAGGATGAACGCTGAACGCTGAACGAGCCGGAGACCGATCGGAGCAGTACTCCTCCGATCGGTCCCCGGCTCGTTTAGCCTTCCGCGTTTGGCCTTTAGCCCTCGGCGGTTGCGCCGCCGAGCACCCGCAGGCGCACGGCCAGGCTGGCGAGCAGGAGGCGCAGGCCGGTGCGCCGGGCGCCGGGCTGCTGGTTCGCCCGCCGGTGACCCGCCGCCAGGCGCGCCAAGCGCCACTCCTCCGCCTCCTGGAGCCGCGCCGTGTGCCGCTCACGGCCCGCCTCGTTGATCTCGTGCCAGTTGATCATCGCCATCTCCTCTCAAGCTCCACGCTTCAACTGGCGGGATTACACCACATCGGCGCGCGCACGTGGTGGCGCTTTCCGCTACAATAGCCGCCACAGGAGTGACACAGGGTGGGGATGCGCCCCCCGGCCTCCGCGGAGCGGAGCGCACGATGAGTGAGTTGTTCTCCTTCGGCGCCTGGGTGCGGCGGCGGCGCAAGGCGCTCGATTTGACGCAGGGCGACCTGGCGCGGCGCGTCGGCTGCGCCCTCTCGATGGTGCGCAAGATCGAGGCGGACGAGCGCCGGCCCTCGCGCCAGATCGCCGAGTTGCTCGCCGCGCAGTTGGGCCTCGGAGACCACGAGCGGGCGCTGTTCGTGCGCGTGGCGCGCGGCGAGCTGCCAGCCGGGCGCCTGCCGCCCCCCGGCCCGCCCCCGACCGATGACCGGGGACCGGGGTGGCCTGCTGCGGGGCATGGCGCCGAAACCCCCGTGGCCGCAGCCCGCAGCCCGCAGCCCGCAGCCCGCAGCCCGCAGCCTGCAGCCCTCCCCTCTGGCACCGTCACGTTCCTCTTCACCGACATCGCCGGCAGCACCCGGCTCTGGGAGGAGCATCCAGCCGGGATGATCGTGGCCCTCGCCCGCCACGACGCCATCCTGCGGCAGGCGATCGCCACCTACGGCGGCGCGCTCGTGAAGGGCACCGGGGACGGCACCCACGCCGCCTTCGCCCGCGCTACCGACGCGCTGGCCGCCGCGCTCGCCGCCCAGCGCGCGCTCCAGGCCGAGCCGTGGGCCGAGCTGGCCGCGGACGATACGGCCGGGCAGCCGACCATTGCAAGCGATATGGCGGTGGTTCCAGAGGCTGCGCGTGGTGCGCCGGCCCCCCAATCCAACATCCAACATCCGAAATCCAACATGCAGGTGCGCATGGCGCTTCACACCGGTGTGGCCGAGGAGCGCGACGGCGACTACTTCGGCCCGGCGCTCAACCGCGCCGCCCGCCTGCTGGCCGCGGCCCACGGCGGGCAGGTCCTGCTCTCCGCCGTAACGCAGGAGTTGGTGCGCGATCATCTGCCGTGGGGGGTGGGACTGCGCGACCTGGGCGAGCACCAGTTGAAGGACCTCGCCCGCCGTGAGCGCATCTTCCAGCTCGTCGCGCCCGGCCTGCCGGAGGCTTTCCCGCCGCCGCGCACGCTCGACACCGCCCGCCACAACCTCCCCTCCCAGGCCACGCCGCTGATCGGCCGTGAGCGCGAGGTGGCGGCGGTGTGCGACCTGCTGCGCCGGCCGGAGGTGCGCCTGCTGACGCTCACCGGCCCTGGCGGGATCGGGAAGACACGTGTGGCCATCCAGGCGGCCGCCGAGCTGCCGGGCGTGTTCGACGACGGGGTCTTCTTCGTCGCCCTGGCCGCTGTGAGCGACCCCGCCCTGGTGCTGCCGGAGATCGCTTACACCCTCGGCGTGAAGGAGGGCGGCGGACGGCCGCTGGAGGTGACCCTCGGCGCCGCCCTGCAGGCGAGGCGCGTGCTCCTGGTGTTGGACAACCTCGAGCAGGTGCTGGGCGCCGCACCGCAGATCGCCGCGCTGCTGGCCGCCGCCCCGCGCCTCAAGGTGCTTGCCACCAGCCGCGAGCCGTTGCGCGTCTCCGCCGAGCGCGAGTTCCCTGTTGGCCCGCTCGAGGTTCCGAGGGATGAAGGCAGAAGAATGAAGGATGAAATCAGCACCGATCGCGCTGTGCCAGCGATCCTTCATCCTTCATCCTTCATCCTTTACCCTTCAGTTGCGCTGTTCGTCGAGCGCGCACAGGCCGTGCGGCCCGACTTTGCGCTCACGCCGGCGAACGCCGCGGCGGTGGCCGAGCTGTGCCAGCGCCTGGATGGGCTGCCGCTGGCGATCGAGTTGGCCGCGGCGCGCACCCGGCTATTCGCACCCGAGGCGCTGCTGGAGCGGCTGCGCGCGCACGCGGGTGCCTCGCTCCAACTGCTCACCGGCGGCGCCCGAGACCTCCCCGCCCGCCAGCGGACGATGCGCGCCACGATCGACTGGAGCTACCACCTGCTTACACCGGAGGAGCAGGTGCTGTTCCGGCGGCTGGCGGTCTTCAGCGGCGGCTTCACGCTGGAGGCGGCCGAGGCGCTCGCCGGTGCTGAGGTCCGAGAGTTGCGTGCTGAGCCGGGCAGTGAACGCGACCAGGACGCAGCTCTCAGCACGCAGCATGCAACACTCGATCTGCTGGCCTCCCTGCTGGACAAGAGCCTGGTGCGCCGCATGGAGCAGGGGGGCGATGAGCCGCGCTTCACGATGCTGGAGACGATCCGGGCCTATGCGCTGGAGCGGCTGGAGGAGTCGGGCGAGGCGGCGGCCGTGCGGCGCCGGCATGCGGCGCACTACCTGGCGCTGGCCGAGGAGGCCGCGCTCCAGTTGCGCGGGAGCGAACAGGACGCCTGGCTGGCGCGGCTGGCGGCCGAGCACGATAACCTGCGCGCAGCGCTCGGCCGGGCGCTTGAAAGCGACGTCGAGATCGCCGTGCGGCTGGCGAGCGCGATGGGCGGGTTCTGGTGGCGCCACGGCTATCAAAAAGAGGGCCGCGTGTGGATAGAACGTGCGCTCCAAAGGCGCGCAGAATCCGCGCCGGAGGTTCGCGCGACGCTGCTGCACGAGGCAGCGGGGTTCGTCTTCGTCCAAGGCGACTACGCCCGGGCGCGGGAACTCCAGGAAGAGGCGCGGGAACTGCACCGGGCGCTGGGTGACGACAGCGGGGTGGCTCACAGTCTGGAAGGCCTGGGCGACATCGCCTGGGATCTGGGTGATTACCCACAGGCGACGGCGCTGCTGCTGGAGAGCCTGGCGCTCTATCGGCGGGTGCTCGATAGAGGCGGTGAAGCCTATGTCCTTCACCGCCTGGGCGATGTCGCGCGTGACCAGGGCGACGCTGAACAGGCCACACGCCTGCTCGAAGCGAGTGTGGCGCTGTGGCGGGAGCTAGGAGACCGGCACGGGACCGCCGACGCGCTCAACGGGCTCGGGGATGTGATGTTCGACCAGGGTGAGCACGCGCGCGCTGCGGCCCTCTACCAGGAGGCGCTGGCGCTGTTCCGCGACGCCGGCGATCTTACTGGCGCAGCATATGTCCTGCGCAATCTGGGCCGGCTGGCGTTTGCGCAGCAGGACACGTTCCGCGCGCGGCTGCTGCTGGAGCAGAGCGTCTCGTGGTTCCGTGACGAAGGCAACGAGTGGGGACTCGTCGTGGCGCTCCACGAGCTCGGCGCGGCCATACTCGCCCACGGCGAGGTCGCGCGCGCCAAGGCGCTGCTGCGCGAGGCGCTCGGCCTGCAGCAGAAGTTCGGTAGCCGGATGCGCGTCGCCGAGAGCCTCGAGCGCTGCGCGCGGCTTGCGCTCGTGGAGGGCCGGCCGGAGCGCGCCGCGTGCCTGCTCGGCGCTGCAGATACCCTGCGTGACACCATCGGCGCGCCGCGGCCCCCGGTCTCCCGCGCGGACCACGCGCGCGACGTGGCCGCCGCGCAGGGCGCGCTCGGTGAGGCGGCCTTCGCCGCCGCGTGGGAGACGGGCCGCGCGTTGACGCCGGAGCAGGCCGTGGCCGAGGCGCTCGGGGAGCGCTGACCCTTGCGCGCGTTGACCCGAGGACCCCGCCAACCACCCCCCAGATCGTCGCCATCTTCGCCATGCACAATCCCCACACCCTCAGCCCTGGCTGCTGGCCACCGCTGGCTGCGCCTGGCCACCTGCTGGCTCACCCATGCTCCCGCCGTGCTCCAGCACGCCCTTCCCCGCGCGATCTTCTCCGCGCTCACCCGGCTGCCGCCAGCCCGCACCGCCCTGGCGCGCCAGCAGCGCCTCCAGTCCGTCGTTCAGGTGGTCGACTGGGGTGGGGCGCGGCGGGGCGCCCCACCTCCCCGAGCTTGCGCCACCTGTCCGCACGGTCGTGAGCGGCTCGTACGCTGATGCACGTTGACCTATGAAACGGGTACGTGGCGCCCTCCCACGCCTGGCCGGAACCAGCGGGCACCCCGTGGCGAGCTATCCTCTGCCAAGCCCGCCGGCGCGGGCTGGTGTTCAGGCCGTGCCGGCGGGCTGCGGAACCGCTCGCCCGCGGGGTGACCTGCCAGGCGTGGTGCCGCGCCAGCAGACCAAGAATCAAGAGGCAACTGAGCGCGTGCTCGCCTACGTGCCCGGTGGACACCGTCAGTCGTGCTTCGGCTTGACCGCACCGCCGAACGCCAGGATCAGCACGCCAAGCACGCCAAGCACGCCAAGCGCGCCGCGCAGCGAGAGCGCCTCGGCCAGGCTGCCGATCAGCGGCGGCCCCACCAGAAAGCCCGTGTAGCCGCAGGTAGCCATGGCCGCGATCGCGGTGCCGGGCGCGATCCCCGGCGTGCGCGCCGCCGCGCTCAGGATCAGCGGGAAGATGCACGAGACCCCGGCGCCGATCAGGCCGAAGCCAGCGATGGCCGCCAGCGGCTCGCCCGTGGCCATGGCGAGCGCCACGCCCAGCGCCACCAACGCCCCGCCGCCGCGCGCGATCCGCCCCGCCCCGAGCTTGAGCGTCAGCCAGTCGCCACTCAGCCGCCCGGCTGCCATCAGCAGCGAGAAGACGGCGAAGCCAGTGGCCGCCAGGCCGGGAGGGCTGCCCAGCCCCTCGCGCAGGTACACCGCGCCCCAGTCGGCGATCGCGCCCTCGCAGAACAGCACGCCAAAAGCGACCGCCCCCAGCAGCAGGAGCGCCGGCGGCGGCAGCGCGAAGCTCGGCCCGCCCTCGCCCGTGCCGCTGCCCGCATCTGGCACCAGCGCGTGCGTCGTCAGCATCAACCCGACGAAGGTGAGCCCCGCCACCATCAGCATGTGCGTGCCGAGCGCCACGCCCTGCGCCGCCACCACGCCACCGAGCGCGGCTCCCGCCAGCCCGCCCACACTCCATATCCCGTGGAACGAGGCCATGATCGGCTGGCCGTAGGCCTTCTCCACCTGCGCCGCCTGCGCATTCATGGCCACGTCCAGGCCGCCGTTGAAGATCCCCATCACCAGCAGCGCCGCCATCAACTGGGGCACGGTGGACGCCATCCCCAGCAGCGCCACGGTCAGCGCGAACACCAGCCCAAGCGTGATCGTCACGCGCCGACTGCCGAAGCGCCCGATGAGCCAGCCGGTGGTCGGCTGCCCGATCAACGCACCGATCGCCGCGAAGAGCAGCACGAACCCCAGCGTGCCGTCGCTCAAGGACAGCCGGGCCTTCGCGTCCGGGATGCGGGCGATCCAGTTCGCCAGCGCCAGGCCGTTCAGGCAGAAGATCGCCGCCACGCCCACCCGCGCCGCCACCGGCCGCGCTGCCTCGCCCACCTTCAGTGAAACCATGCTCATGACCCCTGTTGAACTGCATCCGCTGGCCAGACACGACGCCGTCGTACGAGTCTGAAACGTTTTTGTCTGCAACGTTTCAGAAGGATAGCACATGTGCTATACTTCCGCAACCCGACCACGGAAGGAGACAGTGATGACGACCCACGACCACGCCCAACCACGCGAACGCGTCACCATCACCGATGTCGCTGCGACGCTCGGCGTGGCCGTCTCGACGGTCTCGAACGCCTATAACCACCCCGACCAACTCTCTGCCCAGCTGCGCGAGCGGATCCTCGCGACCGCAGCCGAGCTCGGCTACCCCGGGCCGGACCCGGTCGCCCGTGGCTTGCGCCGGCAGCGCGCCGGCGCCGTGGGGCTGCTGTTCGCCGAGCGGCTCTCATACGCCTTCAACGACCAGGCGACGGTGCAGCTGATCGAGGGCATCGCGAGCGCGCTCGAGCCGACCGGCCTTGGGCTGCTGCTGGTGCCGGGCCGCACCGACGAACCGATCACCGTGCAGCAGGCGATGGTCGACGGCTTCATCGTCTACTCGATGGTCGAGGACAATCCCCTGTTGGCGGCCGTGCTGCGCCGCCGTCTGCCGACGGTGCTGCTCGACCAGCCGCCCCGCGCCGGCATCCCGGTGATCACCGTCGATGATCTCGATGGTGCGCGGCAGACGGCCGCCCACCTCCTCGCGCTCGGGCATCGGCGCTTTGGAATCATCACTGACTGGCTGGGCGATGCGCGCTCACGGCCGCAGACCGATGGGCCATGGTCGCTGCACGAGCCGGCCGAGGATACCTTCTTCTTCACGCGGCGGCGTCTGCAGGGCTACCGGGCGGCGTTGGAGGCGGCGGGCGTAGTGTGGGAGGAGGTGCCGATCGTCGAGCGCCCCGAGAACAGCGAGGCGGAGGGCGCGGCGGCGATGCGGATCCTCATGGCGCTGCCGACGCGGCCGACGGCCATCCTCTGCATCACCGATCGGCTAGCGGTGGGAGCGCTCGAGGCGGCGCGCGCGGCTGACCTTGCGGTTCCCGGCGATGTCTCGATCGCAGGCTTCGACGACATCCCCAGGACGGCGCAGACCGAGCCACCGCTCACCACGGTCCGCCAAGCGCACCGGACGAAAGGCCTGCTAGCGGGGCAGGCGTTGGTCGGCCTCCTGCGGGGCGAGGCGGTCGCTGAGCACACCGACCTCCCGGTGCAACTCGTCGTGCGCGGCTCGACGGGGCCAGCGCCACGCCAGCACAGCTCGCTACGCTCATCCCCCATGGGCTGACCCCCACATGCCCGCGCTCGAGCCGCCGCTTCGGGTGCTGGTGACCGGCTACCTCCAAGCGCTGGCCAAGATCCAGGCCGCTGAACTGACCAGCGACGGCACCGGCTGCGTGACCAAACGACTTTCTCGCCGCGCAGTGCCGCGGCGGCCCCCAGTGGACTGCCTGCCGAGCCCCGAGGCCAATCCCAATGGCCACCGCACGGTGTTCATCAGCGACTATCACGCCCAGCTGCGGGCCGCGTGGCCTTCAACCCCACCCCCGGCCGGACGGGCGCTGCTTGCCCAGCGTTGGCGCGTGGAGCCGACGATCGCCTGGCTGGTCCGCTATCAGGGGTGGCGGCGGGCGCGGCGCGTGGGGGAGGCGGCAGCGCAGTGCCAGCTGTACCCGGCCTGTGCCATGCGCAACCTGCTGCTGTGGCGCTCACGTCTGCGGCGTGGCCAGGCGGCAGCGCCATGAACGAGCGCCTAGCAGCCCGCTCCGTGTGGTTCAGCGCGCGTGGGCCGGCGGCGGTGTGTCGCCCGACGGGTGACCAGCGCTGCGGGAAGGCCGGACGGCGGCGCGCGCCACTGCGGAGGTCACTCAGCGGCGGGCATTCTAC
>DATMBA010000721.1:0-6825 GCA_035559635.1 Roseiflexaceae bacterium
CGCCGGACGCGGGCGGCGCGGAGCAGCAGGCGCGGCCGGTGCGGGTGGGGCTGCCGCCGGGCGCGCGGGTGCCGTGGGCGGCGCGCGTGCTGCTCGGGCTGAACATCGCCATCTTCGTCGTGCCCTGGCTGCTGTCCCAAGCACTGGGCCTGCCGCTGGACGAACTGGTGCTGGCGCTGGGTGCGAAGGACAACCGCGCGATCTTCCAGGGGGGGGAGTACTACCGCTTCCTGACGGCGATGTTCCTGCACGGCGGGCCGACGCACATCCTGTTCAACGCCTGGGCGCTGTACGCCCTGGGGTTCGAAGCCGAGCGGATCTACGGCACGGCGCGCTTCCTGGCGGTGTATTTCCTGGCGGGCCTGGCGGGCGGCGCGGCCTCCTACGCGCTCAACCCGTTCCCCTCGGTTGGGGCTTCGGGCGCGATCTTCGGGCTGATCGGCGCGCTGGCGGCCTTCTACTACACGGCGCGCGGGGTGCTAGGCGGCATCGCGCGCCAGCAACTCGGCAGCCTGCTGTTCGTGATTCTGATCAACATCGGCCTGGGCCTGGCCTCGCCGAACATCGACAACAACGCCCACATCGGGGGCCTGTTGGCGGGCGGGCTGGCCGGTTGGCTGCTGGCGCCGCGCTTTGCGCTTGTGCCCTACGCGTACCCGCCGCTGGTGGAGCGCCGCAGCCTGCCGCTCGCCTGGCCCGGTGTGCTGGCGCTCCTGGCGGCGGTCGCCGGGCTGGTGGTGACGATCGTGCCGCCGCTGCGGTGAGAGGGACAGCGGAGAGGGAACGGGTAAGCGGATAGCGGATAAGGTCCGGCGCGCCAGCGCGGAGCGGGGGGGGGTGGGAGCTGCGCCCCCACGAAACCCTCATGCCCACTTCACACGGTCCGATAGGGCTACGATAATGGCTGAAAACATCCGACACAAACCGGACTACCCGCTGCTCACGGTGGTGGGCGTGCTGGTGCCGATCGGCGTGGTGATGGTGTACAGCGCCTCATTCGTGGATGCCTTCACCAACCACGGCGACCAGCTCTACTACACCTGGCGCCAACTGGTGGCGGCGCTCATCGGCACGGCGGCGATGCTGGTGGTGCAGCGGACCGACTACCGGGTGTGGCAGCGCTACTCGCTGCATCTGATGGTGGTGACGATCTCGCTGCTGGCGCTCACCCTGCTGCTGCCGGCGTCGCTCACCGAGGTGAACGGGGCGCGCAGCTGGATCCGCATCGGCTTCTTCAGCATGCAGCCCTCCGAGATCGCCAAGCTGGCGATGGTGGTGTACTTCGCCAACTGGCTCTCCCGGCGCGGCAGCAAGCTCACCAACGTGACCTACGGGTTGGTGCCGTTCGCGGTGATGCTCGGGGTGGTGTGCGGGCTGGTGATGCTCGGGCGGGACCTGGGGACGACGATCGTGCTGGTGGTGATCGCGGTGGTGGTGTACTTCGCCGCCGGCGCCAGCGTCCTGCACCTGGGCGGCGCCGCGCTGCTGGCCGGCGCGTCCTTCTGGGCGTTGGTGACGGTGGCGCCCTACCGCCAGGAGCGCATCGCCGCCTGGCTCAACCCGTTCGAGCACTATCTGGGGGCCGGCTACCAGCCGGTGCACGCGCTCTACGCGCTCGGCAGCGGCGGGATTCTGGGGGTGGGCATCGGCCAGGGGCGCCAGAAGTTCCTCTGGCTGCCACAGGCCCACACCGACGCGATCTTCGCCATCATCGGCGAGGAGTTCGGCCTGCTGGGGACGCTGTTCGTGGTCACCTGCTTCCTGGTGATCGCTTACCGCGGGCTGAAGATCGCCGGGCGCGCGCCAGACCCGTTCGCGGCGTTGGTGGCGGTGGGCCTCACGGCCTGGCTGGTGTTCCAGGCGCTGATCAACATCGCCGTGGTGACGACGCTGCTGCCGTTCACCGGCCTGACGCTGCCATTCCTGAGCTATGGCGGCACCTCGCTAGTGATGACGATGGTGGCGGTCGGCGTGCTGCTGAGCATCTCGCGCGCTGCGGGCGGCGCGCCGGCCGTGGAGGGGGAGGATGGCTTCCGAGACGCACGACGTGCCCGGCTGCTCGCCAACGCTCTGGCTGGCTGGTGGCGGGACCGGCGGCCACGTCTACCCCGCTCTGGCAGTCGCCGGGGCGCTCGTGAGAGTTGGGGCAGCCTCAGACGGCGCTGACGAACGACGAACGACGGACGACGAACGACGAACGACGGACGACGGACGACGAACGACAGGCGACGAACGACGGGCGACGAACGACGGACGACGAACGACGGGCGGCGCAGACGATCAACGGTCGGTGGTGGTTGGTCGCTGGTCGTTGGTCTACGTCGGCTCCGAGGACGGCATGGAGGCCGAGATCGTGCGGCGCGAGAGCGAGTTGCCGTTCCTGGCGGTGCCGGCGGCGGCCATCCGGGGGCGCGGGCCGCTGGCGCTGGCGCGCAACATGGCCACGCTGGCGCGCGGCACGCTGGCGGCGCGCCGCCTGATCGCCCGCGAGCGCCCGGCCGCCATCCTGGGCACCGGCGGCTACGTCTGCGTGCCGGTGTTCCTGGCGGCGCGTGCCGCAGGCGTGCCGACGATGATCTTCCTGCCGGACGTGGTGCCCGGCCTGGCGGTGCGCTTCCTCTCCCGGCTGGCGACGGTGACGGCCTGCTCGGTCGAGGACTCCGCCCGCTATTTCAAATTGCAGATCGTAGATTGCAGATTAGCAGACGCGCGATCGGCGATCGGCGATCTGCAATCTGCGATCTGTGTGACGGGCTACCCGGCGCGGCGGGAACTGTTCGCGCTGGACCGGGCGGCCTGCCGGGCAGCCTTCCGGCTGGCGGACGACCCACCGGCGCTGCTGGTGATGGGCGGGAGCCGCGGGGCGCGCAGCATCAACCGGGCGATCGCGGCGCTGCTGCCGCACCTGCTGCCGATCGCGCAGGTGATCCACGTCTGCGGGCGCGAGGGCGACGAGGCCTTCCTGCGGGCGGCGGCGGACGAGTTACCGGACGGGCTGCGACGGCGTTATCACCTGTATCCGTACCTGCACAGCCCTCAGGGGTTGAGGGCTGAGGGTTGGGGAGCGGGGGCTGGCTCGTCCATCCCCAGCATGGCGGCGGCGCTCGGCGCGGCGGACCTGGCCGTCTGCCGCAGCGGCGCCTCGACGCTGGGGGAACTGCCGGCGGCCGGGCTGCCGGCCGTGCTCATCCCCTACCCGTACGTCCACCAGGACGAGAACGCAGACTACCTGGTACGCCACGGCGCGGCGCTCAAGGTCCACGACGACGAACTGCTGGGGGGCGGGCGCCCGGAGGAGGGGCCGCTGTTCCAGCGGATACACCACCTGATCGGAGACACGAACGAACGCAGCACGATGGCGGCGCGCAGCCGCGCGCTGGCCCGGCCGGACGCCGCAGAGCGGCTGGCCGGCGTCCTGCTCAGCCTGGCTGCCAGGGGAGTGCCGGCATGATCACGATCGACCTCGGAAGCGCCTTCGTCACCAATCTGATCCTGCTCGTACTGGCTATCTTCGGCTTCAGCCGCGGCTTCCGCTACATGGTCAGCATCGCGCTCTTCACGACGATCGGCTACCTGCTGACCGTCCAGGGCGGCAACTACATCGTCGGCCTGATCAACCGGATCTGGTCCTCGCTGCCGCGCCTGTTCGCGCTGCTAACGGGCGGCGGCGGCGCGGAGCCGCTGCCGCCGATCATCCCGGATAACCTGCAGGCGCCGCTGCTGCTGCGGGTGCTGGTGTTCCTGGGGTTGCTGGCGGTGGGCATCGGCTACGCCTGGCCTTGGGAGGGCAAGCCGCTGGCCGGCTTCCAGGGGTTCCGCCAGCTGCGCGTGCTGGGCGCCCTCACCGGCCTGTACATCGGCGTGCTGCTGATCAGCGCGCTGGCGACCTTCTGGTCCCAGGCAAGTGCGGTGTGGGAGGCATCGCCGCTGCTCGAGCGGGCGCTCAGCGGCCTGCCGAACTACGCTGGGGTGGTGCCCTCGGCGATCGCGGCGTTCTTCGTGCTGCTGGTGGTGGTGATCATCCTGCGGTTCGACCGGATCTGGAGGGCATGATCTGGACCGTATGGCGCCCGCGGAGCGCCGCTATAGCCGTCCTATCTGATCTGGACATGCGCGCGAGCGAGGTGTAGGGGCGCAGCCCCGAGAAAGCTGTTCCCACCCGCTTGATATGTCCGATAGGACGGCTATATCCAGGAGAGATCGCGTATGCTCGTCATCGATCTTAGCAGCTCGATCGTCACCTGGACCATCCTGATCGCGCTGGGGTACATCGGCTGGCGCCTCGGGTTCCGCTATATCCTGAGCATCGCCCTGCCCGTCACGATCGGGTATGTGCTGACGGTGCGCGGCGGCAACTCTATCGTGGACCTGGTGAACCGGGTGGTGATGAACCTGCCGCGCCTGGCCGCGTTCATTACCGGGCGCAGCACGGCGGATGTGGAGCCGCTGCCAGCGCTGATCCCGAATAACTTCGAGGCACCGCTGCTGCTGCGCTTCCTGGTGTTCGTGGCCCTGCTGGCGATCGGGATCGGCTACGTCTTCCCCTGGGAGGCGCGGCTGAAGCCCGAGGTGCGTCCCTTCCACTCGCTGCGGGTCCTCGGGGCGCTCACCGGCCTGTACACCGGCCTGCTGCTGGTGAGCGCGGCGGCGATCTTCTGGCGGGAGGCGGCCGGCCTGGTGAACCTGCCGGACCTGCTCGAGATCGCGCTCAGCGGCCTGCCGACCTTCGAGGCGGTGGTCCCGGCGGTGATCGCGGCCTTCGGGGTGTTGCTGTTCATGATCACGCTGATACGCCTGCCACGCATCTGGTGGTTCGATAAGGAGCGCGAGAAAGAGTTCTTCATCCTCGTGCCCAGCAAGAAGTAGCTGCATGCGCTACCACATCGTCGGCATCGCCGGCGCCGGGATGAGCGGCGTCGCCCAGATCTTGCTCGACCAGGGCCATGCGGTCCAGGGGTCGGACCTGCAGCGCAACGCGCTGACGGAGCAACTTGCGGCGCGCGGTGCGCGGGTGCTGCTGGGCCACGACGCATCTCACGTGGCCGGGGCGGACGCGCTCATCGCCACCTCGGCGGCGCGGGAGGACCACGTGGAGTTGGTGGCGGCGCGGGCGCAGGGCATCCCGGTGCTGCGCCGGGCCGACCTGTGGCACGCGTGGTCGCGGCAACGCCAGGTGGTGGCGGTGGCCGGCACCCACGGCAAGACCACCACCACGGCGCTGATCGCGCTGGCGCTGGTGCGAGCCGGCATGGACCCCGGTTTCCTGTTGGGTGGCGAGGCGCCGGACCTGGGGACGAACGCGCGTTGGGGTGCGCCGGACGCGCCGCTGGTGATCGAGGCCGACGAGTATGACCGCACCTTCCTGGCGCTCGCGCCATCCGTGGCGGTGATCACCAACGTCGAATGGGACCACGTGGACATCTACCCGACGCCGGAGGCGTACGAGGCGGCCTTCCGGCAGTTCGCCCGCAGCGTGGCGGACCCGCGCCGCCTGATCGTCTGTGGCGATGACGCGGGGGCGCTGCGGGCGGCGGACGAGCCACGCGCGATGCAGTACGGCGTGGACGACGCAGTGGCGAAGGACCCGGCCTCCTGCCGGCTGGCGCCGCTGGACTGGACGGCGGCCAACCTGCGGGTGGACGGGGCGCTGACGCGCTTTGAGGTCTGGCGCTACAGCCAGGCCACGTTCGCCACTAGCCTGCTGGGGCACTACGCGGTGCGGCTGCCGGGCGTGCACAATGTGCGCAACGCGCTGGCGGCCCTCGTGGCGGCCACCGCGCTCGGCGCGCCGCACGACGCGGTGCGGGCCGCGCTGGAGAGCTACGGTGGCACGAAGCGCCGCTTCGAGTTGAAGGGCGAGGCCGGCGGCGTGACGGTGGTGGACGACTACGCCCACCACCCGAGCGAGGTTCGGGCCACGCTGGCGGCGGCGCGGACGCGCTTCCCTGGCCGGCGGGTCGTGGCCTACCTGCAGCCGCACACCTACTCGCGCACCGCGGCGCTGCTGCCGGAGTGGGCGGACGCCTTCGCGGACGCGGACGTGGTGCGGGTGGGCGCGATCTACGCCGCCCGCGAGAGCGATACCCTCGGCATGGACGCCGGAACGCTGGCAGGGCGAATCCGCCACCAGGACGTGGCGGCGGTGGGCGGGGTGGCGCAGGCAGCCGCGGCGCTGCTGGCGCTGCTCCGCCCCGGTGACGTGCTCCTGACGCTGGGGGCGGGGGATGGGTATCGGGTGGGGGAGATGGTCCTGGAAGCGCTTGACAATATGAGGGTTGGCCATCAAGGGATGCGTAGTGCGTAGTGCGTAATGCGATGCCGGCAGTTCGTCAGCGCCTTGCTGCCACAATCTTGGCTGTACCAGCCGACATCCGACCGCGATTCCGTAGCCGGCGGCTCGTGACGATTGGCGGACCAGTTACGCATCACGCATTACGGATGACGTGTTACGAATCACGTATCACGAAGTGGGCGGCCGTGACAAACTCCGACAATCCATCATTCCACCGCACGGTAGCCGAGGAGCTTACGGCGCGCTACGGCGGGAGCGAGCGGGCGCCGCAGGGATGGCGCGAGACGCAGACCTGGCATTGGGAGCAGGCCGGCGCGTTCGCGGAGGCGGCGGACAGCGCGTTGGATGTGGCCGAGCAGCGGGTGACGCGCATGGACTTCGTCGGTGCGCGGCAGTGGGCCGAGCGGGCGCTGGCGCTGATCGAGCGACTGCCGCTGGAGCAACAGCGCGCCTACGAGATGCGGGCCTACACGCTGACGCTGGCGGTGCTCGAGTTCGGCGGGCAGTTCCGCGAGGGGCTGGAGTACGCCCGC
>DATMBA010000722.1:0-3471 GCA_035559635.1 Roseiflexaceae bacterium
GCCGGCCCTGGCGCGGGCGCTTAGCCCGGCGCTGCCCGAGGCCGCCGCGGGAGCGCGCGTGGTGCGGGCCCGCGCCACGCCGCTGCGCTACCGCCCCGGCCGCCGCTGCACCCTGCGCCTCGACCTCTGGCTGCACGACGCGCGTGGCCGGCCGTTCGCGCGCACGCTATTCGGCAAGGTCTACCACGACCTGGCCAAGGCCACCAGCGTCTACCGCGAGATGCAGCTGCTGGCCGGCTCGGCGCCAGTGCGCGACGGACGGCTGGTGGTGGCGCGCCCGGCCGCCTTCCTGCCCGAGCTGCGCCTCATTCTGCAGGAGCCGGTGCGCGGCACGCCGCTCGAGCTGCTGCTGGAGGGCATGCGGGACCCGGCCACCGCCGGGGACCGGCGCGGCTGGGAGGGGGTGGTGGCCTCGGCCGGGGCGCTGGCCGCGCTGCACACCGCCGGGCTGGCGGTGGAGCGCGAGCGCCCGATTGACGCCGAACTGCGGCGCTTCGCCAAGCGCGCCGCCCAGGCTCAGGCGATCGACCCGCAGGTTGGCGGGCGGCTGGCCGCCCTGGCGGGAGCGCTGCCCGCCTGGCGCGCCCGGCTGCTCGAATGGGGCGAGGAACTGACGGTGGTGCACGGCGACTGCAAGCACAGCCAGTGTATGCTCACTCCCGCTGGCGTGGCGGTGCTGGACTTCGACCACGTTGGCATGGCCGACCCGGCGACCGACATCGGCAGCTACCTGGCGACGCTGCGGCAGATCGGAATCCACCAGGCGCTGCGCGCACGCGGCTCACCGGCCTCCGCGGACCGCGCCCGCTGGCTGTGCGCGCTCGAGGAGCGATTCCTGGAGGCCTACTGCGCCGCCAGCGGCTACGGCCCGGATTTCCGGCTGCGCGCCATCTGGTACGAGGCGGCGGCTCTGATGCGCAAGGCGCTGCGCGGCTTCGCCCGCAGCCCGCGCTCGCCTATGCCCCCCGCCGAGGTGGACGAGGCCTGGCGCATCCTCGCCACCCTCCCACCGCCGGAGGGATTTGGGGAGGGCCTGGCCCTCCCCACTACTCGGTGAAGAACTGCCCCTCGCCGCTGCCGGAGGGACTTGGGAAGGCCCTGGCCCCCACCAAGCCAGCGGGAGGGGGTTGGGGGGCCCTGACCCCCACCAAGCCAGCAGGAGGGGCCGGGGAGGGCCCTGACCCCACCAAGCCAGCGCGCGGGGCGGGGAAGGCCCTGGCCCCCACCAACCCGCCAGCGGGAGGGGGGTTGGGGAGGGCCTGGCCCTCCCCAAGATCTCACCCAATCCAGAGGATCTGGATGCGCCCTGCATCCTGAAAGCGAAACGATGCCATTATGAGCACAAAAGCAGTCGCCACACCGAAGGCAGCCACCGCCAGAAAAGCTTCGCAGCGCGAGGGCGCCCCCCGCGAGAAGGGCCCGTTCCGGCGCTCTGTCCAGATGATCAACCGCTTCATCGAGGGGCAGCGCGGGGTCTTCGGTACAGCGATGCTACTGCTGGTCGCCGAGTCGCTCACGTCGATCGGCGCCAAGCTCCCGCTCGGGTGGCTGCTGGACTACCTCAAGACAGGGACGCCGCAGCCGATCGCGGACGACTTCGCCGCGACCTTCGCAGCGCTCCCGCCGGCGGCGGTCACGTGGGTGACGCAGTTCTTTCTCGGGCTGGACCTGACCGGGATGCTCGGCTTCCTCTCGGCGGCCATCCTGCTCTTCGCGCTGCTCAACAGCGCCTCAGACTCGTTCGCCGAGATCTATCTCGCCAAGGGCGGCCGCCTGCTCGGCTTCCATCTGCGCGACCGGCTCTACGCCCACCTGCAGAAACTCTCGCTGGCGTTCTACAGCCAGCAGCGCACCGGTGACCTGCTGACGCGCGTCACGGGCGATGTGACGGCACTGGAGGAGTTCGCCGTCAAGTCGCTCAAGGATATCGCCGGCAGCATCTTCCTGATCGTCCTCACGCTCGTCGTGCTGTTCGCCACCAACGTGAGCATGGGGCTGATCGCCCTGGTCTCGGTGCCGATCCTGTCGCTCGCCTCGAACTACTTCGCCGACCAGATCAAGATCAGCGCCAAGAAGCAGCGCGCCAGCGAGGGTGAGCTGGCCGCGGCCGCCCAGGAGATGCTCACCTCCGTGCGCGTCATCCAGACCTACGGCAGCGCCGGGGACCAGCAGCAGCGCTTCGCGGCCACCAGCCGCAAGGTGCTGGACGTGGCGCTGCGGGTCGGGCGGCTGAACGCATGGTTCGGCGGTGTGATCAGCCTGCTGCAGGCGGTGGTGGTGGTGGTGATCGTGTGGGTGTCGGTCTCGCTGGTCAGCGTCGGCGCGATCGAGTTCGGCACAACGGTGCTGTTCATCTTGTGGATCCAGGACCTGTTCAAGCCGACCAAGCGTATCATCAAGCAGTGGAATGAGGTCGGCAAGATCATCGCCAGCGTCGAGCGCATCAACGAGGTGCTGGACCGCAGGCCGGCGGTGCAGAATGAGCCGGGCGCGGTGGAGGCGCCCCCCTTCAAGGGGCAGATCGAGTACCGCCACGTCAGCTTCGCCTACCAGCCCGAGGGCGAGGACGGGCAACTCCGCCTCGCGCTGCGCGACGTGAGCTTCACGGTGGCCCCCGGCGAGGTGGTGGCGCTGGTGGGCGGCAGCGGCGCCGGCAAGAGCACGATCGCCCAACTCCTGCCGCGCCTCTACGACCCGCACACCGGCCAGGTGCTGATCGACGGCCGCGACATCCGTGAGTTCACGCTCGAGTCACTGCGCGCCCGTATGAGCATGGTGCTCCAGGAGACGATCCTCTTCAGCGGCACGGTGGCCGAGAACATCGCCTACGGCCTGCCGCACGCCACCCGCGAGGAGATCATCGCCGCGGCGATCCAGGCCAACGCCCACGAGTTCATCGAGCGTCTGCCGCAGGGCTACGATACGCCGCTCAGCGAGCGCGCGGCGAACCTCTCCGGCGGCCAGCGCCAACGCATCGCCATCGCCCGCGCCTTCATCCGCAACACGCCGATCCTGATTCTGGATGAGCCGACCACCGGGCTGGACGCCGAGTCGGCCGACCTGGTGTTGCACGCGTTGCGCACGCTGATGAAGCAGAAGTCCACGCTGATCATCTCGCACGACCTGAACCTGATCCGTCACGCCGACCGCATCCTGGTGGTGCAGCAGGGGGTGATCGACCAGGTGGGCACGCACCGGGAGTTGCTCAGGGCCGGCGGGCTCTACGCCGAGCTGTACCACAAGCAGTTCGGCGCGGCGGTGGAGGAGGATGCCGCCCGTCAGTCTCCCGCCATGCCGCCGCCCGCCGTACCTCAGGAGGAGGACGAGGACGCCGAACCAGCGCCGCCCGCGGTCTTCCACACGATGATCTCCCAGGCGCTGCCGGCCCCGGTCTCGCGCAAGGCGTTCGAGACGATCCTGATGCGCTCGCCACTCCTGCCGCCGGATGCCGCCCAGGGGGAGCAGTCCGCC
>DATMBA010000723.1:0-7791 GCA_035559635.1 Roseiflexaceae bacterium
CCCCGCCCCCCGCCCCCGTGATCTTCCCGCCCAGCGCCCCCGCCCGCCGCGCCGCCGCGTAGGCCGCGTCGATCGCCGCGTTCGTCACCTGGCGCGCCAGGCGCTTCTTCTGCGTCCAACTGGCGTCCAGCAGCCGCCCGAATTCCGCCAGCCGCTCCCCCTCCAGCGCATCCACCATCGCCCACCCCAGCGCCTTGATCTCGTGCAGCGCCGCCACCGTCGGCCCGCCCGCCCGCCCGCTCTGCGCTTGCTGCTCGGCCAGGATGGCCCGCGCCTGGCGCGTCGCCCCGGTGTAGAACAGCATCAGCCGCCGCTCCAGCGCCCGCAGCGCGCTCCCCGCCAGCCGCAGCGGCCGCACCGTCACCGTCTCGTCGGGCGCAAACTCGAAGACGTGCAGCCCGCCATAGGCGCAGGCATACTGGTCCTGCTTGCCGATCGGCGCCTGCAGCTTGACGGTCTCCAGTGTGTAGGCCGTCTCGGCCAGCTGGATGCGGCTCATGGCCTGGCCTTGCAAGGTGCTGAAGATGTTACAGAGGGTGAGGGTGGTGGCCGAGGAGGAGCCGAGGCCGGTGCCGGGCGGGACCTCGGCGGCGATGAAGACGTTGATCGGCGCGCGCAGGGCGAAGTGCTCGTAGGCCACCTGGCAGAGCTTGAGTTCGAGCTTGTCATAGGGGTAGGCGGCGCCGTCGGCGGGCAGGGCGAGCACGCTCTGGCGGTAGTCGGCCGAGATGACCTGGAAGGTGGTGTCGAAGTTCTTGGAAACGATGCCGTAGATATACTTGTTGATGGCGGCACTGACGACCATACCGCCGAACTGCCGGTAGTAAGCCGCCAGGTCGGTGCCGCCGCCGCCGAAGCTGATGCGCACGGGGGTGCGAGCGATAAGCACGGGTAGTTCTCCCCACGACATCGAGATGCAGGCCGAGCGCTTCGCCGGCACGTGGGTACTCTAGCACGCTGCAATGAATTGCCGGTAAAAGGGGGGGCGGGGGGTATGACAGTTTCGTTAGCGTGACGCTGTCTTCCACCACAGCGACACAGCGGTTGGACTATCTTGTCCGCTCGGTGCCTCTATAGTTTCGGGGTCGCCTGAGGCGTTGTGACGGGATGGGACTTAGCACCTATCCGGAGACCCCAGAGCGAGTGGGGTTGCAGGGGAGGGCTGTGCCCTCCCCTGACTCCTCCTTGAGGTATGCGGAGAGGCTCTTAGCCTGACGTGTAACTAGGGGCCGAAGATCGACTTCCACAGGTCCTGAGCGGCGGTCTGGACGGTAGCGATCGTCTGGCGGAGCGGGTCGGGCGAGAGGCGCGCATCGAGGCGGATGCGGGCGTCCTCGATCACCTCGTGCAGCAGTTGGTGGGCATGCTGGCCGTACAGCCTGGTCAGGTCGTCGGCATAGTTCTCGAGCAGCGCCTCGCGGTCGGGCGCGGTGGGCGCCTCGACGATCAGGCGTGCGAGGATCTCGCGGGCCTGGGCGCGGAAATCGTCAGTGCCCATGATCTCTCCCTCCTCATGTATGACAGGACGTACGCGGTGGTGCTGCCCCCGCACCCCACGGGGAGGTGTGGAGGGGTTGCGCCCCTCCGAAACAGATGTGAGAAGACTCTTTGTGGGGGCGTAGGCCCCCAACCCCCGGCGGGGCTCCGCCCCGCGCCCCCGATTCGCGGGCGACCGCGTAACTCCTGATGTATGAGTGGTTGGTAGGACGACCTCCGGCGCAGGGGGGTTGCGCGATTGCAGATGGAACATTGCAGACTGAACATTGCAGATACGTTTGTGGCGGCTCTGATCTGGGATCTGCGATCTGCAATCTCTACCGGCGCGGCCCACCGGCGAGCGTTTGCGCCTTATAGCGGCAGTGGTCGCAGTAGGCCACCCGGTAGCCGGCGAGCGTGGCGAGCTTGAGGGGCCGGCCGCAGTTGGGGCAATGATCGGGGAGTGGGGCGGGGGCCGCTGCAGCTGGCGCGGGGCGGACAGCCGGCGGCGCAGCGGCGCTGGTGGCGTCTGTGGGCCTGGTGGGCGCGCCCTGATCCCCTGCCGTTCGCCTGCCGTCGTGCGCCCTCTGAAAGCCGAACACCGTGCTGATATGCTCGACGAGCAGCGCGTAGTCCACCGCGCCGCGTGAGCGTGGGTCGTACTCATAGATCGTGCGCCCGGCGGCGGGGGCCTCGGAGAGGCGCACGTTGACGCGCACCGGCGGCGCCACCAACGCGCCGTAGCGACTGTGCAGCTCGGCCAGCAGGTCGCCAGACTGGCGCGAGCGCGGGTCGTACATGGTCGGGATGATCATACGGATGCTGCGGGCGCTGCCTTTCACCTGCGTAATCTGGGTGAAGAGCAGCTCGAGTCCCTTGATGGAGAACGGCTCAACGGTAGTGGGGGCGATGACATCGCTGGCGCACATTAGCGCGTTGACATTCATCGGGGTGAGCGAGCCGCCGGAGTCCACCAGGATGAAATCATAGCGGCCGACGAGCGGGCGCAGGCCGCGCTCGAGCGCGCGGCTCCAGTCCGCGCGGCGGGTGATCTCGGGGGTGGCGCCGAGCAGCGCGTGGTCGGCGGCGAGCAGGTCGAGGTTCGGGCGCGCGGCGGTGATGCAGTCGGTTGCGGCGGCGCCGTCCACCAGCACCTCGTAGATCGTGCGCCGCGGCCGCACGCCGAGCGCCATGGCCAGGTTCCCCTGGGCGTCGGTATCCACCAGCAGCACGCGCGCGCCCTTGAGCGCCAGCCCTGCGCCCACGTTGACGACGGTGGTGGTCTTGCCAATGCCGCCTTTGAGGTTGGAGACTGCGATGACCCGGCCCATGTTGCACGCTCTTACGCGATTGATGGCGCGCCGAACCTGCGCGGCATGGCGTCGCGCGTGGAGTCTAGCATACCTGCGCGGGTCTTACAATCAAGCGGCGAGGGGATCAGCATCCCTCGCCGCTCACTTAACCCCACCGGGGATGGATGTGGAGGACGAATCCCTCCACGCCTCCCGTCATGGGGAGGGCCGTGCTCTCCCTGGCCCTCCCTACAATCCCTCCGCTGTAGCACGCGCGTGTCAACGTGCATGCCACAACGACACATCAGTTCGGGGCGTGGATACCGTTGCCGCAGAAGGGCTGGCGATACTTGAAGATCTCGTTGCTGGTGCTGTTGCTGGCGCTGATCTCCTGCCGGATCAGGCCGGGGCCTGGGCCGGGCTGCACCTTGCCGTAGGGGTCGGTGTAGTAGACGGTGGGATTGCCGGCGTTAGCCCAATAGTTCGGTCCGCCGTAATGTTCGCGGTCGCAGCCCTGGAATTCCGCGTGGTGTGAGGTCGGGCTGATGCCGCTGCCGGGCCGGCGGTAGTCCTGCGTGTAGACCAGGCGCGACGGATCGCTGGGATCGCGGGTGGTGATCGGGTCGAACGCCGCGACGCTACCGCTCAGGTAGGCGCGGACGTGCATCGGGTCGTTGTACGGGTCGTCCGGGTGCTCGATCGCGAAGAAGAAACCCCAGATCTCATAGGCGTCGTCGCAGCCGATGGTCGAGAAATCGCGGCCGAACTGGCGTGGGTTGTCGCAGGTGGATCCCATATGGTTGCCCGTGTTGGCCATGCCGTGGACGTGCGCCTCGCGGCCAGAGCCGTCGCGCGCGATGTAGTCGTACTCCAGTGAGTGGAACTGCTGCGTGTGCCGTCCGACGCCGGAGGTGCCCATGTGGAAGACGATGCGGTAGTCGGCTGTGGCAGTGCGTCCCTCGTCCGAGACTGTGCCGGCGTTGACAGCGAAGACCTTGTAGCCCTCGTGCGGCTCGGTGCGGCCGATCAGGGCGGCGGCATAGCCGAAGGCCGGCATGCTCGAGTCAGCGCGCGAGGTGCGCGGGTCCGCGCCGTGCTCGTGGCCGAAGAGGCAGCCGCTGCTCGGGTCCACCGGCGGGTGCCAGGTGGGGTAGCTGCGGCCGTCCGGCCCGGTGACGACGTAGCGGGCGTGGACGTCGGCCGGGCAGGGTTGGCCGGCGATAGCGCCGCCAGTGGGCGTGCTGGTAGGCGCTGGCTGCGGCGTGGCGCTGGGCGCCGGAGCAGTGGTGGGTGTGGGCGCGGCCACGCCGTTGGCCACGCGGAAGCGCACCGTCAGCGCGCCGCCGGAGCGCCCGGATTTGTCCTCGGCCTTGACGGTGAGGGCGTAGTCGCCGTTCTTGAATGTGGTCGTGTTCCACCCCTTCGGCACACCGGCGTCGTCGCCCATGAAGAAGTAGGGCGCGCGCTTCTCGATGTGGCGGGCCGGCGTCGGGCCGGTGAGGTCGAACACCACCCGCGCGACGTTCTGGCCGCTCACGTGCGCCTCGATCACCACTGTGCCGCTGACCGACTGGCCCTTCTGGACGCCGTGGATCATCGTGATCGTTGGGCCGGTCGCCGCCGCCACCGGCGCGGTGAACGGGACAATCAGCACGGCGAGCAACCCAACCGCCAGCAAGACGGCGAGTAGTCGGATGCTGCGATCGGTCGATGTCACTCGGTTCCTCCTTGGTTCGCTAACGCTCCACTCTGCCGCAGCCGCGCCCGCGGTGGGTGACTGCGCCGTGGCACCTGGCCACGACGCTCGCGAGCCTAGCACGGCGACGGCGGGCCAGTCCAGACGCTGATGTTCGCATCATGGTCAGCCACAGCGTTGGCCGGCTCCCGCGCTGGCCAGCGGCGCCGCCGGGTGGCAGGTGGCGGGAGGTGTGCCAGCCGCGTTGCCGGGGTGTGCCAGCCGCCGTTGCCGGATATGTGAAAAGTGAGTAAAAAGAGGAACCGTGTTGCAACACTTATGCAAGTTTTTTATTGTATAATGGCGGGGTATACGCGGTGGGCGCCCCAGCGGGGTTTGGGGCGGCCAGAGGAGTTCAGGGGATCGACAGGCAATGACGACACAATCGGGCGGGGATATCACCGTCTTTGGCACCACCTGGTGTGGCGACTGCCGGGTGGCACGGCGGGTGCTGGATCAGCACCGCATCGCCTACCGGTATATCGATATCGAGCATGACGAGGAGGCACGCAGCTACGTGGTGCAGGTCAACCGCGGCTTCCAGAGCGTCCCGACGATCGTCTTTCCGGACGGGTCGGTGCTGGTGGAGCCTTCGGCCATGACGCTGACGCAGAAGCTCTCACAGCTGGGCCGGGCGTAGGGTCATCCACAGAGAACACAGAGGGCACCGAGGCGGGGATTTTACTCCGGCCTCGGTGCCCTCCGTGTTCTTTGCGGATCAGAACAGCCTGTTGACCTCGATGATCTGGTCGCGGCCGGGGCCGACCGAGACGATCCCCAGGCGGGCGCCGACCAGCTCGCACAGCCGGCCGACGTAGTCGCGCGCCTCGGCGGGCAGTTGCTCGAAGCGGCGCGCGCCGGTGGTGGGCGCCATCCAGCCGGGCAACTCCTCGTAGATCGGCTCGACCTGGCTGAGGATAGCGATGTTGGCCGGTGGGTAGTCCAGCTCGGTGTCGTTGCGGCGGTAGCCGACGCAGATCTTGATGCGCGGCATCGTGTCCAGCACGTCCAGCTTGGTGATCGCCAGCGTGTCGCAACCGTTGATCCGCACCGCGTAGCGGGCCAGCACCGCGTCGAACCAGCCCACGCGCCGCAGGCGGCCGGTGGTGGTGCCCACCTCGGCCCAGGGCGTGCCGATCTGCCGCAAGATGGCGGCCGGCTCGCCGTCCACCTCGGTGGGGAATGGACCGCTGCCGACGCGGGTGGCGTAGGCCTTGAGCACGCCCACCACTGAGCTGAGGCGGGTGGGCGCGATGCCCGCGCCCTGGCAGGCGCCGGCCGCGCCGGGCGGCGACGACGTGACGTACGGGTACGTGCCGTGGTCGATGTCCAGCAGCACGCCTTGGGCACCCTCCAGCAGGATCGGCACATCTTTGTCTAGCGCGCGCTGGACGATCGGGTAGATGTCGGTGATGTACGGCTCGAGCCGGCTGCCGTACTCCAGGTAGCGCAGGAAGATCTCGTGGAGCGAGAGCGGCTGCGCGCCGTAGAGGGTGGTGAGCAGCTTGTTCTTGGACTCGAGCGCCAGGCGCAGGCGGGCCAGCAGCGTCTCCTCGTGCAGCAGGTCCCCCATGCGCACGCCGATGCGGGCCATCTTGTCGGCGTAGGCCGGGCCGATGCCGCGGCCGGTAGTGCCGATCTTCCCCTCGCCGCGCTGCGTTTCGTCCAGCTGGTCCTGCATCACGTGGTAGGGCATAATCACGTGGGCGCGGTCGCTGATGAACAGCCTGGCGGCGCTGATGCCGCGCTCCTCCAGGCTGGCCAGCTCCGTGAGCAGCACCGCCGGGTCGATCACCACGCCGTGGCCGATCACATTGACCGTGGACGGGTCGAAGATTCCGGAGGGCACGACATGCAGCTTGAACGTGCCACGATCGTTGACGACGGTGTGGCCGGCGTTGTTTCCGCCACCGTAGCGCACCACCAGGCGGGCGCGCTCGGCCAGCATATCGACGATATGGCCCTTGCCCTCGTCGCCCCACTGCGCGCCGATAACCGCGACGACCGGCATTGGCAGCCCCTTTCTGGTACAATAGCGTGTATGGCGGGCGTGCCCCAGCCGCCGGTTTGGGGCCGCCCTGATTGTGTGCAGACCGGTGCGCGTGCATACGGTCTGGCGATGTGCGGTATTATAGCGTATCGGCATGCCGTGCCGAGGCGCGGTCTCGTGTGGGAGTGACGAACGAATGGGATTTGATATTGCCGCTGTGACGATCATCGTTCAGCTGATCTTCCTCGAAGGCATCCTCTCGATCGATAACGCGGCGGTGCTAGGTGCGATGGTGGCGCACCTGCCGGACGACAGGCCGATCCCCTGGCCGCGCTGGCTGCGCTTCCTGGTTGGCTGGTCGGGGCGCACGCTCGGGCCGCAGCGCCAGGCGGCGCTCAAGGTGGGACTGCTCGGCGCCTACTTCGGCCGTGGCCTGATGCTGCTGCTGGCTGGCATCATCATCCACCAGCCGTGGGTGCGCATCCTCGGCGCCGCCTACCTGCTATACCTGGCGATCGAGCACTTCGCTGAGATGTACCACCCGCACGAGCACCGCGAGGCGCGCCGCCTGGAGGCGCGCGGCGGCTTCTGGCCCACGGTCTTAGCGATCGAGTTGGCCGACCTGGCCTTCAGCGTGGATAACGTGATCGCCGCGGTGGCGCTCTCGGACGAACTGTGGGTGGTGATGCTCGGCGTGGCGATCGGCATCGTGATCATGCGCTTCGCGGCGACGATCTTCACCCGGATGATCGTCTGGGAGCCGGCGCTCGCTACCGGCGCCTACCTGCTGCTGGTGGCGATCGGCGTCGAGTTGCTCGGCGAGGAGCTCTTCGGCTGGCACCTGGAGGAACTGGCCCAGTTCGCGATCTCGGTGAACATCCTGGCGCTGACGATCGTCTTCGCCCGTGTGCCGCTGCTGCGCTCGTCTCTGGTGGTCTTCCGCCCCCTCCTGGCGCTGCTCGCCGCCGTCCAGTGGGTGCTGGACGGGGTCAAGGCTCTGCTGTCGGCGCCCTTCCGCCGCGGCGACGAGCCGAGCAACGAGCCGGGGGCGTAGCTAGCATCCACCTATTACGGCCTGGCTCCTGTCTTTCGTCCAGTGCGGATGTTTTACAAGGGGCTGCTGTGGACCCCGACCTCCTCATGACCCACTCGCTGCGCGCGGCGCCGTGGGGCGCCGCGGTGGCGCGCGTGCTGGCGGCGGCGTTGGCGGCGGTGGATCCCGGCGCGGCGGTGCGCCGCTTCCTGCGCCGCGCGGACGAGACGCTTCACGTGGGCGAGCGGGCCTACGACCTGGCGCG
>DATMBA010000724.1:0-1338 GCA_035559635.1 Roseiflexaceae bacterium
GCCAGCAGCTCCAGCAGCCCGGCCACGCCCGCCGCGCCGGTCTCGCCAGCGGTGACGCCCTCGGCTGCCAGGGCCCGCATCGCCCGCCGCGCTGCGTCGTCTTCGACCGCCATGAACAGGTCCACCCCACGCGACACCGCCGGCCAGGCGAGCGGCGAGGGCTGGCCGCAGTTCAGGCCGGCCATAATCGAGGTGTGCGGCCCGGGTACCTCGACGATCCGCCCGGCCTCCATCGAGGCCAGCGCGCACGCGGCGCCGAGCGGCTCGACGCCGATGATACGCAGGGGTTGGGGATGTTCCCCCAACCCCCGGTAATGTTGTACGACCGCCGCTGCCAGCGCGCCCACGCCGATCTGCACGGCGATCAGGTCCGGCCGGGGTTCGCCGAGCGCGGCCAGCTGCGCGTCCGCCTCGGCGAAGATCGTGCCGTAGCCGGCGATCACCTCACGTGGCACCTCCTCGTACCCCTCCCAGGAGGTGTCCGAAATCACCATGCAGCGCGGCCCAGCCTCCCGCGCGGCCAGCGCCACCGCCTCGTCGTAGGTGCCGTCCACCACCGTCACCTGCGCGCCCTCGCCCTGGATGGCCTCGATGCGGGCGGCAGCCGTGCCGGTGGGGACGAAGATGCGGGCCTCGAGGCCGAGCAGCGCCGCCATGCGCGCCACCGCGCGGCCGTGGTTGCCGTCGGTGGCAGCGGCGAGCGCCAGCGGGCGCAGCGGTGACAGGTGGGCGCGCAGCTCGGCCAGCGAGTTCCAGGGTGGGAGGCCGCCCAGCCGCCGCTCGAGCGCGCGGTAGGTGGCCCAGGATGCGCCCAGGATCTTGAAGGAGGGCAGGCCGAGGCGGCGGGACTCGTCCTTGATCCACAGCCGCCCAACGCCGAGGTCGGCGGCCAGGCCGGGCAGCTCGCGCAGCGGGGTCTCGGCGTAGCCCGGCAGCCGGCGATGGAAGGCCAGCGGCGCGCCGACGGCCCCGGGCAGTGGGACGACGTGGGGGTTCCAGTAGAGCCGCAGGGGCATATGTTGCTCCTCGATCTGATCCACGAAGAGCACCAAGCGCACGAATGTAATGGTTGCGAGGGGTAACCCCTCGCGCTCCCCGTTCGTGCAGTGTAGCATACATCACGCCGTGTGCGATCTGCTACCATGTACTCCATCGAATGGTGCGACTGAGGTGACATAACCTATGGACCCACTGATCGCCCTGGTGGTCGGGCTGGTGGTCGGCGGGCTGGTGGGCATGCTGCTCGGCCTGCTACTGGTGGGCGGGCGGCTGCGCGAGCGGGATGCGGCGCTGGCGGCCGCGCGGCGGGAGGCGGGCGAGGCGCGAGCGGAGGCCCGG
>DATMBA010000725.1:0-35576 GCA_035559635.1 Roseiflexaceae bacterium
GCGCTCCTGGGCCAGCGCCGCGCGCAGGCGGGCCAACTCCGGCGGCAGCGGCTGCGGCGCCGCGCCGAGGATCTCCACCTCGGCGCGCGGCACGTATAGGCCGCGGTACGTGTCGTCGGCCAGCGGGCCGAAGGTCTCGCGGGTGAGCGCGATCTGCCAGGAGAGGAGGCGGCGCAGCCAATCCAGCAGCGCGGCGAGGTGCGCCGTGGCGCCGAAGGTGGTGGTGGGGGACGCAGCGCGCTCCACCAGGCTCGTCGAGCGAACGTCCACAGGGCCTCGCTAACGCTAAAGGCTGAACACTGAACGCTGAACAGCTGTGGCGTCAGAACGCTGCCGGCGTCTCCGGCGGGGGATACGGGGGCTGAGTCCCCGCGTAACTCCTGGTCTTCACTGAGAAGAACGAAGCGCGGGGACGATTTTGGGGAAGCGTTGAAAGTTCAACGTTGAACCTTCACCATGCTGCGGTGAAGGTGGGAGGGCCAGGGAGGGCGCACCCCTCCCTGAAAAACCTCTATCCAATGCTGTGAACTTGGCCTGTGGTATCAGAGCGCGCGCAGCGCCAGGAGCGTGATATCGTCCGCCTGGGGGGCGGGGCCACGGTAGGCGGCGAGCGCCTGCACCAGCGCGTCGCACAGCGCCTGCGGCTGAGGGGATGCCTGGCGCGCCACCGCGAGCAGTTGCTCGCGGCCAAAGAACGCGCCGGCCAGGTCAGCCGTCTCGCTGGCGCCGTCGGTGTAGAGCAGGAGGGTGGCGCCGGGGGGCAGCGCGATGCGCTGCGTGTCGATCGCCGGGCTGGGCAGCAGGCCAAGCGGGTGGCCGACCTGCAGGCGCTGGGGGATGGGCGTACCGGAGGCGTCCCAGACCAGCGGCAGCTCGTGGCCGGCGCGCGCCACCGTGAACTCGCCGGCCGAGCCACGCAGCACGCCGTAGATGAGCGTGACAAACATGCCACCGCGGGCATTCAGGTCCAGCAGGTGGCGATTCACCGCCCGCAGCGTCTCCTCCGGCGAGCTGGCGCGCGCGGCCTCGGCGCGGATGAGGCTACGGGTCTGGGCCATGTAGAGCGCCGCGGGCACCCCCTTACCACACACATCGCCCACCGCCACCGCCAGCGTGTCATCGTCGAGCCGGAAGACGTCGAAGAAGTCCCCGGCCACCTCGCGCGCCGGGACAATGCGCGCCCCCACCTCGTACCCCGGCAGCGCGTCGAGCGTGGGGGGGTGCATGTTCTCCTGGATCTCGCGTGCGAGCTGCATCTCGTGGGCCATGCGTTCCTGCTCCACCAGGCGCGCCTGGGCGGCCTGCAGCTCGGCGTAGGCCTGCGTGAGTTGGCGGTTCTTCTCGCGCAGATCGCGCACCGCGGCATCGTTGGACTCGCGCAGGCGGGCACTGATGACGCGCAGCATCTCGTAGGCCAGGCTGGGCAGCCGGCGCACGAAGGCATCAAAGTCGGCGCGGGTCAACTCGAGCATACGCGCATCGGCCACCACGCGCGCCCCGGCGCTGCGGCGCCCATCGGCGCTGAGGAAGCTCATCTCGCCGATGAACTCGCCGGCGCCGCGGATGCCGAACAACCGCTCCTCGCCGGCGTCGAGCTCCTTGAAGATCGCGATCTCGCCGCTGAGCAGGATGAACAGCCGGTCGCCGATCTCCCCCTCGCGGAAGAGCGTCATGCCGGCCGGGTAGTCCCGCGGCCGGAGGTAGGCCGTCAGTGCGGCGATCTCCTCCGGCGGTAGCGTGGCGAGGAACGGGATCTGTTCGAGCTCGGTGAGGGTCATGGCAGCTGCCTGTGCGCCTCCAGACCAGGTGATGGGCGATGGGCCATCGGCGATTGGTGAGAGATGAGAGGTGATAGGAGGTCGACAACAACCCCTATGATCTATCCCCTACACCTATCGCCTATGACCCACGGCTTGCGCTGGCAGCACCGATTATACACGGCCTTACCCCTCGCGTGGTAGGCCAAACGGTTGATCTTTCCACAGCCAAATCCCCTGACACCGGCCCGTATCTTGAAAGCGCTTCCAGAGGATGTGAAAGGAGGCGAGCCTATGACATGGCATATCGACCCGGCCCACTCGGAGATCGAGTTCTCGGTGCGGCACATGATGATCTCGCGGGCGCGCGGCCGGTTCACCAGATTCTCCGGGACGATCGAGGGCGACGAGCAGAACCCGACCGCAGCGAAGGGACACGGCGAGATCGACGCCGCCAGCATCGACACCGGCAACGCCGACCGCGACACCCACCTGCGCTCGGCGGACTTCCTGAACGTGGATCAGTACCCGACGATCACGTTCACGAGCACGAAGATCGAGCGGCGGGACGCGAACCACGGCCTGGTGCACGGTGAGCTGACCATGCATAGCATCACGCGCCCGGTGACGCTGGAGGTGGAGTACGCGGCATGGCGAAGAGCCCCTGGGGCACGGTGAGCGCCGGATTCAGCGCCCGCACCAGGCTCAACCGCGTATTTCATGCCGCAAGTGGCTGAAGGCGCTTCACTTGACTTAAGCGCGTGGCGAACGTCAGAGCGGCGTAGAGATCGTCACGCTCAAGGTCTTCGTAGTCAGCCAGGATCTCGTCCATCGTCATACCCGAGCTCAGCAGTTCAAGGATGAACTCAACGGGATAGCGCAGACCACGGATACACGGCTTGCCGTGGCAGATGTCGGGATCGATAGTGATACGAGTCAACAACTCTTCTGCTGGTGGAATAGGCGTGGTCATGTTGTCGGCCTCCAGAGGCGGCTCCCAAGCCATATCACGTTGTCGGTAATGACAACGGTTGGTTGCAGGTCGGCACAGGACAGCATAGCCCGTGCCGGGTCAGGCAGTGGTACGGCGCTTCCTGACGCCGCCCAACAGCCTGCGTGTTAGCCACCGGCTGGAAGGGATCACGTCGATAGATCGGGAGGGCTTTTTCTGCTTCCTGCTGCCAAAATCGCCCCGATCCAGCCGGTCAGCTACACACGCTTGTTAGCTGGCCTCGCCGCTATAGTTTACAATCTGATACATCCCTGGGTTAGTGAAAGAGAGAATCCTCTCTATCAGTGTCAAGGCTTCGTCCAATCCTCGATGGTTAATCCTGGCACACGCGCAAATTCGCGAACATTGTTAGTCACGAAAATGAGCTTGTGGCTGACCGCCTGGGCTGCAAGTAAGGCATCAATCGCCCCGATTGGTGTTCCTTGCGCTTCAAGGTGGACACGTATTTCACCATACGGGGTTGCGACCCCCTCATCAAAGGGCACGATCGTCAAGGGCAGCAGAAAGTGAGCGAGAGCTTGTTGATTTTGGACCGGGTGTGCGCTTTTCGCGACCCCGTACTGGAGTTCAGCGACTGTAAGCGCTGAGACGGCAATATCAGTGAAGGGATGCTGCGTGAGTTTCTGTAGGACAGTCTGCGACTTTTGCCGGATGAGCAGGACGCAGATGTTGGTGTCGAGCAGATATCTCATTCAAACAGATCCTCGCGCACTTGGGTGGGCGGCTGATTGCGTTCGGCCATAAAATCGTCGGAGAACATGGACAGACTCTCGATCAGCGGTTGCCATGAGTCGTACTCAGGGATCAGCACGACCGCATTGCCCATGCGCTTCAAGTAGACTTTGGTACCGCGAAACCGATACTCTTTGGGCAGCCGGATGGCTTGGCTTTGGCCGTTCTGGAAAATCTTTGCGGTGTCCATCGCTGTCCTCCACAGTGCGGAAGCGGAAGTAGATACTCGAAGTATATACTAACTACGTTCCGATTGCAAGTGGGAACGGGCATTGATGAGGCAGCTAACGGCCGGCATAACCCGTTTGCGACGAGCGCAGCGAGGAGCAAGTCGGGTTCATGCCGGCCGTTGGGCGGCGATAAAGAAACGAGTTGCCACAACTCTGACACGAGACGTTGCTGAATGTGACGCGCAATAGCACATTGCTCCACTGTTGGTTACGGCGGTTCTCCCCGCCGTCTGCCTTATCAAGGCAGACCACATCCGCGCCGAACATGACGGCTCCTTTGATCGTGCGACGGCTATCGCCGGGGACGAAGAGGAGGGAGCGGCTGGCGCGCATGGTCGGTGACCGGGTCAGCGCACGATCAGTGGGAGGTAAACTCGATGTGTGGGCGCCTCAGCGCTGCCCTCAAACGCGCCGATGTCGCAGGAAGGGCCATGTGGACGCGGCGCACCGCGCTGATCAGTGGTTAGCGAATTGCCCAAATCATCCGTGCAATCGGCCAGAGGCACAGCATCAATCGCTGGGCTGCCGGACAGGAGAGCATAGGTGAGGGTCGGGCCGCCGTTGTCCGCCAACGGGCCGAGCAAGGGGTCACTCGTTATGAAGCCAAGACCACACGTGGAAGCAGCAATGCTGCTGAACTCCAAGTTGTTGCCGCCATCTGTAATCACCCCGGCGCAATTCCCCCCACCCCCGGCAACGATCGTGTTACGAAGCGTCAATATGCCACCATTCGCTAGACTGGCGCCACCGCCATTACCGATGGGTGGGTTGCCACCCAACCCAGCCAGGTTGCCGACGAAGGTGCTGTTGATGATGAGAGCAGTGCTGGCGTTGTAGATACCGCCGCCACTGCCGCCGTGGCTGCTGTCGGTGCAGGGTACCCCACAAACAGAGAAGCCGCCATGGCCTGCGGTGTTGCTGCTGATGGTGCTGTTAGTTAGGGTCAGCACGCCCTGACTGTAAATGCCGCTACCGTCACCGCCGTCACCGCCGATGAGTACGCCGATGCAGCCTAGACCACAGCCAGGGGGGCCACCATCGCCAGTGGCGTTACCATTGACTGTGGTGTTATCCACATTCAGCGTGCCTTCGCTATAAATGCCGCCACCGCGCCCGCCGTCGCCACCGCTGCCTAAGCAGTAAGGTACAGCAGCACAGTCAAAGTCGCCGCCCTGGCCGGTGGCGTTGCCGGAGATGGTGCTATTAGTCACACTCAGTGTGCCTTCATTATAAATGCCGCCGCCGTGCCCGCCGTCGCCGCCCTGGCCGATGCAGTTAGGCACACCACAGAAAAAGTCGTCGCCATCGCCAGTAGCATTGCCGCTGATAGTGCTGTTGGTCACATTGACCGTGCCGCCTTCGTTGCGGATGCCGCCGCCAAATTCCGCACTATTGCCGGAGAAGGTGCTGTTGGTAATGTCGAGCATGCCACTGTTATAGATGCCGCCGCCGCTGCCAAATTCCGCGCTATTGCCGGAGAAGGTGCTGTTGGTAATGTCGAGCGTGCCACTGTTATAGATGCCGCCGCCGCCGCCGCCCGCGCTATTGCCGGAGAAGGTGCTGTTGGTGACGGTGAACGTGCTGGCGTTGTAGATGCCGGCGCCGTCGCCCTCTAGTTCGAAATTTTCTGAGAAGGTGCTGGTGGTCACTGACACTACGCCATTGTCGTTAAAGATTCCGCCGCCCTGGCCGGTACTCCTGCCGTTGCCGGCAAAGGTGCTGTTGATGACGGTGAGTGTGCTGCCATCTGTGTTAAAGATGCCGCCGCCAACTTCTGCTACATTGCCAGAGAAGGTGCTGTTGGTGACGGTGAGTGTGCCGCCGTCTGTGTTAGAGATGCCGCCGCCAACTTGTGCCATATGGCTAGAGAAGGTGCTGGTAATCACACTGACGGTACCGCCGGCGTTGAAAATGCCGCCACCAGCTACAGTGTTGGCATTAGCAACGGTCAGGTCTTGCAAGTTGAATGTGATGCCGGGGCTTACAACAAATATACTCACGCCGCCGTTATTGGAGCCGCTGATGGTCAAGTTGGCCGCACCGGGGCCGACGATGGTCAGGTCCTCAGTGATGTCGGGTAGGGAGCTGCCCAGCGTGATGATACCCGTGACGCTTAAGGTGATGGTATCAGCGCCGCTGCCAGCCAAACAATCCCCGTCGCTAAGGTCGAGGTCGGCATTCGCATTTAGGATCGCACGACGCAGAGAGCACAGGCCACCGCCAGGCACGGGCGCGTCCAACGTGGTGTTCACCACAATGCTGTTCGCGTAAGCCACGCGAGTTGGGGTGGCATTCAGGCCGAGCACGCTTGAGATCAGGAGCACGACCACGCCAAATCGGGCCGCAATATGCACACACCGGTGTCTCACGCGAGGCGAGGTTTGCTGAGGCATAGTTGACGCTCTCCTTTCGGTCTTTGTAGTGCACCCTTCAGGCTGGAGACGAGAACGGCACCGGCAACCAAGAGCTGTCAGATGAACCGATGGACGGTGATGTCGACCGCGAATCTTCTCGATGTGCCCGCTTCCACATGCTCAGCCGAGCTGGAGGAGCACCGTCTCTCGCTGCTGCGCCTCCCACACAGCCTCAAACTCGGAGGGCGGAAGATAGCCCAGCGCCGAGTGCACACGCTTATGCATGTAGACGTCGTCCAAGAAGTGGCCGATTCGTGCACGCGCCTCGTTCAGATCGCGATACTCGTACAGGTCGACTGCTTCCTCCTTCAGGGTTCGCATCATCCGTTCGGCGAAGGCGTTCTCGGTCGGTCGCCCACGCGCAGCCATACTGATCTGGGCGCCGGCGGCCTGCAGCCGCTCGATGTAGGCCGTTGCGGCGTACTGGACCCCCTGATCCGAGTGATGAATGCTCGGCTGACGTCCCTCCAGCGCACGCTCGAGGGCCGTCATCGTCAGGGTCGCGCTCAGGTCTTGCCCAAGCTCCCAGCCGCGCATGCGGCGCGTGAAGATGTCGAGCCCCACCGCCAGGTAGATGAACTCATCGCGCAGCCGGATGTAGGTCAGATCGGCACACCACACCTGGTCCGGTCGCACGATGTCCAGCCCGAGCAGCAGGTTGGGATAGCGTCCAGAGTGATGCGTGCTGTCGGTGGTGCGACAGGAGCGCTTGACCGCAACGAGCAGGTTCTCTTCCCGCATCACACGCAGCACGCGCTTGTGATTGACGACCCAGCCGCGCCGGCCGAGTTCAGCGGTTACGCGTCGGTAGCCGTAGCGCAGATACTCGGCCGCGATCGTCTCAATCGCGCTGCGCAACGCCAGGTCCTCGCGCGGCACCGACCGGTAGTAGAACGAACTCGGAGCGAGACCGACGACACCGCAGAGCAGCTGGACATCGAAGCGGTCGCGCAACTCTGTCACGAGCTGCCGCCGCTGCGCGACCGAGAGCGGAGAAGACTGGAGACTTTTTGCGGCTGAAAGCTCCAGGGTCAGCTGGCCGACCAGGCGCTCGAGCTCGGCGATGCGGGTCTCATCGGACGACTGCTGGCGGGGCGTCTTGAAAAGCTCAGGGGCGCGCTCGATGAACTCGGTTCGCCAGCGTGAGAGCAGATCCTGGGCGATGTTGTGCTCGCGGCAGAGCTGGGCCGCGGTCTTCTCGCCCTTGAGCGCTTCAAGGACGATCTTGGCCTTGAGTTCGGCGTCGTACGTCTTCTTTGGCATGCGCCCCCTCCTGTGCGGAATGAGTTTACACGACTTGGTTCCGCTTGTCTCCAGGATCTGGGGTGCATTACAGGTGCACTACACGTCCCTTGTACCCGGTGCCGCCATATTCATAAAACGGCATGCCGTAGCTGATGCGCTCCGAAGCCCTTGGCGCTGCGTTTTTAATGACATGGCGAAGCTCAGTGAGTGTGGCACGGACTTCTTTCGGTGCTGCCGCAATATATGAATCCACATCCTTGGGTGTTTTCATGCTCTTCCTTTCGTAACCGTTCACGGCGTGCTGTCGCGGCCAAGAGTTGACAAGCATCGTCTGAGCTGGCAGACTCTCAGCTATGGACGACCTACCGCAGCGATTGGGTATCCCGGAAGCTGACTGAGCGCAAACACCGGCCAGTGTCCCGGCCATCGTGCGTGCTCTGGTGCAGGTCGTGCAGGATCTCCAGCTGCAACATCAGGCCGCCCTGGCGCGGATCGTTACGCTGGAACAGGAGGTCGGCAAGCTGCGCGCGCGGCTCCAGCAGCATTCCCAGAACTCCTCCAAGCCGCCCTCCTCCGATCCGCCCTCGGCCCCACCCCGCCCCACGCGCACCCCGCGTGGGCGTCAGGCTGGTGGCCAGCCGGGCCATCCGCGCCACGAGCGCCCCACCCCTGATCCCGACCACGTCGACGCGCTCTGCGACCACTACCCGTCGGCCTGTCCGACCTGTCAGGCAGGACTCGCCGGCCGGCAGGATGCCTGCGCCGTGCAGACCCAATACGTGTGGGAGTTGCCTGTTGTGCGGCCCGAGGTCACCGCCCACCACTAGCATACGGCCTGCTGCCCCGCCTGCGGCGCGCTGGTCACGGCCGAGCGTCCTGCCGAGGTGCCGCCGGGCGCCTTTAGCCCGCGCATCGCTGCCGCAATTACGGTTCTGCACGGTGACTACTACCTCAGCGACCGCAACGTGGCGCGCTTGCGGGAGGAGTTCTTCGGCTTGAAGCTCAGTCTGGGGAGTGTGGTCGCGCTGCAACAGGCCGGGAGTGCCGCCTTGGCGCCAGTCTATGAGGCCATCCACAGCGCCGTCCTTCAGCAGCAACGCTGCAATATCGATGAAACCGGCTGGAAGGAGGGCGGCAAGCGGCGCTGGCTGTGGACGATGGTGACGAGCGTGGCGACCTTCTTCCTGGTCAGCACCAGCCGCTCTGTCCCCGCGCTGCGCCAGCTGTTGGGGACCGCCTCTGGCGGCATCGTCGGCTCGGATCGCCACCGGCCCTATCTGGCGCTGTGTGCTGAACGCCATCAACGGTGCTGGAGCCATCTGATACGCAACTTCCAGGCACTGCTGGAGCGTGGGGGGCGCTTGGGGCTGTGGGGCGCCGACTTCTTGGGGCTCAGCCGGCTGGTGTTTCGACTGCGGCCTCTGTACCGCGAAGGGACGATCGACCGCGCAGTGCTGCAAGAAGCGATGGCGCCGATCCAGGCGACGCTGCACGCGCTGCTGATGGCAGGAGCGCGGCGGGTTGACGCGCCCGAGGGGAAGTGCCAGGAGGTGCTGCTGCACGAGGCGGCGCTGTGGATGTTCGTGCGCGAGGAGGGGGTGGAGCCGACGAACAACGCAGCCCAACGCCCGGCGTCACCCGCCGGCTGGACGGACAAACGCCAGCCGAACTGGAACGCGCTCTGGCTGATTCTACGGCAAAAGATCGCCCCGAGTCCAGCTGTCGGCTGCATGCGGTGTTGGGCTGCCTCGGGCGCCGACTGAACAGCTCCTTCATTGGGACACGAGTTGTTTGAATGCGGATGGCGCGCCACGCTCCGTAAGCATGTGCTTGATTTGGAGCGCGCAGTCAGCAGGCGTCAATTGTGAGGTATCCACCTCAAGATCATAGATGCCCCACGTGTGTTTATGGGCCTCATCAAACATCCAGGTGGTCATTGGAAGATAGCTTGGCCAATCTCTATCTGTCTGTGCGGCGATACGCTGGTGTATCGTTTCGAGCGGACAGAATACACCGACAAGCCACACCGGGAATGACTGCCACACTCTCACGATATCCGCGACATACCTGGCGTCAGTCAAGACATGATCGACCACGACGTTGTGACCCATCTGGGCAAGTGCCGCAACCGTATGGTGGAGCCCCGAGATGACGAAGTTCCCGAACGGCTGTGCGGTCTGCATGATTTTCGGTGGGGATGCACCTTCAATAGGTATTTCCTGGACACTATTTGTGGCTGCACCCGCCCATTCCCAAGGGAAGATCTGCAACCAAAAGAGATCAATGCCCACATGCAGATACGGAGCCTCAAACGTCCGTTGAATGGCTTTGGCGATGCTTGTCTTGCCGACGCTTGGGCAGCCGTTCAGAACAATGATGGTTCTAGCCGCGGCATCAGCCATAGGGTTCTCCTTATGCAGCTATAGAGATGATGCGGCTCCTGCTCCTGGGTCTTCTGCGGGGCTGTAACGGGCTGCCACCCAACGACTGGCATCAGCGGTTTGCGGAGCGCAGCGAAGCAAATCCGCTGGATGCGGTGTTGGGCGCAGGGCTTTGACGTGCCTGACGTTGGTGTGCTGAACCCTTGCCGTTCACACGCGGTTGAGTGACAAAACTTTGAGAAGATAAAGTGTGAACCTGAACGAGCATGTCTTTCGTCTTA
Organism: Roseiflexaceae bacterium; assembly: GCA_035559635.1. GTDB lineage: Bacteria > Chloroflexota > Chloroflexia > Chloroflexales > Roseiflexaceae > CALJIC01. Next base: position 10,053 of record DATMBA010000725.1, read on the forward strand.
CGCTTGTCGCTTGCTCAACCTGTAAACTTGGCTGTCGCGTTTCGTCGGTCGTCGCCGAGTCAAATGTTGCCAACAAAACCTTTGCCCCGTGCTGAGTGTTAGCCCAACGCGCAAACTTCGCCGTCACGTTTCGCGGCAGTCAAAGAGTCAAATGTTGCTGACAAAACTTTTGCCCCGCGCTGAATGTTAGCCCTAACGCGCAAACTTTGCTGTCACGTTTCGTCGGTCGTCACCGAGTCAAATGTTGCCGACAAAACCTTTGCCCCGCGCTGAGTGTTAGCCCTAACGCGCAAACTTTGCTTTCGCGGTTTGTGGTAGTCACCGAGTCAAACTTTGCTTTCGCGTTTCGTGGCAGTCAAAGAGTCAGTCATTGCTTCCGTATCTCGTTCGACATCTTCTCTCATTATCTTCTCTCATTGCAACTCACCGACTCATCTCGCCCGCCACCACCCTTTGACCTTTGCAGTCACCCTTCCTTGCCGCCAGCCGCCCTCGCCCTCACACACCCTCGGCCTTCACCGCCCAACGTCTCGCATCAGCCGCCGCGCGGCTGTCCGCCTGAAAGATTGCAGGCAAGACTTGCCGGAATAGAAAAGTCGATCAGCTGGCAGCGCGCGCCAGCGCGGTCGGTTGCATGCGGTGGTTGGGCCGCTCATTGCTTCGGGTCACGCTGACCTATACTCCACATGTTTTGCCAGGCCAGTGAGAGCGCCAATAACCAGGCCGTAGCGATGAAAAGCAGATAGTAGCGCGTCTGGTCAGCGCCGGAAAAGAGGGGAACCATGATCCCACCACCAACGATATTAGAGGTCAGGTGAAACAGCATGACAATTAAGACACTGCCCTGAGTGCGGTTGAAGAGCCAGGTAATGAGAAACTGGAACGCCATCGAGAAGAACACTGCGTCATACCACGGTATGGCCCCAGAGAACACTAGCGGGAGATGCCAGCCAGCTCGGATGACCCCCATGAGCAGACTGGCTTTGAGTTGGCTAAAAGGTTGAGAGGCGTAGCGGGCCTGGAGTATGGGCAGAGCATAACCGGTCCAACCTGGCTCTTCCCACACGCCGCCCAGAAGCACCAGTATCAGCAAGGACTGGGCGAAAGTCCCGAAGTGAGCAGTGTTGGTAATCGTGGCGCCTAGAAGCAGATTGATCCCCAAGGCAAGAAGCAAGTAGGCGATGACCAAGCCTGGCCCAATGATGAGCCAGTGCCATCCGCCCCACCAAGACACTATTCGCCGCAAAAGTTCTGTGAGGCCAACTCTCCCTTTGGTGAGAGCTAGGACGATGAGCGCCGCGAAAAAAGGGCCGTGCGGAAGAATCCCGCCGTTGGCAAAGGGGATTGACCACCAACTGAGAGCATAGGCGGCTACGACGAATACTGTGAGGGGATGATCATTGACGAACTTTCGTAAGGCGTTCATGAAGTATCTCTCTATTTTGCGATCAGGAACACGCCCGGAACGGCCCAACATGAATTAGACGGAACAAGTTCGGCTCTCTTCCATGCGAATAGACCGAACAGACGCTCCACCTAATCATCCCACAGTACGATGATAGGCGGAAGATGCTCGGCTTTTCCTCGTTGGCCAGCTGGGTGTTAGGCCGACTATAGCAGATCCTCGCCGGGGATGCAATCGTATAGCTGTTCGTGTCAGGCCATCACCCCGTCGTTGCGGCGGCCGTAGCCTGAACGTGTGCAGGAGATGCAATCGTATAGCTGTTCGTGTCAGGCTATCACCGCATTCTCCGCGTGCGAGGTATCGCATCGGTGGGCCTTCCAACCCGTCGCCGTGCTCAAACCCATGATCCCGCTGGCGCGTGCAGGGTGAGCACTGTGCATCGCTTGCACTGAGCTTCGTCGCTTTGGGGCAAACCAGCGTGTCCGCCCGCAGCGCCGGCCGACCCGACGCGGCTGGTGACGAATCTGGTGCTGGACGCCTGGTATCTGGAGTTCCTGCCGCTCAGCGCGCGTTACGGCGGGCCGCTGGTGTGGGGCGTGGCCGCGCTGGCCCTGGCCGCACTGCTGGCGCTCCCCTGGCTGGCGCGTGGGCGGCATCTGGGTCCGGCGGTGATCGCGGACGCGCAATGCACCGGCTATGCGCTCTGCGCCCAGGAGTGCCCCTACGGCGCGATCGAGATGCAGCCGCGCACGGATGGGGCGCGCTACGAGACGATCGCCGTGATCAACCCGGACCTCTGCACCGGCTGCGGGATCTGCGTCGAGACCTGCTCGACGGTGGGGGTGAACCTGGCGGCGCTGACGGCGGCGGCGGTGCAGCAGCGGGTGGGCCGGGCTGTGGAGCAGGCACGCCAGGATGGTCCGGCGCCGGTCACGATCTTCGCCTGCCAGCGGCACGCCGCGCTTGGAACCCTGCCAGGAGGGGTGAGCGCCGGCGACGCGGCGGTCCTCGCCGCCCCGGCCTATGAAGCGGTCGCGGGCGAGGAACTCCCCCCCGCGGTGAGCTGCGCGGTGCCGTGCGTGGGGATGGTGCAGCCGGAGTGGGTGCGTGAGGCGCTCGGGAGTGGCAGCCGCGCGGTGGTGATGCTGAGCTGCCACTGTGACGACTGCGCCTTCCGCGAGGGACCGCGCTGGACCGCCAGCCGGCTCGGGCGGCGGCAGAAGCTCGCCCGCCAGGGCGTGCATATCCTCGAGGCGGCGCCGGGCGATCGCGCCGCGCTGATGCGGTTTCTGGCCCGGATCACGGGCGGCGCGGCACAGGCCGCGCCGGCGGAGGAGGACAGGCCGGCGGCCCCCTCACGGCTGCGGCTGCTCGCGGGCGGCGCGGCCGGCACGCTCGTGCTACTGCTGCTGACACTGCTCGTGTCGCTGCCCACCGAACGCCGCGCTACCGCCGCGGCGCCGGAGCGTGCGGTGGTGCGGGTGGCGCTCGCGCACCCCGGCCAACCTGTGGCCAGCGAGGGGAGCTTCGGCGGGCTGCAGAACACCCCCACCGGCGTCTCGGCGGCCCAGGTTCTCAGCGGCGAGCGCCACCCGGTGCGGCTGCGGCTGGAGATCGACGGGCGGCAGGTGGCCGAGCGCGAATATCTGCCCGGCGGCCTGCGGCGCGACGGCACGGCCTACGGGCTGGAGTCGTGGGATGTGCCGCCAGGCCGCCATACCGTGCGGCTGTGGATCATGGACGATGGGGCGGCCTGGCGGCTCGCCTTCGACGGCCCGCTGGACGTGGCGGCGGGGCGCGTGGCCATCCTGTCCTACAATAAGCAGCGCGAGGTGTTTACGCTTGCGGGCGATAGGCGATAGGTGCGATGAACGAGTTGCGACCGATGGCTCCTGCCCCCACCACTGCCTACCGCCCGCTCGCCCGCGCCCTGCTGGCGGTGGCGGCGCCGCTACTGCTGGGTGGGATCTGGGCCGGGCTGCTGCGCCTGGGATGGGGGCTGCCGCCGCTCCAGCCGCAACTCGCACACGCACATGGGCCGCTGTTCGTCAGCGGAGTGCTCGGCACGGTGATCGGGCTGGAGCGCGCCGTAGCGCTTGGCCGCCGCTGGGCGTTCGCTGGCCCGGCGCTCTCGGGGCTTGGCGGCCTGGCGCTGCTGGCCGGGCTGCCCGCCGCGCTCGGCGCGGGCCTGATGGCGCTCGGCAGCCTGGCGCTGCTGGCTGTGTTCGGCGCGATCATCCGCCGCCAGCCAGCACGCTTCACCGTCACGATGGCGCTTGGGGCGCTGGCGTGGCTGGGCGGCAACCTGTTGTGGCTGGCCGGGCGGCCGTTCGCGCTGGTGGCGCTGTGGTGGGCAGGGTTCCTGGTGCTCACGATCGCCGGCGAGCGCCTGGAGTTGGGCCGGCTGCGCCAGCTGCCGCCACACGCACTGTGGATCTTCACCTTCGCCGTCGGCGCGCTGCTCGCCGGTCTCGCCACAGCCGCCGTCACGTTCGACGCCGGGGCGCGGCTGGCGGGCGCGAGCCTGGCGGCGCTAGCGCTCTGGATGCTGCGCTACGACATCGCCCGGCGCACGGTGCGTAAGCCCGGCCTGCCGCGCTTCAGCGCTATCTGTATCCTCTCGGGCAGCGCCTGGCTGGCGCTGGGCGGCGCGCTCTACACCGTGGCCGGCGCGCTCTACGCCGGGCCGCTGTACGACGCCATGCTGCACGCGGTGTTCGTCGGCTTCGTGTTCGCGATGATCTTCGGGCACGCGCCGATCGTCTTCCCGGCGGTGATCGGCGTACCGGTGGCGTTTTTGCGCGCCGCCTACCTGCCGCTGGCGGTGCTGCACCTCTCGCTCGCGCTGCGTCTGGCCGGCGACCTGGCGGGGCTGGGGGAGGTGCGCCGCTGGGGCGGGCTGCTCAACGGCGCCGCGATCCTGCTCTTCGCCGCCGTCACGCTGCTGGCGGCCCGCCGGGCGCGCTCCCGTGCAGCGCCTCCGCAGGCGGCGCCCCCGGCAGGCGTTCCGCGGTGATACCGCCTCCACACCCCGGTGGGGAGGCCTGGAGGGGCTGCACCGCTTCAAGAGCAGCCCTGGGTTACGGCGCGGGCACCGGCCCCGCGATATTGTTGTAGGGCAGCTCGAACGCCTCGTGGCCCTCCAGCACCGCGCCGTAGCTCGTCCGGCGGTCCACCGAGTCCACCTGGGCGTAGACCTGCGTGCCGCTCTGGATCGTCCCGCTGAAGCTGCTGCGCGCCGTGTTGTAGCGCAGGTCGCCTATCACGAGCGCCAGGGCGGCGCCAGGCTCCAGCGGCAGCGCCGGGCCGGCCACCCGCCACACCAGCCCCTCCCCGCCCAACTCCTCCCATGGCTCGTTCACCGTCGCCGGCGCCCGCCGCGGCCCGATGTACACGTCCACCCAGAATGGCTCGCGCACCGGCACCGGGCCGCGGTTGCGCACCACCACCCGCGCGCCGCTGCGGCCTACCTCCAGCCGCTCCACCACCAGATCCGGCAGGTCGGCGTCGAGCCCCCGCACCAGCGGGAAGTACACCCGCCGGATCAGTGTCGTCACCGTCGGGTCGGCCGCGCCGGGCTGCGCCGGGTCGTCGCTGAGCAGGCCCGTCACGGCCGCGCTGTCCACCCTGGCCTGGTTGACGATCCGGCTGACGCCGAGCGGTAGCCCGGCGGAGATCACCGCCTCGAAGCTGAGCGTCACGCGCTTGCCGGCGGGGAGCGTGCCGATGTCGAGTGCAATACTGGCGGGTGGGGGCGGGCCGGCCGTGGGGCGTGGCGGGCCGCTGTCGCCCTTATCCCCCGCCAGAGCGGCGCCGGAGGACCAGGGGGGCGCGGTCGCAGCGGCTGCCGGTGCGATCCCCGCCGCTCCCTGGATCTGTGGCGCCGCACCCACCACGATCCGCACCGTGCCTACGTCGGTGTTGCCGTCCGCGTCGCGCACCTGGAAGGTGAAGGCGTCTGCGGCCAGCCCGGCGGTGGGGGAGTAGGTCAGGGTGACGCCCGCTAGCGGGCCGAGCGCGCCGTGCGCCGGCGGCTCGAGCACACTGTAGCTGAGCGCGTCGCCGTCGAAGTCACGCCCGCGCAGCGTGATCGCCAACGGCTGGCCATCCGCTGCCATCTCCTGGTCGAACGCTAGCGGCGTGGTGCTGAGCGTCTCCGGCCGCAGGAACGTGTTCGGGTCGAGCACATCCGTGAGTGTCACGCCCTCCTGGGCGGACTGGCCGGCGTTGGCGAGAACGATCGTGTAGCGCAGGATGTCGCCCGGCTCCGCCTGCCGGTCGCCGTCCGCATCCACCGCCAGCGCGGCGGACTTGGTGGCGCTGAGCGCGCGCGTGACGGCGGCGGCTGGCCGCAGGGCGGCCGCTGCGAGCAGGCAGGCCAGGCAGACCAGGCAGGCGAGCGCATGGCGCGCAGCGGCAGGCACAATAAAGGCTCCGGATCACATACGGCTTGCACAAGACATGAATGCGCCGCCGGAGCGATTGGATATTGCGCGCGCGCCGCCGCTCACGACGGTGGGTCGTTTTTCCACGTCCGCCAGATCGCCGTGCGGTCCCAGCCAAGGAACAGCAGCAGGTCGCCGATCGTGAAACGCCGGCGCATGAGCGGCGCGCTCAGATAGGCGAAGCGCACGTCCTCCTCGGACACCGGCGGGTCCAGCTCGGCGAAGGTGAGCGGCGCCGCCACCGCCCGCATAATGGCCCGGATGCGCTCGGGGGGGCGCGCCAGCCGCTGCAGCTCCTCGCGCACCTCCGGCCAGTCGCGCAGGAGGGCGGCCAGCACCTCGCGGCGTGCGTGCCAGGCCTCCAGCTTGACGCGGTAATCGGCCCAGCACTCCGCCCCCGCCCGCCCCGTCGGGTCCACCGCCAGGAAGGTCCGCTCGACCTCGCGGCGCATCACTTCCACATCCGGGAAGCATGCCGCCACGTCCACCCGCGCCGGGTCGAACTCCTCCAGGAAGCGCCGGTAGGTCTCGGCGCCGAGCAGTGTAGCAAGCGCTACCTGTGCACCGTGCATGGCGAGCGGGCGGCCGCGCAGCTCGGCCAGCAGGTCCAGGATGTGTGAGACGACGTGCTCGAAGCCGGACATGGGGGTGGTGGCGTGGCTGAGTGACATCGCCAGGCCGCCGAGGGCGATCAGCCTGGCGAGCAGCGCCATGCCCTCCAGCGAGCGGGTGCGAATGGCGTCCGCCGCCGTGAGGAAGATCTCGTCGAGCGGACCCATCAGCGTCTGCGGCAGCGGGGTGTAGCTGGGGTCCATGCCAAGCCGGTGAGCCAGGTACCAGTCCGGAAGACTGACGAAGGCCGCCAGCAGATCGCCCACGCCGGCGGCCGTCATAGCGTAGGGCGCGTCGCGCAGCGTCTCGAGGTCGCACACCAGCGCGTCGGGATAGCGCGAGGGCAGCGTGCGCTTGACGCCATCGACGAAGACGGGGGCCATGTTGGATGTGAAGGCGCTGACACTGTTGGCCGTCTGGACGAGCACGAGCGGGATGTGGGCGCCGGTGTCCTGCTCGAAGCGGTGGCAGGCGTGCTTGGCGATGTCGGCCACGCTGCCCGAGCCAAGCCCCACCACCGCGACGCCGGGGCGCAGGCGGCTCTGGACGGCCGCGATCTGCGGCATGGTGGTATGGACGCCCCCAGTCTCGTCCGGCGCGAGCACCAGCGGCTCCACCGGCCGGCCACCCTGCCGCAGGAGCGCCAGCACCAGCGGCTTGAGCTCGCCGGCGCCGCGGCGCATCGGCGTGGGATCCATGACGACAATCGCCGGGCTGCCGGGGGATGTGCCGGCCTCGGCGAGCACCGCAGGCAGGCGCAGCAGCGCGCCGGACTCGAACAGCATGCGGCGCAGCGGGATCTCCTCCCCGGCCGGGAAGCCGGGGATGCGGCGCACCGCCGCCCAGAACGCCTCGCCGTCGCCGGGGTCATATTGCAGATGCATCGGCGCTCCTTGAAGCGCAGGAGGGCTGCGCCCTCCTGTCTCTCCTCGGGGGTGTGGGGCCACAAGTCCCCGAAATGAATCCTTACGGGTTTCTGAGGGGCTTCGCGCCTTCAAGCGTCCCCGCCACAGTGCGGTGGCGCTGCCCTCGCCACATCAACAGCCCGCGCAGGCGGGCTTGGCCGAGTCTCGCCCGCCGCTTCAGCGGCCGGGCGTGGAAGGGCGCCAGATGCTCAAGGATTATGTAAACGTTCATAACCCGCGGGCTATCCGTTGCGAAGGCCGCCTGCACGGCTGAAGGCCCGCCCGCGGCGGTGGGCGTGGCACCAGCTAGCCCGCCGCTTCAGCGGCCGGGCGTGGTGCGCTGCCACAGCCCCGATGATGGAGGAAACGTTCATCAGCCCGCGCGCGGATAACCCCTTCACGCCCCCCGCGCTGCCCGCTCGAACACCGGCGCAAGGGCGAAGTACGCCGCCCGGTAGACCTGGTACATCTCCTCGTAACGCGCCTGGGCCGCAGGCTGCGGCTCGGTACGCTCCACCACGCGCACCACCGCGTCGGCCGACGACACGAGTGACGGGAAGGCCCCGGCGGCCACCAGCGCCAGCATGGCCGCGCCAAGCGCCGTGGTCTCGGTGGTGTGCGGCAGCGCCACCGGCAGGCCGGTGACGTCGGCCTTGATCTGGCGCCACAGCCGGCTGCGTGCGCCGCCGCCCACCACGCGGATCTCGTGCGGCGCCAGCCCGATCTCCGCCATGCGGTCCGTTATGTCGCGCACGGCGTAGGCCGAGGCCTCGAGCACCGCGCGCGCGAAGTGCGCCCGGTTGTGTGCCAGCGTGAAGCCGACGAAGGCGCCACGGGCGTTGGCGTTCCAGGTAGGGCTCATCGCGCCCATCAGGCAGGGCAGGAGGATCAGCCCCTCGGCGCCGGGGGGCGCGCCCGCCGCCGCCCGCGTGAGCAGTTCGTAGGCGCTCACGCCCTCGGCGGCGGCGCGGCGCACCTCCTCGGCGGCGAACTCGTCGCGGAACCAGCGCAGATTGGCGCCCGAGACGAAGCCGGGGTTCTCGATCAGCCAGGCATCGGGGTCAGCGTGGCAATGGGTCTCCACCAGCCCACCGGGGTCAAAGCGCGGCTCGGCGCTCGCCACGCACACCGGCTCAGCGGTGCCGGCGATGTCGCACACCACGCCGGGGCGCGCCGTGCCAGCCCCCAGGCAGGCGGCGTGCTCGTCGCCGCAGCCCACCACCACCAGCGTGCCCTGGCTCAGCCCAAGCGTCTCGGCGGCGGCCGGGCGCAGCGTGCCAAGTGGCGCGGTGGCCGGCAGGATGGGCGCCAGGCGCGCGGGGTCCACACCGAACAGCGCGCACAGCTCGGGCGACCAGCGGCGCGCGCGCACGTCCATCAGCAGCGTCGAGGAGGCGTTCGAATAATCGACGCCCAGCTCGCCGGTGAGCGCGAGGGCCACGTAGCTGCCGGGCAGCAGGTAGTGGGCCGTCTGCGCGTCCACCGCCGGCTCGTGCTCGGCGATCCAGCGGATCTTCGGCGCCACGTGCGAGGGGTCGAGGTTGAGGCCGGAGATCGCGAGCAGGTGCGCGGGGTCGGCGGCGGAGGCGGCGGCCTCGCACTGCGCCACCGCACGGCGGTCCATCCAGATGATCGCGTTGCGCAGTGCCCGCCCGCCGGCGTCCACCGGCACCACGCCGTCCACCTGTGTGGCCAGGCCGAGCGCCGCCACCTCGCGCGGGTCGAAGCGCGCCTCCGCCCGCAGCGCACGGATCGCCTGCGCGAGCGCGTCCATCCAGAGCTGCGGCGCCTGCTCGGCCCACGCCGGGCGCGGGAAGGAGGGCGCGTAGCCGGAGGCGGCCTCGTGGAGCACCCGGCCGTCCAGTGCCACCAGCGCCGCCTTCACCGACTGCGTGCCGACGTCACATCCGATGACGTACTGCATAGGGTTTCACGATCCACAAAGAGGAGCGTGGAGCGACGACGCCATCCCCAGCGCCTGCGCCGCGTCGGGACAAACCGGCGTGTCCGCCCTGCGCATCAAGCTCAACGCGATCGCCGCGTGCCGCGCCAGGAGGCCCTCACCATCCCCCCGCGCCGCTCCCGTGCGCGGGAGCAGGGCGACCCGCCACAGGCTCGTTGCTCGCCTATCGCCCGCCCTGCAGCGCCGCCACCACCGCGTCCACATCGTAGACGCAGCCGCCCCAGGTGCCGCCGCCGAGCTGCTGCAGCGCCGCCCAGAGCCGGGTGTCGGCCGGCAGCGCCGGGTGGGGCGCCAGATCCTCGCGCGGCGGGCGGGCGGCCAGCACCCGCGCCCCCTCCTCCGGCCCGAAAGTGCGTTCCGCGTCGCCGATCAGGTCCAGGCTGCCCTCCAGGTTCACCCGGTCCACCACGATGCGGATCAGGTCACCGTCGCGCACCTTGCCGATCGGCCCGCCCGCCAGCGCCTCCGGCCCGACGTGGCCGATGCAGGCGCCGGTGCTCACCCCGGAGAAGCGCGCGTCGGTGATCACCGCCACCTCGCGCCCCCAACTGAGGTGCTTGAGCGCCGAGGTCACCTGGTAGATCTCCTCCATGCCGGTGCCCATGGGCCCGCCGCAGCACAGCACGATGATCTCGCCGGGGCGCACCGCGTCCGCCCCGCGGCTCTTGATCGCCCGCACCGCGTCCCGCTCACGGGTGAACACCCGCGCCCGGCCGGTCTTGCGGTACACGCCGTCGGCGTCCACCACGCGCGGGTCGATCGACGTGCTCTTGATCACCGCGCCCTCGGGCGCCAGATTGCCGCGCGGGAAGGTCACGGTGCTGGTGAGGCCGCGCTCGCGGGCCCGCTCGGGGCTCATGATCACATCGTCCGGATCCACCCCGTCCCGGCTGCGCAGCAGGTCGCGCAGGCGGGCGCGGCGCTCGGAGCGCTCCCACCAATCCAGCACGGCGCCGAGCGGCGCGCCGCTGGCGGTGAGCGCCTCCTCGTGCAGCTGCCCCAGGCGGCGCAGGTGCAGCATCACCTCCGGCACGCCGCCGGCCAGGAAGACCTGCACCGTCACATGGTTGCGCGGCCCGTTCGGCAGCACGTCCACCAGGCGCGGCACGCGGCGGTTCACCGCGATCCAGTCCTCGACCGTGGGGCGCGGCAGGCCGGCGGCATGGGCGATGGCCGGGATGTGCAGCAGCAGGTTGGTGGAGCCGCCCATGGCGGCATGCACGGCCATCGCGTTGCGAATGGCCTGCGGGGTGAGGATGTGGCGCACGGTGAGGCCGCGCTCCAGTTGGCGCAGGGCGGCCCTGGCCGAGGCGCGCGCCATAGCCAGCCAGATCGGCTGGCCGGAGGGCGCCAGCGCGGCGTGCGGCACCGTCAGGCCCAGCGCCTCGGCCACCGCCTGCGAGGTGGCGGCGGTGCCGAAGAACTGGCAGCCACCGCCGGGCGAGGCGCAGGCGCGGCAGCCAAGCAGGGCGGCTTCCTCGAGCGTGATCTCGCCGTGGGCGAAGCGCGCGCCGATCGACTGCACGGTGCCGGCGTCCTCACCCTCCTCCGGCGGCAGGGTGACGCCGCCTGGCACCAGGGCCACCGGCAGGTCCGGCGCACCGGCCAGCGCCATCATCATCGCCGGCAGGCCCTTGTCGCAGGTGGCCACGCCGATCACCGCCTGGCGTGTGGGCAGCGAGCGGATCAGGCGCCGGAAGACCTGCGCCGCGTCGTTGCGGTAGGGCAGGCTGTCCAGCATCCCCTCGGTCCCCTGGCTGCGCCCGTCGCACGGGTCGGAGACGTAGGCGGCGAAGGGCATGGCGCCGCGCGCGCGCAGTTCCTCGGCGGCGGCCTTCATCAGCAGGCCGATCTCCCAGTGGCCGGTGTGATAGCCGAGCGCGATCGGGGTGCCGTCCTCGGCGCGGATGCCGCCCTGGGTGCTCAGCAGCAGCACCTGGGTGCGCAGCAGCTCGGATGGGTCCCAACCCATGCCGACGTTCTGGCTGAGGGCGAACAGGTCGCCGCTCGGCGAGTTGAGCAGCATCTCCGCGGTGAGCGGCAGCGCGCCCTGCGGGCCAGGGGCGCTGGACTGGACATCGGAGGCGGCGCCGTCGCCCAGCAGGGCGTCAAGCTCGTGGATCTCGGACATGGCAGGGTGCTCCTTGGTGGGTCTCGGGTGCCGCAAGTATAGCACGTGGGGGCGGCGCCCAGAATGTATACGCCCTCAGGTCAGGCCTTCGCGCCCTCGTGTCTTCGTGCCTTCGTGGTACAATACGCGCTGCGGAGGTACAGCATGGGGTTTTTCAAGCGCATGTTCGGCCGCGGCCAGGACGCGCCGCGCACCGAGGAAGAGGCGCAGCAGGAAGAGCGCAAGATCGACCAGGCCACAGCCAAGGCCCGCCAGGGCTTCTTCGGCCAGATCGCTGGCCTGTTCGCCACCGATGACCCGATCACCGACGAACTGTGGGAGGACTTGGAGGCGCTGCTGATCCAGGCCGACGTGGGTGTGGAGACCACCACCTACCTGGTGAACCGCACCAAGGACCGCTGCATCCGCAACGGCGTGAAGCGCGCCCGCGAGGCTCGCGAGATGCTCAAGGCCGAGATGGTGCGCGTGCTGCAGGAGCAGGCTGGCCGCCCGCAGCCCCAGGCCCGGCCGTACGTCCTGTTGGTGGTAGGGGTGAACGGCGCCGGCAAGACCACGCTGATCGCCAAGCTGGCCTACCGCCTCAAGTACCAATTCGGCAAGCGGGTGCTCCTGGCGGCCGGAGACACCTTCCGCGCCGCGGCCACCGAGCAACTGGAGACCTGGGCCGAGCGCGTGGGCGTGCCGGTGGTCACGCGCGGCCAGGGCGCCGACCCGGGCGCGGTGGTGTACGACGCGGTAGAGGCGGCGCTGGCGCAGGATGTGGACGTGCTGATCGTTGATACGGCCGGCCGCCTGCACGCCAAGGCCAACCTGATGCGCGAGCTGGAGAAGATCCGCAACATCATTCGCCGCCGCATCCCCGAGGCGCCCCACGAGGTGCTGCTGGTGATCGACGCCACCACCGGCCAGAACGGCGTGCTGCAGGCCAAGGCCTTCACCCAGGCGGTGGATGTGACCGACGTGGCGGTGACGAAGCTGGACGGCACGGCCAAGGGCGGCATCGCTTTCGCTATCGCCCAGGACATCGAGCGGCCTATCCGCTACGTCGGTACCGGCGAGAAGCTGACCGACCTGGCGCTGTTCGACTCGCAGTCGTTCGTGGACGCGCTGTTCGCGGAGTAGTGTGACAAGCTGACAGTTGACAAGGTGACAAGGTGGCATTTTGAAGCAGTACAGCTTGGTCAGGCCCCGAGTCAACTTGTCAGCGCAAAGCGCATGTCACCTTGTCATACGGTCAGGGGCCATCCATCCTGTTCGAAGCGAGATCAACTGGATGACGCCATGAGCCTGGAGACACTGACCTGCCCGGTGTGCAAGCAGAAGTTGGCGGTCTTCGACTATATGCTGACCGCCGGCGCCGAGGTGGTGTGCGCCAACCCGCAGTGCCTGACGGTGATCCGCATCGACAGCCGCCGGCCGCTGCGGGTCTCGGTGGTGCCGGAGGAGCAGACCTACAACGCCGACAGCCGGCCGGAGTCCTATGGCTAGCCGACCCACGACGAATGACAAACGACGAACGACGGGCCAGAGGCTAGCTGCTGTTCAGCGATCACACCCGCGGCTGTTGATCCCCGGCCGCCGGTCGCCGGTCGCCGGTCGCCGGTCGCCGGTCGCCGGTCGTTGGTCGCCGGTCGCCGGTCGTTGGTCGTTGGTCGTTGGTCGTTGGTCGTTGGTCGTTGGTCGTTGGTCGTTGGTCGTTGGTCGTTGGTCGTTGGTGCTGCTGGCAGCGCTCCTGCTCTCCGGCTGCATGCTCGTCTCGGGTGGCCGCCTGTCGGAGGACGCCGGGGTGGAGGCCGGCAACCAGAGCGCGACCTTCGTGAGCGCCGAAGGTCAGGAACTGCGCCGGCTGGACACCGGCGCGCCGGGGGCAGCGCTGCGGGTGATCCTCATCCTGGAGGCCGAGCAAGGCGAGCTGCGGCTGGACGTGCTGGACGCCAACGGCACGGTGGTGCTCAGCGCACAGAGCCGGCCGGACGAGCAGGTGACGCGCTCCGGGACCGTCACGGCGGACGACCAGGGCGCGCTCCACATCCGCGTCACCGCCCGCGGCGCGCGCAATGGCGGCTACCAAGTACTGTATCAGCGCCACATCAATTCGTAATATCTTCTGGCGCATCACGCACTTCGTTTTTCGCATCACGCACTTCGTATTTCGCATTACGCACTTCGTATTTCGCAACACGCATCACGGTACATCTATGTCCCGCACACCCCACGACATCCTCGCGCTCGTCGAGCAGCAGCACGTCGAGTTCGTCAGCCTGCAGTTCACCGACATCCTGGGGATGGTGAAGAACGTGACCATCCCGGCCAGGGAGCTGCCGGACTGCCTCGACCACGGGGTGTGGTTCGACGGTTCGGCGATCGAGGGATTCGGCCCAGAGCGCCGCGAGACGGACATGTACCTGGTGCCGGACATCGAGACCTACGCACTGATCCCGTGGGACGAGGCCGCCGGCTTCGCCACCGCCCGCATGATCTGCGACGTGTACACGCCGGACGGCAAGCCATTCGCCGGCGACCCGCGCAACGTGCTGCGGCGCGCGGTGGACGAGGCGGCCCAGCTGGGCTTCCTCTACCAGGTGGGCCCGGAGATCGAGTTCTTCCTGCTGCACACCGACGCGCACGGGCGGCCGACGCTGGCGCCGCACGATGTGGCCGGCTACTTCGACGCCACCACCGACGCCGCCACGCACGTGCGGCGCCGCATGGTGCGCGCGCTAGCGGCCTTCGGCATTGAGGTGGAGCAGACCCACCACGAGGGCGCGCTCGGCCAGCACGAGATCGACCTGCGCTATGGCCCGGCGCTGCGCACCGCCGACCACACGGTGACGTTCCGCGCCACGCTCAAGGCGGTGGCCCAGGCGCTCAACCTGTACGCCACCTTCATGCCCAAGCCGATGGCCGGGATGAACGGCAGCGGCATGCACGTACACCAGAGCCTGGTGGAGGCCAAGACCGGCCGCAGCGCCTTCTACGACGCGCACGACCCGTACGGGATCTCGCGCACGGCGCGGCACTTCATCGCCGGGCTGCTGGCGCACGCCCGCGGCATGAGCGCGGTGCTGGCTCCGCTGGTGAACTCCTACAAGCGCCTGGTGCAGGGCTACGAGGCGCCCGTGTACCTGATGTGGGGCCGCACCAACCGCGCCGCGCTGGTGCGGGTACCGCGCGTCCACCCCGGCCGCCCGCAGACCACCCGCGTCGAGCTGCGCTGCCCCGACCCGGCCTGCAACCCGTACCTGGCCTTCGCGGTGATGCTGCGCGCCGGGCTAGATGGCGTGCGCCGCGAACTGCCGCTGCCAAGCCCGGTGGAGGAGGACTTGTACGAGGTGGACCCGCGCGCGCGCCAGTTCGAGGTGCTGCCCGCCTCGCTCGAGGAGGCGCTGGTGGAGCTGCAGCGCGACGAGGTGGTGTGTGCGGCGCTCGGCCCGCACGTGCTGGAGCGCTTCGTCGAGGCCAAGACACGCGAGTGGGAGCAGTACCGCGTCGTCGTGTCCCAGTGGGAGTTGGACCGGTATCTGCCGGTGTATTGAGCGCTGAGCGCTGAGTGCTGAGTGCCGAGTGCTCTGTGACTCAGCACTCAGCACTGGAGATCGCGTGGCTGAGCAAACACACCCCGCCGTCGCCCGCCGCATGCGCCCTGAGACGAGCGCCTGGCTGACGCTGCTGGCGTTCTTCATGGTGTTCTGCACGCTCGTGGCCTGGGCAGTGTGGTGGGGGTGGACCTACTACTCCAGCGCGATGATCCCGCGCGAGGGTGCGCTGCTGCGCGGGCATGTTGGCGCCGGCGTGGTGCTGCAGGCGCGCGGCGAGCTCTCGCCGGTGAGCCTGGAGCGCCTGCCCCCCGAGCGCGACCCGTGCGCCGGCGAGCAGGATGTCTGCCTGCCGCTCGCCGAGGGCGCGCACGTCAAGACCAAGCGCGAGGCCGGCTACGGCCCGGTGGCCTCGGTGGTGCTCCCGGACCAGACCCACATCCAGCTCTGGGCGCACCCCACCGGGGCCGACTTCGCGCTCGAGAAGTACCACGTCACCCGCTGGACCGACCGGCGCCAGGAGGTGGTGCTGCGCCACAGCGCCGGCTACGCGCGCTACGACATCGCCAACAACCAGCCCTACCACGATGTCTACTACACCGTGGAGACCGACGCCGGCGTGCGCATCCGCCTGGCGCCCGGCGGCAGCTACAGCATCAACGTGCCACACGCCCAGGAGGGCCGCCTGCCGCCCGCCACCTTCTCCGGCGCGCCGCTGGCGGTGGAGGTGGCGGCGCGGCGCGGCAGCGCGGTGGTGGAGCGCGGCGACGAGCGCGTGACGCTGGCCGAGGGCGAACTGGTGCAGGTGCCCGCCGAGAGCGGACTGGAGGGGCCGGTGGCGGCGCGCTGGGAGTTGATCGCCGACGGCGACTTCCAGCTCTATGAGGCGCAGGGCCGCTACCTGCCCGGCTCCGGCTCGCTGACGTGGGAGCAGTTCTGGAACTTCGGGCCAGACATGGCCGACTCCGAGAAGAACGGCCGCTTCACCGTGGTGGAGACCTGCCGCCCGGAGACCCCGGACCTCTGCACGCCCGCCGACCAGATCCTGGTGGGGCAGATCCGGCGCGACGGCGAGCAGCAGCGGCCGTTCGCCAACGGCATCCAGCAGCGCCTCGACGCCGACGTGTCCGAGTTCACCTCACTGCGCCTCACCGCCTGGGTGCGCGTGCTGGAGCAGTCGGTGGTGGAGGCCGGCATCGCTGGCTCGGAGTGCCCGGTGCTGATCACCGTGAAGTATAAGCCCACCAGCCCCACCGACCAGGAGCAGGAGCGCCGCTTCTGCGTCTACATCGACGACGACCTGGCGCCGGCGCAGGCCTCCGGCGCGATCTGGTATCGCCCGGTGCCCAAGTTCCAGTGGTACCGGCTGGACGTGGAGCTGCGCGACGACGAGTTGCTGCGCGAGGCGCGCTACCTGCAGATGATCTACATCGAGGCGCGCGGGCACCGCTATCTATCCGAGATCACCGATATCTCGCTGGTGGGCAGGCAGTGACGGAATGCGGAATGCGGAATGCGCGACGTGTAATCGCGGTGCGGACAACGTTTGGGTGTAGGCGTAACACATAGCACACAACACGCATCACGGCAGGCACATCACGGCGCACTATTTCACCTGTAGAACCCGCCCGCGCTTAAGCGCGAGCGGTTAGCGAGCAGCTGCGGGGGTTCAACCCCGGCAGCATGTCACGCATGTGCTCTATACCGGCGTCGACATCGTCGAAGTGACCCGCATCGAGCGTGCGGTGGAGCGCTGGGGCGAGCGCTTCCTGCGGCGCGTCTACACCGCGGCCGAGCTGGCGGCCTACAGCGGGCGGCCGGCCTCGCTGGCGGCGCGTTGGGCGGCCAAGGAGGCGGTAGGCAAGCTGCTGGGTGTGGGGCTGCGCGGGTTGGGCGGCGAGACCGGCGAGGCGCTGGCCTGGACCGACATCGAGATCCTGAGCGACGCGCTCGGCCGCCCGGCGCTCACGCTGCACGGCGCGGCAGCGGCGCGCGCGCAAGCGCTCGGCCTCGGCCCGATCTCCGTCAGCCTCTCGCACACCCACGAGCACGCCGTCGCGTTCGCCGCGGCGCTAGGGGAGCAGCCCAACGCTGAACGCTAAACGCTAATTAGCCTTCCTCTTTGCTACGAACCCCCACGCCGCACCTCCACCAGGCGGGTGGCCGCAGCCAGCCCCAGCAGTGCCGCCGCGGCGCCGAGCGCGAACGTCCCACCGTAGCCGAGCAACGCCACCAGCCAGCCGCCGGCCACCGGCACCAGCGCCCCCGCGCCGAGGATGGTGTTCGCCAGGCCCATGTAGGTGGGGCGCTCCTCCTCCGGCACGATCTCCAGCAGGTAGGTCATCCCCGCCATCGCCATACCGTCCGCCGCAGCGCCCACCAGCAGGAACACCAGCCCGAGCGCCGCGGTGAGCGCGAGCGGCCCCAGGCCGAGGATCTGTACCGCGGCCGGGCCGGCCAGCATGAGCAGCGGCGCGAGGGCCATCAGCACGCCGGCGATCAGAATCAGGCGCCGGTTGCCCCGCCGGTCGCTCACACGCCCCCAGAGCAGGTTGGAGAGCGCGGCGGCCAGCGCCCAGGCGGCCACGAAGGCGCCGGCTGCGCTCTTCGGCAGCCCGAGCGACTCGGTGGCGTAGACGATGTAGAACGGCTCGGCGATCTGCCCGACACGCAGCAGCAGCCGCGCGAGGATGAACCAGCGGTAGTTCCGGTTGGCGCGCAGCAGCTGCGGGGCGCGGCGCAGCCCCTCGCCTAGCCGCAGTGCCTGGCCGAGGCGGAGCTGCGGCGGCTCGCGCACCAGCGCAAAGCTCCCTATTCCCACACCAAAACACAGCAGGCTCAGCAGCGCCAGCGCGCCGAAGTTGGCCGGGAAGGGCAGCGGCCCGCCCTCGCCCAGCAGCCAGCGCACTAGCGTGCCGCCGGCCACGAAGGTGAGCAGGCCGGCGAGGAGTTGGCGCCTGCCGAAGAAGCTACCGCGGCGCCGCGGCGGGATCACCTTGGCGACGATGTCCTGGAAGGTGAGCGCGGTCACGCCGCCTAGCGAGGTGAACAGCGCGAAGCCGCCCACCACCAGCGCCAGGGCCACGGCGGGCGGCAGGGCGCCAGCGGCGAAGATCGCCCCCGCCAGCGCGGCCCACGTCAGCAGCCGCAGCCCGCCGAACAGCCGGTAGACGGGCAGCTTGTACGGCCGGGCCTGGAGACGGCCGCTCACCAGCAGCTGCGGCAGCAGGTAGCCGGCCGTCTGGATGGCTGGCAGCGCGCCCACCAGCGCCAGCGAGCCGCCGAGCTGGCGGATCAGCAGCGCGAGCACCAACGCCGGGCTGGCGAGCGACTCGCCAAGCCCGAACGAGACACCGTTGATCACGCCCAGGCGGTAGTTGCGCCGGCCTTCGGCTGGTGTCAGTGCTGAGTGCTGAGTGCCGAGGGCCGAGTCAGCTGTGCCAGGCACCTGCTGGACCAGTGCTGAGGGCGGCGGGCTGAGGGCCCAGTCAGCGTCGTCGGGCGCTGGGGGAGTCTGTGCTGAGAGCTGAGAGCTGGCTGACTGAGATCTGCGATCTGAGTCGGCCTCGCCCTCGGCGGGTGCGGCGGGATCGGTGCGCTCTGTGACGGAAGGTGGCGCATGTGGGTTGTTGGAGGGCAGATCGTCGATCGGCATCTCAGGAGCTCCGGCGGGTGGGATGATGGGCCTGGCAATGTCCAGCACGCATGCAGATCTGAGGGCGGCCGCGCCCACCGCAGCCGCCCTCACTCAGTCCTCAGTCCTCAGTCCTCAGTCCTGCGCGGCACCATCCAGCACATAGGGCGCGAATTGCTCAGCGATCGCCGGGGGGACGCGCCCGGCCACGAAGGTGCCCTCGGCCTCGTAGCGCTCCTCGTCCACCACACCGCGCTGCCGCCAGAGCGCCAGCAGGTCGTTGCGGCGATAGGGGATGAAAGCCCGCACACGGTCCATGTCCAGCGCCAGGATGGCCTCAATGCGCTTCAGCAGCGCATCGACCCCCCAGCCGTGCGCTGCGGAGACCGCCACGTAGTCCTCGGGCAGGCCCAGCTCGGCTGCCATGCGGCCGATCGCACCCTCGTCCACCCCCTGCAGCAGGTCCACCTTGTTCAGCACCGTGAGCATCGGCCGGTCGTCGGCCTTCAGCTCGCGCAGGGTATCCAGCACCGTCTGGGTCTGCTGCTCGGCGTTGGGGTGCGTGATGTCCAGCACATGCAGCAGCAGGTCCGCCTCGCGGATCTCCTCGAGCGTGGCGCGGAAGGCGGCCACCAGCTGGGTGGGCAGCTTCTGGATGAAGCCCACCGTGTCGGTGAGCAGCATATGCTGGCCGCCCGGCAGCTCCACCTGGCGCGTGGTGGGGTCCAGCGTGGCGAACAGCCGATCCTCGGCGCGCACGTCGGCGCCGGCCAGCGCGTTGAGCAGGGTGGACTTGCCGGCGTTAGTGTAGCCCACCAGCGCCACCACCGGCACGCCGGACTTGCGGCGGCGGGCGCGGTGCAGCTCGCGCTGGCGGTGCAGCTCGTCGATCTGGGTCTCCAGCCAGGCGATGCGCCGCCCGACGATGCGGCGGTCCACCTCGAGCTGCGTCTCGCCAGGGCCGCGCAGACCCACTACGCCGCCCGCTGCGGCGCCGCCGCCACCCGCCTGGCGCTCCAGGTGCGTCCAGGCGCGGCGCAGGCGCGGCAGCAGGTAGTGGTACTGCGCCAACTCCACCTGCACGCGCCCCTCGTGGGTGCGGGCGTGCCTGGCGAAGATGTCCAGGATCAGCGTGGTGCGGTCGATCACGCGCGTCTGCAGCACCTCCTCGACATTGCGCGTCTGCGAGGGGGTGAGCTCGTCGTCGAAGACGACCACGTCGTACTTCAGTTCGTCCTTGAGATGGGCGATCTCCTCGACCTTGCCGGGGCCGATGAAGTGCTTGGGGAACGGGTGCTTGAGGCGCTGGTGGGTGCTGCCGACCACCTCCAGACCGGCGGTGTCGCACAGCAGAGCCAGCTCGCGCAGCGAATCCTCGGCGGACCATGCGCTGCGCCCGCCGGTCAGCTCAGCGCCCACGAGGAAGGCGCGCTCGATGGGCGCCCTGGTCTCGTACAGCTTCTTGCCGTCGGCGGTGGTGGTGATGGCGTGCTCGGCGATGGTGGGGACTCCTTCCTGCTCGTACACTGAATCGTACGTTGTTGCGCTACGCGCGAACCATGACTAAGACCTTATTTGAAGCGCCTCCCGGCTGGAGGCGCGGGGGCCTGCGGCCCCCGCATCTCCCCGCCCGCCGCGCAGCGGCGGCGGGTGGGGATGGGTGAGGGGGGAAACCCCTCAGGCGCCCCGTTTCAAACAGGCTCTAACATCAACAGCGCCCCGACCACCGGTCGGGGCGTCTCACGGCATACAGCAGGTGTCAGTTGTCTCGCGGTGGGCAGCCCCGGCCCCAGGTCGTCGCTATGTGCGCATTGTAGCACGCGCGCCCCCCGGCGGCAAGCCAGGGCTACCTCACCGCCCCTGGCTGTGCACCACGCCCGGCCCATGACCGGACGGGCGCTCGGTCGCACCGGCCGCGCAGGCGGCTTGAACGGCAGCCCGCGCAGGCGGGCTTCGCAGGGGCTAGCCCGCCGCTTGAGCGGCCGGGCGTGGCAGGGCGCCCTATGCCCACGGCGTGCGGAAACGTGCATCACCGGCCGGGCGGTGCCGGGCGTGGCGAGAACGCATACGCCCTGCCCGGCAAGCACATGGCGATTGCACATTCGTTCGATATCGGATATACTACGGATCGCTGCGGGGGGCGTGAGACGAAGGGCACGGGGCTGCCATGACCGACGACACACGTTCCCAGGCGGTGGAGCGCTTCACCGCCGTGATCCTGGGCGCCGGGGATGCGGCGCTGGAATCGTAGGGATGGGTGCCGGTTGTGCGCCTCCGGCGGATGGGGTAGAATACGTGTGCGCTTTACGAAGCATTTCGTGTCGAGATATCGTGCGCTCGCTGTGGAACGGATGGGCTGGTTCTGGATCGGTACCCACACTGAACACGATCGCCTGGTCGGTCGTCCGTAACCAGGAATCTGCTGTGGATGCTGCATGGTGCGCTCTTCGTGAATGCTGACTGAGGTGATCCGATGACCGACCGCCGCCCGCTGCTGCTGCTGATCGACGGCCACGCCCTGGCGTTCCGCGCCTTCCACGCCCTGAGCAAGCAGGGCCTGCGCACATCCCGCGGCGAGCCGACCTACGCGATCTTCGGCTTCACCTCGATTATGCTCACGGCCATCGAGCAGCACCGCCCGGAGTACGTCGCGGTAGCCTTCGACGTGGGCCGCACCTTCCGCGACGACCTGTACGCCGAGTATAAGGCCGGCCGCGGCGAGCCGCCCGAGGAGTTCGAGCAGCAGCTCGCGCGCATCAAGCAGCTGCTGGAGGCCTTCAACATCCCGATCTACACCGCTGAGGGGTACGAGGCCGACGATGTGATCGGCACGCTGGCCCGCCAGGCCACCGCCCTCGGGGTCGATACGCTCATCCTCACCGGCGATACCGACACGCTGCAGCTCGTGAACGAGCACGTGCGCGTGCTGCTCGCCAACCCCTACGGCCAGAAGACCACCACCACGCTTTACGACGTGGCGAAGGTAGCCGAGCGCTACCAAGGGCTGCGGCCCGACCAGCTGGCCGACCTGCGCGGCCTCAAGGGGGACGCCTCCGACAATATCCCGGGCGTCAAGGGGATCGGTGAGGCGGGGGCCATCCAGCTGCTCAAGGAGTTCGGCACCATCGAGCAGCTGTACGAGAATCTGGCGCTGGTGCCGAACCGCTACAAGAAGGCGCTCGACGGCCAGCGCGAGCATGCGCTGTTCAGCAAGCGGCTGGCGACGATCGTCTGCGATGCGCCGGTGGTGCTGGACCTGCGCGCCGCCACGCTGCGCAACTACGACCGCGCCCGGGTGATCGCGCTCTTCCAGGAGTTGGAGATGGGCGCGACGCTGATCAAGAAGCTGCCGCCCGTCGGCGAGGCGTTCGAGCTGGCGGAGCTGCCCTCGGCGGGGGATGGACCGACGACCGAGGACCCGGGACCGGGCAGCGACGATGCCAGCACCCCGCAGCAGCTGGCGATGTTCGATATGGCGAGCGTCCCCGCCCGGCCTGCGGCCCCCACCCCCCCGCCTCCAGCCCACGGCGCGTATGTGGCGATGACCAGCGCGGAGCAACTGGCGGAGGTGGTGAGCGCGCTGGCGGCCGCGCCGGGCTTCGCCTTCGACACCGAGACGAGCGGCGAGCGGCCGCTGGAGGCGGAGCTGGTGGGGATCTCGATCAGCGTCGCGCCCGGCCACGCCTGGTACATCCCGATCGGCCATACGGAGGGCGAGCAGCTGCCGGCCGAGACGGTGCTGCGCGCGCTCGCGCCGTTCTTCGGCGACGCGAAGCTGCCCAAGTACGCCCACAACGCCAAGTTCGACATCGAGGCGCTCGAGAAGGCCGGCGTCTCGGTGGCCGGGCTGGCGTTCGACACCATGCTGGCGGCGGCGCTGCTGGACAAGCGCCGCGGCCTCAAGGACCTGGCGTTCTACGAGCTGCGGCTGCCCGAGCCCCTGACGGGGATCGAGGAGCTGATCGGCAGGCGCGGCAAGGGCCAGCTCACCTTCGCCCAGGTGCCGATCGAACGCGCCACCCCCTACGCCGCCGCCGACGCCGATATGACGCTGCGGCTCAAGGAGGCGCTCGAGCCGCAACTGGCCGCACTGCCCAAGGTGAACGAGATCTTTCGCAGGCTGGAGATGCCGCTCGTGCCGGTGCTGGTGCGCATGGAGCAGGCCGGCATCAAGCTGGACGTGCCCTACATGCGCGCCCTTGGCGAGCGCATGGGCGCGCAACTGGCGGAGCTGGAGCGGCAGATCTACGCCATCGCTGGCACGACCTTCAATATCAACTCGGGCGATCAGCTCGCCGAGGTGCTGTTCGGCCCGAAGATCAACCTGCCCACCAGCGGCCTGCCCCGCACCTCCACCGGGCGCTACTCGCTCACGGCACAGGTGCTGGAGGACCTGCGCCAACACGACACTAGCGGCATCCTGGAACTGATCCTGCAGCACCGCCGCCTCTCCAAGCTCAAGTCCACCTATGTGGACGAACTTCCCGCGCTGGTGGGGAGCGATGGGCGCGTCCACACCGACTATAGCCAGATCGGCTCGGCCACCGGGCGGCTCGCCTCGCTGCATCCCAACCTCATGAACATCCCCACCCGCACCGAGGAGGGGCGCGAGGTGCGGCGCGGCTTCATCGCCGAGCCGGGGCACACCCTGATCGCCGCGGATTACTCGCAGATCGAGCTGCGCGTGCTGGCCCACATCACCCAGGACGAGAACCTGGTACGCACCTTCGTTGAGGACCGCGACATCCACGCCGCAACGGCCTCGCAGCTCTTCGCTGTGCCCGAAGACCAGGTCAGCAAGAACCAGCGGCGGGTGGCGAAATTGGTGATATTTGGTATCATCTATGGCATTAGCGCCTTCGGACTCGCACCACGCATCGGCACGAGCCGCGAGGAGGCGAAGCGCTTGATCGACGATCTCTTTGCGCGCTTCCCGGGCATCCGCAGCTACATCGATCAGACACTGGAGGCCGGCAGGCGCGACGGCTACGTGCAGTCGCTGTTCGGGCGGCGGCGCATGATGCCGGACCTGCGCATCAGCGGGCCGCGGCGCCAGGCCGCCGAGCGCGAGGCGATCAACGCGCCCATCCAGGCCACCGCCGCCGACATCATGAAGATCGCCATGATCGAGGTGGACGCCGAGCTGCGCCGGCGCGGCCTGTGCACCCGGATGTTGCTGCAGGTGCACGACGAGCTGATCCTCGAGGCCCCCGACGAGGAGGTGGCGGAGGTGGTGGCGCTGGTGCGCGAGCGCATGGAGGGCGCCTTCCAGCTGCGCGTCCCGCTCAAGGTGGAGGCCGAGGCCGGTCCGAACTGGGAGGAGCTGCGCCCGATCTAAGCTCTTCCGGCACGTTCGCTGACGCTCGCGCGCCGGAAGGTGGGTTCCAGGGAGGGTTGCGCCCTCCCTCCGTGGCCGGCGAACGCGGTGGGCGAGGCGCTCCAGCCAGCTTACGCCTCGCTCTGGCTCCGGCCCGCCCGCCATACCCCCTTCTACCACCAGCGATCGTGAACTGCCCCTCACCGCGCGTGCAACGGAACAGGCCGCATGAGCGTTCTCTGAATCATGGGGCGTATGTGTGCGGCGCTTCCGGCAGGGCCACCGGCTTCAGCCCCATCCCTCACTGGGATTCCGCAAGGGCTATGCCCCTCCAGACCGTCCCCTGGGGACGCGGCGCCACCGGCGGGAGGCGTGAGGGGCGAAGCCCCTCCAAAAACCGCTTGGGGATTGATTGTGGGGGCCGGCGGCTCCAGACCACCGCGGAGCGGCGCCGACTGCATCCGCCCTGCCGTGAAGATGCCATGGCGAGGAGCCATCCATGAGCGAGTTGGCCGGAACGCGGCTGGGGCAATATCAGATCGTCGAGAAGATCGGCAGCGGCGGCATGGCCACGGTCTACAAGGCCCACCAGCCCTCGCTGGACCGCTTCGTGGCCATCAAGGTGCTGCACCGCGGCCACGACCCGCAGTTCGCCGGGCGCTTCAAGCGCGAGGCCTACGCTATCGCCCGGCTCCAGCACCCCAATATCCTGCCGATCTACGACTACGGCGAGGAGGACGGGCGGCTCTTCCTAGTCATGCAGTATGTCGAGGACGGCCTGACGCTGGACCGCAGCCTGCCCCGCCCCGCGCCGCCCGGCGAGACGCTGCGCATCGCCGCCCACGTGCTCGCGGCGCTGGACTACGCTCATACCAGCGGCGTCGTGCACCGGGACATCAAGCCGGGCAACATCCTGCTCCACACCCCGCGCTGGCCGCTCCTGGCCGACTTCGGCATCGCCAAGCTACTAGGCGACAACGACGGCCTGACGGTGCCGGGCATGATTGTGGGCACCGTGGACTACATGGCGCCCGAGCAGGCCATGGGCCAGCCGATCGACGGGCGCACCGACCTGTACGCGTTGGGGGTGGTGCTCTACCAGTTGCTCACCGGGCGCGTGCCCTTCCAGGCCGACACGCCGGTGGCCGTGCTGGCCAAGCACACCTATGAGCCGCCGCCACCGCCGCGCTCGCTCAACCCGGAGATCCCGCCGGCGCTGGAGGACGTGCTGCTGCGCGCCATGGCCAAAAGCCCTGCCGACCGCTTCCAGAGCGCGCAGGAGATGGCCGAGGAGCTCGAGCGCGTCGGCCGGCAGATCACGCAGCCCCGCTCGATCACGCAGTTCAACACGCTCTATCAGTCGGCGGCCAGGGCGCTGCGTGAGGAGCGCTGGGATGTGGCGGCCGAGCTGCTGACGCAGTTCCTGGCGCTTGAGCCAGGCCACGTCGAAGCCCAGGCGATGCTGGCCACCGCCCACGCGGCCCTTGAGCGGCGCCGCACGCAGCCCCACCTGAACGGCGCACCGCCCGTCTCAGCCGGGGACGGCGCGCCAGCAGCCGTGCCGCCCGCCCGCGCC
>DATMBA010000726.1:0-17112 GCA_035559635.1 Roseiflexaceae bacterium
GCGGTACGTGTCGCGCATGGTTGGCCTCCCTTCGAGTCGTTGGTAGCGAACCTCGTTGGGAATCCTATCAGCTGCGGCACGTACTCGTTTCAGGACCGCAAGGCGAACAGGTTTTCTGTACGGTAGTCAAATCTGTAATCCGTGATCCGTAACTCGTGCCCCGTGACCCGTGCGGTATAGGCGAGAAAATTACGCATCACGCATTACACGTTATATGTTGTGCGTGTACCCTACGTAGCCGATTGGTACTACCATGCGACTGATACGCCGTACCTCAGAGCGAGCCAGCGACGAGGGCAACGCCCCACGACGCATCCTGGTGGCCGATGACGACGCCTCGATCGTCACGCTGATCCAGATCACCCTCAAAGACCCGCGCTACGAATTGGTGGCCGTCAAGAACGGCCTGGAGGCGCTCAAGGCGTTCGAGAGCGGCCACTTCGACCTGGTGATCCTGGATGTGATGATGCCCTATGTGGACGGGTTCGAGGCGGCCCAGCGCATCCGCGAGCGCTCTGACGTGCCAATCGTGATCCTGACTTCGCGCGACGGGACGGACGACATCGTGCATGGCTTCGAGCTTGGCGCAGACGACTATATCACCAAGCCGTTTAAGACAGCCGAGTTGATGGCGCGGGTGGACGCGATCCTGCGCCGCGTCGAGGGCTACAAGCATCGCGTGGCGCCGCCGGTGGTGCGCGTGGGAGAGCTGGAGATCGACGAGCCGCGCCACCGCGTCACGGCGCGTGGCAAGGAGATCAACCTCACGCCGATGGAGTTCGAGCTGCTGTACTTCCTGGCAGCCAACGCCGGCCACGTCTTCGACCGCGAGACGCTCTTCCGCGAGGTGTGGGGGTACGACTACGTCGGGGAGACGAACCTGGTGGACGTGTGTGTGCGGCGCCTGCGCGAGAAGGTGGAGGTCGAGCCTTCCCGCCCGAAGCTGATCCTCACGGTGCGTGGTGTGGGCTACAAGCTCGCCGAAGCATAGGATCTGCCTGTACCACGAAGGCGCGAAGACACGAAGGCACGAAGAGGGTACGATTCTTCGTGCCTTCGTGTCTTTGTGGTGACGGCCAGGCTTACGGCCCGCCCAGCACCGCGGCCTGCATCACGCCGCCCTCGGCGCTGAGCTGGATGATCGTCTGCGTTCCAGGGGCTACCTGGACGTGGGTGAGCTTGAGTGGCGTCTCGTCACTGATCTCGACGCTGTAGGCGCCAGCGGGCAGCTCAGTCTGGCTGCCGATCGGCCCGTAGAAGAACTCCTCGCCCCGCGCATCCCGCACGCGGTAGGTGAGCGCCACCGCCTGCTGGAGCGCCGCCTCGAGCTGCGTGGCGTCGGCGGCGTCGAAGTAGCCGCCCGCGCCGTTCTCGGCGATGGCCTGCAGCCGTGCGCGCCACTCCTCCTGCTCGATGTTGAAGCCGATCACGCTCACGCGCACATTGGGGAACTGCTGGCGCAGCTGGGCCGCCGCCGCCGCCGGGTCGCCGTCGCAGGTCTCATCCCCGTCGCTCACCAGCACCACGAGCGTATCGCCCTGCACCCCCTGCAGCGTCTCGGCCACGGCTTGGATCGAGGCGGCCATGGGCGTGCGGCCATTGGGCACCGGACGGATGGCGTTGATCTGCTGCGTCAGCGCCTCGCGGTTCAGCGGCGCCAGCGGCGTGACCAACTCCATGTCCGTGCAGTCGCGGGCGCGGCGGTGGCCGTAGGTGCGCAGCGCGACGTTGGTGCCATCCGGGAGCCGCTGCACCAGCGCGCCCAAGGACTGGTGGGCGATGTCGATCTTGATCCGGCCGTCCAGCGGGCCGAGCATGCTGCCGGAGGCATCCAGGATGATCTCGATGTTCTTGACGGTCCGCGTTAGGGATTGGCCCTCGGCCATGCGTACCAGCAGAGTCCCGGGCAGCGGTACAGGTGTCGGCTCAGCCGTGGGCGCTGCCGTCGGCTCAGCCGTCGGCTCCGGCGTGGCGGTCGGCGCGAGCGTGGGGGTGGCCGTGGGTGGCACCGGCGTGGCCGTGGCCGGCGCCGGCGTCGGGACGATGGCCACCGGCTGCGGGCGCGGCCACAGGGCGTAGGCTGCGCCGCCGCCCACCAGCAGCACCACAGCCACGGCGGCGATCAGGGCGACCGGCAGGCGGCGCCGGGGGCGCGGCGGCGGTGAGCCGTCCGGCATGGCGGCGCGGGTCAGCTCCAGCTTGAGCTGGGCTTCGGCTAGCAGCCGCTGCACCTCGGGATACTCGTTCGTCTGGCTCAGCAGCTCACCGAAGGCGACTACCGCCTCGTCCCACCGCGCCGCGCGGAAGGCCTCCAGCCCGCGCGCGTAGAGCCGCTCTAGCTCGTGATTGCGATGTGGGCTCATCGCTCAAGGCTCCTCAATATGATCTGTTCCTTTTACATCCGGACACGCCGGATGGGGGAGGGGTGGTGCGGCGGGCTGCGCCCTCCCCAAGCCCTGCCCCGCGATCCTGAGCAATTTATAGGACGTACGCGGGCGGTGCCCCTCACGGGTTCTGTGTGGAGGGCCAAGCCCCTCCACACCTCCCCATGGGGGTGCGGGGGCGGTGCCCCCGCGTATGTCCTGTAATTTATAAAAGACCGTATTAGACTCGGACACCTGGCATGGCGTTACCGAACACCGCAGGCGACAGCGTGACGTTGTGCTCCTGCAGGCGCTCCAAGAAGCGCGGCCGCAGCCCGGTGGGGACGATGCGCCCCACGATGCGCCCGTCCCGCACACCCTGGTGCTGGAACAGGAACAGGTCCGACATCGAGACGATCTCGTTCTCCATGCCGGTGACCTCGCAGATGTGCGTGATGCGCCGCGAGCCGTCCTTCATGCGCTCAAGCTGGATGATCAGGTCAACCGCCGAGGCGACCTGCTCGCGGATGGCGCGTACCGGCAGGTCCATCCCGGCCATCAACACCATCGTCTCCAGGCGGCGCAGCGCGTCGCGCGGCGAGTTAGCGTGCAGCGTGGTCATCGAGCCGTCGTGGCCGGTGTTCATCGCCTGGAGCATGTCCAGCGCCTCGCCGGAGCGGCACTCGCCCACCACGATGCGGTCCGGGCGCATACGCAGGGAGTTGATCACCAGGTCGCGCAGGGTCACCTCGCCGCGCCCCTCGATGTTGGCCGGGCGCGACTCGAGCGTGACGACGTGGCGCTGCATGAGCTGTAGCTCGGCGGCGTTCTCCACTGTGACGATGCGCTCGTCCTCGGGGATGAACGAGGAGAGCACGTTCAGCAGGGTGGTCTTGCCGGTACCGGTACCGCCGGACACGATGATGTTGAGGCGGCCGACCACGCAGGCGCGCAGGAACTCCATGATCTCGGGCGAGGCTGAGCCACGCTCGATCAGATTCTGGGCGGTGAGCGGCTTCTTGGAGAACTTACGGATGGTGATGGTGCTGCCGTTCAGCGCCAGGGGTGGGATGATCGCGTTGACGCGGCTACCATCCGGCAGGCGGGCATCCACCATCGGCGTGCTCTCGTCGCAGCGGCGGCCGAGCGGCGAGATGATGCGGTCGATGATCCGCCGGACGTGGTCCTCGTCCGCGAAGCGCAGGTCGGTCTCGTAGAGCCGGCCGGCGCGCTCGATGTAGATCTGGTACGGGCCGTTGACCATGATCTCGGTGACGCTCTCGTCCGCCAGGAGCTCCTCGAGCGGGCCGAGGCCGAGCAACTCGGACTGGGCCTGGCGGATGAGGCGGTTGCGCTCGCGGTCCGGCATGACGCGCCCGGACTTCTCGATCTGCTCGGTGAGGAGCTGGCCGATGCGGCGGGCGTAGAACTCGGGGTCCTTGCGCGCCGCGGCGCTGTCCGCCTCGGCGACCAGGCGGGCCTGCACCTGCTCGATCAGCTCGCGGTCCTCGCGCGAGATCGTGGGCACAGCAACCGGTGCCGGGGGCGGCGGGGCCGGCTCGGCCTGGAAGCTCGCCGCGCGGAGATCGGGGCCGGCGAACGGCTCGGGCCGTGGCTCGTGCTCCTTGCCGCCCGGCCGGTTAAACCGTAGTCGGGGCATCGCGTACTCCTTAGATATGGTTCGCGTTCACGGTACCGTTCGGGCGAGCGCGTATGGGGCGCGGGGCCTGCGGCCCACACGAACCGCTTTCTCGGAAGAACTGCGCTCCTCCGAGCCTCCCCAGAGAGCGGAGCGCTCAGGACTCACCGCGCACCAGGCGCATGAGGCTGCGACGCTCGCGGAGCGGCCGTTCCGGCTCGCGGGTCTTGCCCATCTTGCCGGGGTTCATGAGCGAGATCGTCGTGACGTCATCGCCGGAGACGTAGGCGGCCAGCCGGAAGAGACTCTGCGCGACCCAACTCTGCGGGTGCGAGGTGACGACCGGGATGCCCCGGTTGACGCTGTGAGTCACGAACTGGCCCTCGCTGGGGATGTTGGCGCCCACCGGGTGGCGCAGGTGCTTCTGGACGTCCTGCAGCGCGATGCCGTTGACGCTCGGGAAGCGGTTGAGCACCAGCGTGATGCGGCCGCGGGTGAGGGACTGCTGGTTCATATGCTCCAGGAAGAACTTGGTATTCTTCAGCGCCGGCACCTCGGGCGTGGTCACCACCAGCACCTCGTCCGCCAGGCTCAGCAGCGTCTCGGTGACCGCATCGAGGAACGACCAGGTATCGCACACCACAAACATGTTGCGCTCGAGCAGCGCCTCGAGGATGGCGGTGATCTGCTTCTCGGTGACCTCGCCGGCCACGTCGGGGGTGTTGGGGGCCAGGAGCACCTGGATGCCGGAGCTATGCGGCTGGAGCACCGGCTGGAGCATCGCGTCGTCGATGTCGTCCACGTGGGCCAGCAGGTCCTGCAGGGTGTGGCGCGACCACATATTGAGTTGGACGCCCACATCGCCGAACTGCAGGCCGAAGTCCGCCAGGACGACGCGGCTGCTGCTGAGTTGGCGCAGGGCCACGGCGAGGTTGGTGGCGATAGTGGTGGTGCCG
Source organism: Roseiflexaceae bacterium (assembly GCA_035559635.1). Lineage (GTDB taxonomy): Bacteria > Chloroflexota > Chloroflexia > Chloroflexales > Roseiflexaceae > CALJIC01. The sequence goes on from DATMBA010000726.1 coordinate 4,959, forward strand.
ACGCCGCCCTTGGGCGAGGTGAGGACGATCAGCCGGCCGCGGCCGCGGGAGAAGGCACCGGCCGGATCCGGGACCAACGCGTGCGAGCGGCGGTCCTGCTCGGTGGAGAGGACTGAGCGGATGCCGGCCATCAGATCGGTGTGGTTCACCGGGCGACTGACCACATCACGGGCGCCGGCGGCCACCAAGCGGCGCAGGGTGGCGACGTCCGCCTGGGCGACGACGGCGATGCAGAGCGTGGCGGGCAGGCTGGTGAAGATCTGCCGGATGGCCTGCTCGGTCTGCTCCAGATCGCGGTCCACGATCACCAGATCGGGGCGGTTCTGCTGCACCAGGGTGATACCAGCCGCCAGCCCGCCAACGCGATCGACACTCTCGACCTCGGGCTCGCGGGCGAGCCGGTTGATCCACTCCTGATCCAGCTGGTCGGGAGAGGTGATGACGACAACGCGAATTGATCTGGCTGCCACCGGTATGATCCTTTCTGTGAAGTACGCCTGGCTCGCTCCGGCCCGGGCCGCTGCGGCGTTGTCCGCGCCCTACCGGCGCATGGGAGGGGTGCTTCCAGCGGGCGACGGGACAAACTATGGTCCTTCATTGTCATTAAATAGAACGCCGTGCTCTGGCATAAGATATGGGGGAGGTGTGTAACACCTTGTTCATCGCTCAGGGCTGCGGCAGTCATCGAGTGTGGGCGAAACGGCATGCCGTCCAGCTCGGCGATGACGCTTCGTTCATCTACGCGATGTGTGCGATGGGCGATCGTACGTAGTGCCGCGTAGCCGGCAGGTGTACGATAGCCGGGCACCATTACCAGAATGTTGCAGTGTGACTGGCCTAAGGGCCAGGTGAGCGCCTGTTCCTTCGGCTGTGACTGGGGGGGGGCGGGAGGAGTAGAGTGGGGCGGCGGAGGGGAGCGGATACGCGGATAGGCGGAGGGGATCAGCACGAGGAGGTGTTGCATGGAAGCGCTATGGGTGCGCGCGGCGAGCCGGGCGGACTTCGAGACGGCCGACCGGAAGGTGGTGAGCCTGGGGGACCGGCCGGTGCTGCTGGTGCGGCACGAGGGCACGTTCTACGCGGTGGACAACCGCTGCCCGCACATGGGGTTCCCGCTGGAGAAGGGGAGCGTCAAGGACTGTATCCTGACGTGCCACTGGCACCACGCGCGCTTCGACCTGGCCTCGGGCGGGACATTCGACCAATGGGCGGACGACGTGCGGGCCTACCCGGTGGAGCTGCGCGGCGATGAGGTGTGGGTGGATGTGTCGCCGCGGCAGAACGAGCACGAACGGCAGCTGCGGCGGCTGCGGGACGGGCTGGAGCGCAACATCCGGCTGGTGACGGCCAAGGCGGCGATCGCGCTGCTGGACCGCGGCGGCGACCCACGCGAGCCGTTCCGCGCCGCGCTACCCTTCGGCACCTCTTACCGGCTAGCCGGCTGGGGGCAGGGCCTGACGATGCTGACCTGCTTTATGAACATGCTGCCGCACCTGGCGGAGGAGGACCGGCCGCGGGCACTGTTCCAGGGACTGGACGCAGTGGCGGTGGAGGTGGACGGATCGGCGCCGCGCTTCGCGATCGCGCCGCTGCCAGTCACCAGCGGCGCGGCGGACCTGCCGACGCTGAAGCGCTGGTTCCGCCAGCTCGTGGAGGTGCGCGACGACGAGGGCGCCGAGCGGTGCGTGGTCTCGGCGGTACGGGCGGGCGCGACGAGCGCGGAGATGGCGGACATGCTGTTCGCGGCGATCACCGACCACCGCTACATCCAGGTGGGCCACCCGGCGGACTTCGCCAACAAGGCGCTGGAGGCGCTGGACATCGCGGGGTGGGAGCTGGCCGAGCCGACGCTGGCGAGCCTGGTGCGGGGGATAGCGATGGCGAGCCGGATGGAGGAGTCGAACGCCTGGCGCAACCCTGTGGACCTGGTGGCGATCTTGGAGGGGGCGTTCGAGGAGCTGCCGGCGGCGGTGCGGGCCGGGGCAGCGGCGCGGGCCGGTGGGCGGCGTTGGGAGGGGCGGCGGGCGCTGGCGGAGCAGCTGCTCTCCGACGACCCGCAGGCGAACGTGGCGGCGCTGTTGGGGGCCCTGCGCGCGGGGGCGACGCCGGAGCAGGCGGCGGGCGCGGTGGCGTACGCCGGGGCGTTGCGGATGGCGCGCTTCCACACCGCGAACGAGTTCGGCGACTGGGACACAGTGCTGCACACCTTCACGTTCGCGAACGCGCTGCACCGGGCGATCCGGCGGGTGACGGGGGCGGAGGAGGATCGGATGACGCCAGGCGCGACGCCGGAGGAGCGGGCGCTGCCGCTGTTGCGCGGGGTGCTCGATGCGGCGATGAGCGTGTACCTGGACCGGTTCTTGAACATGCCGCCGGCGCGCATCCCGCAGCCGCGGCCGGATGGGGCGCGGCCGGAGGCACTGCTGGCCGAGCTGCCGGCGCTGCTGGACCGGCAGCAGCAGGTGAACCAGGCCGGCGAGCTAGTGGCGCGCTACCTGGCGTGCGCCGGGGACGGCGGGGCGCAGCCGCTGCTGGCGGCGCTGGGGCGGGCGCTGGCGCGCGAGGACCGCGACTTCCACACCGTGCAGGCGGTCGAGGCGGCCTTCAGCCAGCACGAACTGCTGCGCGGAACGCCGGAGGGGGACCACGTGCTGATCGCCGCGGCGCGCTACCTGGCGGCGCATGCGCCGACGGTGCGAGCGGCCGGGCAGACGTTCCAGATCGCCGAGCGGCTGCACCGGGGCGAGGCGATCTATGAGGACTGAGTGCAGGCGTAGTCACTGAGAGAGATCCACAGGTCGAGGGATGCCCCGCAGCGCCTGCTGCTCTTCAACAGCGCCGCGGTCCAGGACCGCTGAGGCCGCTGCGGGACAGCGGCCGGGTGGAGCCGCCTTTCAGCGCCTTCAGCTCTTCAGCGGCTCAGCGTCCCGGAAGCCGGCGTTGGCGCGTCTGGGGGGATGAGGCCGGCGGCGCGCAGCTCGTCCCAGAGAGCGGCGGGGACAGGCGCGGATGCGGCGCGGACGTTGGCGCGCACCTCCTCGGGTGAGACGGCGCCGATCACGGCCGTGGTGACGGCCGGGTGGGCCAACACGAACTGCACGGCGGCGGTGGCGAGTGGGGCGCCGTGGCGCTCGCAGGCGGCCGCGATGGTGCCGGCGCGCTCCAGGACATCCGGGGGTGCGTCGGCGTAATTGTATTTGGCGCCGGCACGCGGGCCGGTGGCCAGGATGCCGCTGTTGAAGACCCCGCCGAGGAGCACGCCGATGCCGCGCTCGCGGCAGAGCGCGAGGAACTCCAGCGCCCCTTGCTCGAGCAGCGTGTAGCGCCCGGCCAGCAGGAAGCAGTCGAAGTCCGCTGCGCGGGCGAAGCGCGCCAGCATCTGCCACTGGTTCATGCCAGCGCCGATGGCGCGGATGGCGCCCTGGGCGCGCAGCTCGGCGAGCGTCGGGAATGCCTCCTCGAGCGCTTGGCGCTCGTGGTCGTCCGGGTCGTGGATGTGCAGGATGTCCACGTAATCCGTCCCGAGGCGTGTGAGGCTGGCCTCGAAGCTGCGCAGCACCGCGTCGCGGCTGAAGTCGTAGCGGGACCATTGGTTGGGAATGCCGGAGCGGCCGACCTTCGTGCTGATGACGACGCCAGCGCGGGGGACGCCACGGAGGGCCAGGCCGAGGCGGCGTTCGCTCGCGCCATCGCCGTAGAGCGGAGCGGTGTCGAAGAAGCGCACGCCGGACTCCAGCGCGGCATGGACCACCGCGACGGCCTGCTCATCGGTGACGGGGGCGTAGAGGTTGCCGATCGGCGCGGTGCCGAGGCCGAGGCGGGTGACCGCGAGATCGGTGCGGCCGAGGGGGATAGTGGCGAGGGGCGAGTTCACGTTACTCCTCCGGCTCTTCAGGGAGGCGAGCCTCGCGCCAGCGGAAGACGAACTGCTCGTCGCCGCGGTTGCGCCGGAAGCGGTAGAGCGTGGTGGGCCGCCCGCGCCCCTCGCGGCGCATGCCGGTGTCTTCGAGGACGTTGGCGTCCTTGATCTTGCGGTAGAAATTGCCCTTGTCCAGCTCCTCGTCGAGGATCTGCTCGTAGACCTCCTTCAACTCCATGATCGAGAACACCTCGGGGAGCAACTCGAAGGCCAGGGTGGTGTATTCGAGCTTGGAGCGCAGGCGGGCGAGCGCGGTGGCTAGGATGGTGTCGTGGTCGAAGGCGAGCTGGCCGGGCAGACGGCTCACCGGGAACCAGCGCACGTCCATGCTCTCCTCGGAGACGCGCAACTTCTGCTTGTCGGCGCGGACGAGCGCGATGTAGGCCACGCTGATCACGCGGGTGCGCGGGTCCCGGTGAGGGTCGCCGAAGGTGTAGAGCTGTTCGAGGTAGATGTCGCGCACGCCGGTCTCCTCCTCGAGCTCGCGGCGCGCGGCGGTCTCGAGCGACTCGTCCATCTGCACGAAGCCGCCGGGGATGGCCCACATCCCCTCGTAGGGCCAGCGCTTGCGCCGCACCAGCAGAACGTGCAGGGCCCGCTCGATCAGGGTGAAGATCACGACGTCCACCGTCACCGAGGGGCGCTCGTAGCGCGTGGCGTCGTAGGTCTCGGCGGTCTCGTTGGGAATATCTTCGGCCATGGGGCGCTCCTGTAGATAGTGTCATTCGAACAAAAAGTATAGCATTGGGGGGAAGGGATGTCAAGGGGGTGTCAACGGAGGTGGGAGCGCAGGGAGCGGATCTGGGACCCTCCGGTCTCCAACAGGCGGCTCCCCCGGTCCCGCGCGAGCAGGGTGGGAGCGCAGGGAGCGGATCTGGGACCCTCCGGTCCCTCTGTTCGCGCCTCCATTGACACCCCTTCGTTCCGCCCCCGCTATGCTATCATGCCCGCGGAGGACGTGTTCCAGGAAAGGATCGGTGCAGATGCTCCGACGTATCGCTATATCCGCGCTGTTGGCGCTGGCCCTGGCGGCCTGCGGGCAGCAGGCGCAGGTGCAGCGGCCCACCGCAGCGCAGGCGGGCGGCGCAGTGGAGCCGGTGTTCGCCTTCAGCGAGGCGGTGGTAGGGCCGAACCGGCTGGCGCTCGGCCTGGTACGCAACGGCTCGCCGGTGAACGACCCGGGCGCGCAGGTGAAGCTGCGCTTCTTCGACCTGTCGGACACCAACGCGCAGCCGCAGGGCGAGACGCAGGCGATCTACTACGGCAGGGGCCTGCCGGCGGCGGTGTACGTGGCCTACCCGACGTTCAGCAAGGCCGGCGAGTGGGGTATCGAGGTGACCACCACGCTCTCCGGCCAGAGCGAACCGAGCGTGCGCCGGCTGCGGCTGGAGGTACGCGAGCGCTCCAGCGCGCCGATGGTGGGCGACAAGGCGATCAGTGTCAAGACACTGACGCCCAGGGACGTGCCCGACCCGTCGTACCTCTCCTCGGGCAAGGTGGAGGACTTGGCGCTCTACCAGGTGAGCCTGGACGAGGCGCTGGCCTCGGGGAAGCCCACGGCGCTGCTGTTCGCCACGCCGGCCTTCTGCCGTACGGCGGTGTGCGGGCCGAGCCTACAGGTGGTGCAGGCGCTTCAGAAGCGCTACGGCGGGCAGGTGAACTTCATCCACGTAGAGGTGTACCGCCACCCGTTCAGCGAGTCATTCCGCCAGCAGGAGGAGGTGTTCCGCCGGCTGGCGGAGGAGGGGCGTGCGCCAACGGAGGAGGAGCGGCGCGTGGGGCTATCAGACGCGATGGCGGCCTGGAACCTGCCCTCCGAGCCGTGGCTGTTCCTGATCGACGCGCAGGGGACGATCGTGGCGCGCTACGAGGGGGGCATCACCGAGGAGGAGATCGGCCCGGCGATCGAAAAACTGGCGGCGGGGCAACCCATTCAGGAGGGTTGAAGGTTGCAGGTTGACTGTTGAAGGTTGGCGGCTCCGCGGTGCGGATCAACGCCAACCTCACAACCTGCTAACTTTCAACATGCAACCAGACGACACCCCCCATCCCGCCGGCCCGGTCGATCCGCCGCAGGTTGTCGCCGTCGCCGCCCATGAGGTAGATGCCGCCCTCGGCCACCACCGCGATGCGTGTGCCGTCCGGCGAGAAGGCCGCCATCGGCAGATCCTCGCCGAGGGCAGCGAGCCGCCGCAGCCCGCCGCCGTCCAGCCGCACCTCCCACAGATCCCATGGCACCCCGTGCGCCGCGGCAGGGGGCGGCTCCAGCAGCGCGGCGAGCGTGGCGCCGAGCCCACCCCGGCTCGGGCGCGGCGAGCCCGCCGATCCGCTCTCCGGCCCGCCTACCGCCGCCACCACGATCCGCCTGCCGTCCGGCGAGAAGCGCGGCGCGTAGAGCGCCTGGAAGCCGGCACCGTCGATCAGTGTGCGCGCGCCTGAGCCATCCAGCGCCGCTACCTCGAGCGCCAGCGTCGCGCCGTCCGGCCGCAACCGCAGGTAGGCGAGCTGCGAGCCGTCGGGCGACACCGCCGGGTCGAGCGCGTCGGCGACAACCAGGGTGCGCGCGCCGCTCGCCAGATCCACCCGGAGGATCCCCAGCGTCGACCCGCCCTCGCCTTCGCCGCTGAGCGTGACGAAGATCGAGCGCCCGTCCGGGGCCCAGGCCGGCATCTGCAGCGCGCCGGCCTCCGGCTGCCAGACCACGCGCGCGTCCGTGCCGTCGGCGGCCGAGGTGGAGAGCGCATAGGAGGACGCAGACATCCCATTCGCCATGGTCGGGTAGGTCACCAGCACGTACGCTAGCCGCGAGCCATCGGGCGAGAGCGCCGGGTGCTGCGCGTACTGGTCTGCGGCTGGCGTGAGGAGCGGTCGCGGCGCCCGCCCATCGCCGTCGCTGCGCCACAGGGTGCTCTCGCGGGCGAAGATCAGCGGCGGCGGAGGCTCGGGGGCGTCTGGTATCCCGGCCGTGACTGTGGGCGCAGGCATGGCTGGAACGGGGTAGGCGGGCTGCTGGACAGGCGGCGGCGCCGGTACGGTCACGCCGCCCTCTACGGCTGGCGCGGGGTAGGGCGCGGCCGGTTGCGCCACGGCCGGGCTGAAGGTGCGGAGGAAGGCTACCACCTGCCAGATCTGCTCGTCGGAGAGGCTCGCACCGAACGCCGGCATCGGCGAGCCGGGAACGCCTTCCTTCACCCAGGCGAAGATCTGGCCGTCGGTGTGCAGGCCGGGCAGCAGGTGCTGCGTGAGATCGGCCGGCCGCCGCGCGAGCCTGGCTGCGTCGGGACCATCGCCGCGCCCGGTCTCGCCGTGGCAGGCGGCGCAGTTCGCCAGGTACAGCGCACGGCCGGCCGACACGGCCTGCGGGTCGGACGCGAGCGGGTTGAGCGGCCCGGCCACCTCACCCGGCGCGGCGATTATCAGGTCGAAGGGGGCGGTGGCAACCGGCTGCCCGCCCTTCAGCACGGTAGCCTCGACCAGCCAGCGACCGACCATGGAGAAGAAGCTTCCGCCGGCGACAAAGCGGCCGGGGCCGGCCGGCTGCAGCTCGGCCTCCACCTGGCCCATGTCCATCTCCGCCATGCTGAAGCGCAGCCGGGCGCCATCCACGTCCGCCGGGCCGCCGGTCGAATCGCGCGCGACGAGCACGATAGTGCGCTCGCCGATCTGCGCCCGGTCCAACTCGATCGTCAGCTCGAGCCCACCGGCGGCGACGGTCTGCCTGACCTCGGGGGCGGGCGCGCGGCTGCGGGTGAGCCACCACCCCCCGGCGATAAGGGCGAGGGCGGCGGTGAGAGCGAGAAGCAGCGTTTTCCTGGATCGGATGAGTTTCGGCATGGCTAGAACATTGGTAGAGGAGCCACGCAGGACACGAGGGGCACGAAGGGCGACGTGTGCCACGACCGCAGGGGACGCCGTACCTCCACCGCCTTCGTGCCCTTTGTGGATTCAGTCCGGGGCGGATATGCTGCCTGCGTTCTAGCGCCGCGCCAACTCCACAAACGCCCGGAACACGCGCGCCCAGCGGGGATCGGCGCGCTCCCACAGCTCCTCGGGGTGGCATTGGACGGCGCAGACGAAGCCAGGGCCAGCGCCCTCCACCGCCTCAATCACACCGTCCGGCGCGCGGGCCGTGATGCGCAGCGCGGGCGCGACATCCCGCAGGGCCTGGTGGTGCAGCGAGTTGACCAGCAACTCGGTGGTGCCGAGCGTCGCCGCGAGCCAGGAGTCGCGCTCCAGCAGGATCGGGTGCGCCAGGAGGTCGGTGCGCTTGAGATCCCAGCCCTCACGATGGTCCAGCGCATCGGGCAGCTCGGCGGCGATGTCCTGGTGCAGCGTGCCGCCGAGCGCCACGTTGAGCGACTGGATACCGCGGCAAATGCCCAGCAGCGGCTTGTGCTCCTCGACGGCACGGCGGGCCAGGGCGATCTCCACTTCGTCGCGCAGCGGCGTGGTGGCCCCAAGCCACGGGCGCGGCTGGTGGCCGTAGCTACGCGGATCCACATCGTCGCCGCCGGCGAGGAGCAGCGCGTCGCAGCGCGCATAGTGCAGCTCGAGCACCTCTTCGTCGGGCGTGAGGTGGATGAGGTGCGGGATGCCGCCGGCGGCCTCGATCGCCCGCAGGTAGCTCACCGGGATGCCGTGGACAGGCGTGTACCACTCGTGCGGCTCGACGCCGCAGGGGATACCGATGACGGGACGCATAGCGACTCCCATGCTGAATTTTGAGTTGATTGTAATTGCCGGCTCAGAACTGAGAACTCAGAACTCAAGACTCCTGGTCTGGCACCATAACGGTGAGGGGTGGGATTTCAGGGGAGAACCACAGGCCCTCCCCTGACCCCTCCCCGCTCCATCAACCTCAAGGTGCCAGATCACTACGTTGTCCGGCAGCTCGCGACAAACTGGCGGAACAGCGCCTGCCAGCGTTGGTCGGCCTTGGCCTGCAACGCCTCGGGGTGGCACTGCACACCGATCAGGAAGTGGCCGTTGGCCCCCTCCACCGCCTCCACCACGCCGTCCGGCGCCCATCCCACCGGACGCAGGCCGGTGGCCACCGCCTTGAGCGACTGGTGGTGGAGCGAATTGGTGGGCAGTGTGGTGGCGCCGAACAGCCGCGCCAGGTGCGACTCCGGGTCCAGCCGCAGTTCGTGGGCCATGTGGGTCCAGTTCTGGCTGGCGTAGGAGGCGTTGTGCAGCGGCTCGCCGCCGAGTTGGGAGGGGATGTCCTGGTAGAGCGTGCCGCCCATAGCCACGTTGAGCACCTGGATGCCGCGGCAGATGCCCAGCACCGGCTTGCCCTCCGCCACCGCCCAGCGGGCCAACGGCAGCTCCACCCGGTCCCGCAGCGGGTCCACCGTACCCAACTCAGGGAGAGGTTCCTCGCCGTAGTGCTGGGGCGCGATGTCGCCGCCGCCAGCGAGCAGCAGGCCGTCGATCTGCTCATAGAGCGCGCGCAGCACCGCCTCGTCGTCCACCAGCGGGATGAGGAAGGGCGCACCGCCAGCGGATGCCACGGCGTCGATGTAGGTCTTGCGGTGGCCGACGAAGGGCGGACACCAGTCGCGGTCCACCATGCTGCCGCAGGTGATACCGATGATAGGCTTGTGCATGGGATGTGGCTTCTCCATTGACGATATTTTGTCCATTATAGCATCCTTCGTGCGAGGCATCCCAGTGCCACCGGGTGTAGTCCCCTCAGCGCAACCTGTGTTACCATACATGCGCAGTGCGGCGCAACAAGCGCGGCGCGCCGGGCGTATTATGGTGGCTATGTTCACGGATGTCGAAGGAGGCCCGCGGTGCCTTTCTGTCCTCAGTGCGGTGTCGACAACCCCCAGGGGGCGCGCTTCTGCGACCAATGCGGCGCGATGCTGATCCCGACGACCGGAGCCGCGCCGCCGGCAGCCGCGGCGCCAGCGCAGCCCGCGGGCGCAGTGACATGCCCACAGTGTGGCACGGCCGCGCTCCCCGGCGAGGCGTTCTGCGAGAACTGTGGTGCGCCGCTCAGCGCGCCCGCCCGCCCGGTGGCGCCGGTGCCGACGCCACCCTATAGCAGCAACATCCCGCCGCAGCCAACCTACCCGCCGCCGCAGCCGGCGGCGGTGCCCCCACCTATGCCCCATACCCAGCAGTCGCCACCCGTGCCGCCCGCCTACCAGGCGCCGCCCACCCCGCCGCCCTACCAGGCCCCGGCCGCCGCGCGCACGGCGCTCGCCCCAGCGCGACTGGTGGTGGCCGCGACTGGGGCCACCCTGCCCCTCCCCGCCGCTGCGCAGGCGGTGGTCGGAAGGGCCGACCCGGTGAGCCAGTTCTTCCCCGACATCGACCTGACGCCGCACGGCGCGCTCGACCAGGGCGTGGGCCGCAAGCACCTGCGGCTGTTCGTCTCCGGCGGCCAGGTGATGGTGGAGGACTTGGACAGCACCAACGGCACTCTGCTCAACGGCCGCCGCCTGGCCGCCCGCCAGCCCCAGCCGCTGCGCGACGGCGATCAGATCAGCGCGGGGAAACTGGCGCTGCGCTACGCGGAAGGCTGAGGACTGAGATGATCGTCTGACCGGCGCCAGTATGTTTCGGATTGTTCCGAGACTGGTCCGATTCCGATCAAGCGCAAGCGCGCCCTGTTGATATAGAGTGTGTACGAAGCGAAGCGCGGGCACTGAGGCGGTGCATGCCGGCTCGGCCCTCAATCCTCAGTCCTCAGTCCCTATGAACTGCCCCTCCTGTACTGCACCCCTGGATCCCGAGGGCGTCTGCACCGCCTGCGGCGCGCGCTCGTGCGGCGTGTTCCGCGGCCAGGACGTGGGCACGCCACAGGTGGCCGCCGCAGTGGCACGGGCCGGACTTCTACCAGTTGCTGGAAATGGACCCGGCCACCCCCGTCCACCAGGCGACCCGCTGTTACCGCCAACTGCATGCGCGCTTCCCAAACGACCCCGCGGACCTGGCGCCGGAGCCAGCGCACCGCCTGGCGCCGCTGGAGACCGCCGGCTATGCGCTGACCCATCCGGCGCTGCGGCGGCTGGACCGCGGAGGCCGTGGTAGACGAGATGCGCTGAGTACTGCGCAGCGTAGGGAAAAATGGCGTATAATCGCTAGGCAGCCCCTGAGGAGTCGTACTATCGCGAGGGTATTCTCCCACGTAAGGGCGTAACACACCTGTGCCCCTGTGCGTAGACATGGGTGTGCTTTTCCAGGAAGGCGATGGGCCAGAGCCAAGAAGTGCCAGGTGAACCGTGATAGGCGATAGGTCAGAGGCGTCGAATATACTCCCTATCGCCTATGACCTATCACCGAAACCGGAAGCGCCAGGAGGACCGGATCTCGTCACAGCAGTAACAGGAGGCACCACCATGATCGTCCAGGGCGTATCGATCGGCGAGATGATGAACCAGAGCAAGTTGGTGCTCACCAAACCATCCGTGGCGACGTTCGAGCAGTTCGAGAAGCACGGCGGCCAGCGCGAGGCGCTGACGTACGTCGGCGTGGCGGCGGCGATCTCGGCGATCATCGGCCTCGTCCTCGGCCTGGCCGTCACCGCGATCGTCGGCGGGTCGTTCCTCGGGGCGGTTATTTCGGCGATCATCAACTTCATTCAGGTGATGGTGGCCTTCTTCGTCTCGGCCTGGCTGATCTACACGGTGGGCAGATCGCAGGGTGGCACCGGCACACAGGAGGAGGTCTTCTACACCTTCTCGCTGTTCGTGGCGCCCATCCTGGCGATCAGCAGCGCGCTGGCGATCATCCCGTGCCTGGGCGCGCTTGCGGCGCTGGCGCTGCTCATCTACCAGATCTACCTCGGCTACCTGGCGGTGCGCTCCAGCATGAACCTGGACCAGAACAAGGCGATCATCACGATGGTGGTCGTGTTCGTGGTGCAACTGCTGATCGCCGGTGTCTTCAGTGGGATCGCACTTGCCCTCGGCGCGGGCGCGGCGGCGGTAGGCGCGTAGTCATCGCTCGAGGGACCCACAGCGGGGGCCGCACGTATGCGCGGCCCCACTTGTGCTGTACATGGCCCCTGTATTCTGAGATGGAACGGAGCCTTGTCAACGGATGGGGAGCGGAGGAGCGGAGCGGCCAGACTGCGCGCCGCCGCTGCCATCTCCAGCCGGTGCGCCGTGCCCGCAGCGGAGGAGCGGAGCGGCCGGACTACGCGCCGCCGCGGGCATCTCCAGCCGGTGCGCCGTGCCCGCAGCGGAGGAGCGGAGCGGCCGGACTACGCGCCGCCGCGGG
>DATMBA010000727.1:0-14279 GCA_035559635.1 Roseiflexaceae bacterium
CAACCTGACGGTGCAGGAGCGCGAGGAGTTGGCGGCGGTGATGCGCTCGTTAGTGAGCGGGATCGACAAGACGCTCAAGGAGGTCGGGCAGACGGTCAAGACGGTCTCGGGGGTGGCGCTGCCGTTCGACGGGATGCTGGACGATAACGAGGACATCCGCGATGTGCTGGAGTATATCTCGGACAGCCTCACCAGCACGACGCTGACGGCCGAGGAGGCCGAGGCGTACGACTCACGGGCGATGGCGCGCTACGACGAGCGGCAGGCCGAGGAGCCACGCCAGCCGCAGCGCAATGCGAGGCCCTCTGCCACGCCCGAGCGCGGCACATCCAGCGGCCGCTCCACCGAGCGCTTCCCGCAGCAGCCAGGGCAGTCGCGCCCGCCGCGCGACGATCGCTACCATTAAGCGTACCACGAGGATCCCATGCGCGGCCGTCTCTACTCCACGACCCAGGCCCTCCCCGAGCGCGACCTGCACGAGCTTAGCGACCTGCTGGCGCTGCAGCTCTACCAGCGCCTCGGGTCTCGTGCCTTCGACCTCAGCCGCCGCGATATCGCCGAGCTGATCGAGCCCTACACCGACGACCTGCTGCGCGACGATCGGCGTGCGGTGGCGTGGCTGGTGTGGGAGTTGCTCCAGGAGGGCGCTGACATCGCGCTCGAAGCGGCGTAGCCGGCAATAGCTGCCACGTTCCGTGAATAATGCGTAATGCGTAATCTCCCTTGCGCGTGGGATTACGCATTACGCATTACACGTCATCTGCCCATGAGCGCGCGCATCGGGGTGCTGGGCGGGACATTCGACCCCATCCACTACGGCCATCTCGCCATCGCCGAGGAGGCCCGCGTCGCCCTGCGCTTGGACCGGGTGCTGCTGGTGCCCGCCGGACGCCAGCCGCTCAAACATGGCTCACACGTGGCTACACCTCAGCAGCGCCTGGAGATGGCGCGCCTGGCCTGCGCCGGTAACGATGCGCTCGAGGTCTCGCCGATCGAGGTCGAGCGGCCCGGCCCCTCCTACACTGTCAGCACTCTGGAGCAGCTACGCGACGCCGGCCTCGGCACGCTGTACTTCATCCTCGGCGCGGACGCCCTCGCTGACCTGCACCGCTGGCACCAGGCGCAGCGCATCCCAGAGCTTGCGCATCTCGTCGCCGTGGCCCGTCCCGGCCACCCACCGGACCTGGAGGCGCTCGAGGCGCGTCTGCCGGGCGTGCGCGAGCGCCTCACCGTGCTCGAAGGGCCGCGGCTCGAGATCTCCAGCACCGACCTGCGCCGCCGTGTCGCCGCCGGCCGCCCGATCCGCTATCTCACGCCTGACCCTGTCGTCGAGTACATCGCGCGTCACCGGCTCTACCGCTCGGGTAGCCCCACAGACGACGAACGAGCTGACACGGTGACAGGTTGACACATTAACCCGGCTCGCCACGGGCTCTACCTTCCTCATCGTTTCGTAGGCGACGCACGAGCTGACACGGTGACACATTGGAGCCATTGGATCTTTTGGCACAGACGGCCGCCGCCTGGGGCCTGGCGCTCAGCCCACAGCAACTCGATCAGTTCGCGCGCTACGCCGCCGAGCTGCGCGCCTGGAACAAGCGCACCAACCTCACAGCGATCACAGACGAACGGGGGATCGTGACCCGCCACTTCCTGGACAGCCTGCGTCTGGCGCTGAGCTGGGGCGACGCCCCGCACAGCCTGGTGGACGTGGGCGCTGGCGCTGGCTTTCCCGGCCTGCCGCTCAAGATCCTGCGCCCTGGGCTGCGCCTCACGTTGGTGGAGAGCGTCGGCAAGAAGGCGGCCTTCCTGGAGCATATCGTCGCCGCGCTAGGGCTGCGCGAGGTGGAGGTGCTGGCGGCGCGCGCCGAGGAACTGGGGCGCGACCCACGGCATCGCGAGGGGTACGACGTGGCCGCGGCGCGCGCCGTGGCGGAGCTGCGCGTGCTGGCCGAGTACCTGCTGCCGCTCTGCCGGGTGGGCGGGCGCATGCTGGCCCCCAAGGGCGCGGAGGTGGACGACGAGGTGCGCCGGGCGGAGCGGGCCCTCGCCGCCCTCGGCGGGCGCCTGCTGGCCGTGGAGCCGGTGGCGCTGCCGGAGACCGAGCCGCGCACCCTGGTGGTGGTGGAGAAGGTGGCGCCCACGCCAGCGGCCTACCCGCGCGCCGTGGGCGTGCCGGCGCGGCGCCCCCTGTAGTAGGGGGCGGAAGGGCGGGCCAAGCCCGCCCTCCCAGACTCCCCTCCCGTGGCGCAACATGCGTGACGCAGCTGCGTATATGATGGGTGTACGGCGCGCGACCGGTGTGCTAGAATAGCCTCAGGCCGTCTGCAACCTGCAACCTGCAAGCTGCAACCACACAAGGGAGGACAGGACGATGTCTATCTTCGGCCGAATCCGCGATCTCCTCAGCGCGAATATCAACGCGATGCTGGACACCGCCGAGGACCCTGAGAAAATGGCCAACGAGTACCTGCGCCAGCTCACCAACGAGGAGTACGAGGTCAAGACCAGCGTCGCGCAGGCCATGGCGGACGCGACGAAACTCAACCGGCTCGAGGCCCAGTACATGGCCGAGACCGAGAGCTGGGATCGCAAGGCCGAGGCCGCCCTCAAGGCCGGCGACGAGGCGCTCGCCAAGGCGGCCCTGGCGCGCAAGGTGCAGGCCAACAAGCTCTACGTCGAGTACAAGGAGCAGTCCGACCGGCAGGAGGAGCAGGTCGCCAAGCTGCAGGAGGCGCTCGTCCAGCTGCAGACGCGTATCGCCGAGACGCGCGCCAAGCGCGACCTGATCATCGCCAAGAAGAACCGCGCCCAGACGCAGGAGGCCATCCAGCGCACGGTGCGCGGCGTCTCCAACATCAACGCGCTGGACAAGCTGGACCAACTGGAGCAGCGGGTGGACGAGCGGCTGGACCGCGCCGAGGCCATGTCCAAGCTGGAGGGCGACACGCTGGAGAATAAGTTCCGCGACCTGGAGCGGGATACCGAGGTAGACGCGGAGCTGGCCGAGTTGAAGCGGCGGCTGGGGCAAAGCTAGCACCCGTGTTGAGTGCTGAGTTCCAAGTTTGGGCGCAGCACAAAGTCGCCTGCAGCACAACAGCCGCCGCTTCACAGCGGCGGCTGTTGTCTTTCATCCAGGCTCGGCTGCCTCGAGCCTCAGCACTCAGTACTCACATCGCGCCCACCGCTGCCGGCATGTAGAGCTGCGCCATGTATTCCTTCACCATGCGGCGCGTACTGAAGACCGGCGCGATGGTGGCGATGGCCTCCTTGGCGTAGGCCAGCCAGCCGTGCGGCACGCCGTCGGCGCCGCGCTCGTAGAACAGCGGCAGCACCTCGTGCTCCAGGATGTGGTACAGGTGCTGCGAGTCGTTCCAGTCCTGCTCGTCCACGTTGTGGTACTCGCGCTCGTCGCCCACCGCCCAGCCGTTCTTGCCGTTGTAGGCCTCCGGCCACCAACCGTCCAGGATACTGACGTTGACCACGCCGTTCAGGCTGGCCTTCTGGCCACTGGTGCCGCTGGCCTCGTGCGGGCGGCGCGGCGTGTTGAGCCACACGTCCACACCCGAGACCAAGTAGCGAGCCACACACATGTCGTACTCCTCGAGGAAGAGGATGCGGCCCAGGAAGCCGGGCTGCTGCGACATCTGGTAGACCTGCTGGATGAACAGCTTGCCGGGGTCATCGGCCGGATGGGCCTTACCGGCGAAGATGATCTGCATCGGCCGGTCGGCGCGGTTCAGCAGGTACTTGAGCCGCTCCGGGTCGCGGAACAGCAGCGTGGCGCGCTTGTAGGTGGCGAAGCGCCGCGCGAAGCCGATGGTGAAGATTCCCTCCTCGAGCACCGGCCACACCAGGGGCGGGAAGCCGAGGCGCAGGTGGCGTTGGCGGGTGCGCTCGCGGGCGAAGCTGATCAGGCGGCGCTTCAGCACCTGCTTCGTCTCCCACAGCACCTCGTCCGGGATGTCGTGCACCTTGCGCCACTGCGCCGGGTCATCCAGCGTGGCCTCCCACTCCGGCCCCATCGCTGTGTCGTAGAGGCGGCGCATCTCCGGGGCGAGCCAGGTGGCAGTGTGGACGCCGTTGGTGATCGAGGTGATCGGCACCTCGTCCTGCGCCCTGCCGGGGTAGAGCCACTGCCACATGCCACGCGCGACGTGGCCGTGGAGCTTGCTCACGCCATTGCAGGCGCGGGTGGTGCGGATGGCCAGCACCGTCATGGCGAAGGTCGGCCCCCAGCTCTGGTGCTGCAGGGCGAGGTCCAGGAACTGCTCACGGCTCAGGCCGAGCTGCGGCCAGAACTGGTGGAAGTACTTCTCCATCAGCGGCAGCGGGAAGGCATCGTTGCCGGCCGGCACCGGCGTGTGGGTGGTGAAGACCGAGTGGCGGCGCACGTCATCGATCGCCTCGGCGAAAGACCGCCCCTGCTGCACCTGCTCGCGCGCCAGCTCGAGCACCAGGAAGGCCGAGTGGCCCTCGTTCATGTGCCAGGCGGTGGGGCGGATGCCGAGTTGGCGCAGCGCGCGCACGCCGCCGATGCCCAACACGATCTCCTGCGCCACGCGCATCTCCTGGTCGCCGCCGTAGAGCCGCGCGGCCAGCTCGCGGTCCTGCGGGCTGTTGGGGTGGATGTCGGTGTCCATCAGGAACAGCGCCACGCGCCCCACCTGGATGCGGTACACCTTGGCGTAGATCGTGCGGCCGGGGAGGTCCACCTCTACCACCACCTCGCGCCCTTGGGCATCGAGTGCGGGGGTGGCGGGCACGTCGGCGAAGTTGAGCTTGGCGTAGATCGCCTCCTGCCAGCCACTGGGGTCCAGGCGTTGGCGGAAGTAGCCCTGCGGGTAGATGAAGCCCACCGCTACGAACGGCAGGCCCAGGTCGCTGGCTTCCTTCACGTGGTCCCCGGCCAGCACCCCCAGGCCACCCGAGTAGATCGGTAGGCTCTCGTGCAGGCCGAACTCGGCCGAGAAGTAGGCGATCTGCTCGCCCTGCGCGCCGGGGAAGGTGCGCTTAAACCAGGTGTCCTCGGCGCGCATGTAGCGGTCGAACGCGGCCATCACCTGGTCGTACTGGCGCAGGTAGTTCTCATCGGAGGCGGCGGCCTCGAGGCGGCGCTGGCGCACGTCGCGCAGGAAGTCCACCGGATTGTGGTAGTCTGCCTCCCACAGGTCCGGGTCGATCCGGCGGTACAGCTCCTGGGCCTCGGGATGCCAGGTCCACCACAGGTTGTAGGCCAACTCGCGCAAGCGCGCAATGCGCTCGGGCGTGGGGGTGAAGAGGAGATCGGCGCTCACGATACTCAAGGGGACGGCCTCCTTATCGGTACGATCGCAGGCGGGAGGTCACAGATCGGCCTCGCCGCGTGATGCGCCGCAGGCACCGGCGATCCAGTCCGCACTATCCCTACAGGCTCTGCGGGGGCCGTTGGCGGCGCCAGGACGGCCCGCCAGCGCAGCCCCATGTGAGGTACTATACACGCAGGCGCGGAAGGCTGTCAACGGAAGACGAGGCCGCCCCCTCCGTTCCTCCGCTCCCCAGGCCCTCCATGCTGTCAGCGGTACACCAGCCCGCCCCCTCCGTTCCTCCGCTCCCCTCCATTGACAGAGCTCCGTTCTTCTCCTATCATCCGGCGCGCTATGACCGAGACCTCCGCGCCCGCCGCCGCCCGGGCAGGCGCACGGGCGCACCCGCTCCGCCGCGCGCTCCCCTGGCTCCCGGCCCTGCTGCTGGCGCCCGTCGTCGCGGCGCAGCTGGCCTTCTTCGCGGTGCGCGCCGCCCACCTGCTGGCCTACCCGTACCCGCTGGACTACGGCGAGGGGCCACTGCTCGCACAGGTGCAGCTGCTGCGCGCCGGCACGCCTCTGTGGGCGCTCTACGCCGACCCCGGCGCGCCGCCGTATGCGGTGGTGAACTACCCACCGGCGTACCACCTGGCCTCCCTCCTCACGTCCTGGCCCGCCGGGGATCCGCTCCTGGCCGGGCGCCTCGTCTCGCTCCTGGCGGCCCTCGGGTCCGCCGCCGCGCTCTGGGCGCTCTCGGGAACGCCGGCGAACGACGAACTGGAGGCCTCTAGGACGACACCCCGCTCGTTGGTCGTTGGTCGTTGGTCGTTGGTCGCTCGCACCCTCATCGTCCTCGCCTTCCTCGGTCTCCCGATCGTGCGCGAGTGGGCGGCGGTGATGCGGGTGGACATGCTCGGGGTCTGCCTGGGGCTGTGGGGGCTGGCGCTGGCACGGCGCTACGCCGCAGGGCGCGCACCCGTGGTCTGGCCGGCGGCGCTGCTCGCGCTGAGCCTGTTCACCAAGCCCTCACTCGTGGCCGCGCCCGCCGCCGCGCTGCTCTGGCTGCTGTTTCGCGATTGGCGGCGGGCGCTCAGGCTGGGGCTGGCGCTCGGCTGCACCGGCAGCGCGGGTGTGGCGCTGCTGCAGTTCGCCAGTGGCGGCTGGTTCCTCACCCATGTGGTGGCCGCCAACACCAACCCGATCGACCGCGCACTCGGTGCCGCGTTCTGGGACGACCAGCTGGATATCCTGTGGCCGCTGTTCGCCGCCGGGGCGCTCGGGGCCGCCCTGGTTGCACATTCCACGTTGCACGTTGTACGTTCGGCGCCGACAACCGGCGAACACACCGTTCACCGTTCACCGTTCAGCATTCAGCGCTCCTCCGGCCTCCTCCCGGTCTATTACACCCTCTTCGGCGCGCTGGTGGCACTGGGCGTGGGTAAGGTCGGCGCCTACCTGAACTACTTCCTGGAGCTCTACGCCGGGCTGATCTGGCTCGCCGCTACCCTGGTTGCACGTTCCACGTTCCACGTTGCACGTTCGGCGCCGACGAGCGGCGAACACACCGTGCAACGTGCAACATTCAACGTTCGAGGTTTGACGTCCCGGCTGCCCCCCTTCGCCGCCGGCATCGTCGGCATCCTCGTCGCCGGTGCCCTGCTGCGCTACCACCCGCTCTGGAGCGAGACGTACCTCAAGCCATACGGGCTGATCGAGGGACGTAACCCACCGCGGCAGGCCTTCGGCAGCTACGGGGTGTGGCGGGACCTGGCGCGGGAGGCGGAGGTGCTGGGGGCGCTGGCGCGGGTGAATAGCGCGCTGGCGGCGGAGGTGCGCGCCGCCAGTGCCCCGATGATGCCAGCACCGGAGCGAAGCGCTATCGTCACCGACCTGCCGGGGATCGCCGCGCAGGCCGGCCAGCTCGCCCGCCACCAGGCGTTCGAGCACCGCCAGCTCTACGACGCCGGCCTGTGGGACCAGCGCCCCCTGCTGCGAGACCTGGCCTCCGGCCGCGTGCCGCTCGTGGTGCTCGACTACCTGGGCAACTGGCTCACGCCCGAGATGATCGCCATCATCACGCACCGCTACGCCCAGGATGGCTCGCGCGGCCCGTACGACTTGTACCGGCCGGTGGCGCCCGGCCCGCTCGCGCCACTAGATGTGGCGTTGCCTGGGGGTCTGCGCGCGACCGGTGTGCGCCTCACGCCCCCCGGCGGCGCGGCGTACAGCGCCGGGGAGCTGCTGGCGGTGACACTGGAGCTGAGCGTGACGGATGAAGGACGAACGACCAACGACCAACGCGCCTCGGTTGCCACCAGCGCCGGCACTGCTCCGCAGCAGCTACTGCTCCGACGTGGAGGAACGCCGCCGGGAGCGCGGGCGTCCCGCCCGCATCAGAGCGTGTCTGGCGCGCAAGCTGCACAGGCTCCCAGGCAGCCGCCTCGATCCCTGGTCTCCCGTCCCCGGTCAGCCGAGGCCCCGGCCTTCGAGGTGGTGCTCCAACTCCATGGCGCGAACGGCGCGGTGCTCGCAGAAAGCGCCCGGCCGCTCCTGTACGGCGCGCTGCCGCCGGGGGACTGGGGCCGTGAGACGGTGCAGCACATGCAGCCGCTGGCGCTGCCTCCCGCGCTGCCGCCGGGCATGTACGCGCTGCTCGCGACACTGCGGCAGGGTGGAGCAGCTCTGACGCCGCCGCGGGAGGTCGCGCGGATCACGGTTGGGGAGTTGAGCGGGCGGTTGCTCGGCGAGGGCGGCTACTTCGTGCCGGCGCCGCTGCTGGAGGCCTGGGCGCGCGAAGGCGGCTACGATGGCCCCGGCGACCCGCTGACGCCGGCGGTACCCTTCGCGGGCTACCTGGGGCAGTGTTTCCAGCGCGCGTGCTTCCGGGTGGCGGGCGGGGAGGTAGAACGGGTGCCGCTCGGCGCGCTCGTCAGCCTGGCCGAGACGGGGGTTCCCGAAGGTGCGGTGGCACTGGACGATCGATTCCGCGCCTTCTGGGAGCAGAGCGGCGGCGAGGCGACGCTGGGGCCGCCGGTCACGCCCCCCTTTGCGCGCGGCGACCGCCTGGTGCAGTACACGCGCTACGCCCGCCTGGAACGCCCGCGCGACGGCGGCGAGATCCGGCTGGCGAACCTGGGCGAGGAGTTCCTGCGCCTGCCGGGCGGGGTGGCGTATCGCTGGCCGTAGGGTGAGGTCCCGGGGCCGCTGAGATGCTGAGGGCGTGCGGGCGCTGAGCCGCATCAACTCGGCGTTGCCTCTCCCTCCCTCGACCGCTCCGTTTACGGCACAACCGCTACGCGCCTAATGAAGATCGTCCCGTCCCCCGAGCCGACGGCGAGCAGGCCGTAGCGCGCGCTCACCGCCAGCGCAGCCGCGCGCTGCACCTCGGGGAGAACCAGCGTGCACCGTGATCTCTCGCACAGCCAGAGCTGCCCTCCGCGTTCCACGGCCAGCAGGCGATCCGGGCCGAGCCACGCCAGGCCGAGGACGGCCTGGCCGGTCGGCGTGAGCGTGGCGACAACTCCTCCACTGGCGCTCTCCCAGATCCGCACCTGGCCGCCGGTGTCCCCCGACGCGAGCAGCGGCGCGCCGGTGCGCCAGGCAAGCGCGCTCACCGTCTGCGCGTGCCGGCCTAGCACGCGGGGCGCGCCGGAGGCGGCGTCCCACACCTGGACCGTGCCCTCGCGGGTACCCGCCGCCAGCCCGGCGCTACCCCAGGCCAGCGCGCTGATCCACCCCCCGGTGCTCTCCAGCGTCCGGAGGACCTCGGCGCTCTCGGGGGAGCGCAGCGCCACCCGCTCCGCCAGGCCGCTCGCCAGCAGTGCGCCATCCGAGCTCCACGCCAGCAGGTGGATGGGGTGAGCCTGTTCCTCCATGTGCAGCGGTATAATGGCGGGGTACGCGGTGACGCTGCTGCAGCGCAGGGTACGGGGCCAGCGGCCCCAAAGGGAGAGTTGGTTCGCGGGAGGGCCGTGCCCTCCCGGATCCTCCCGAGGAGTGTCTGCTATGTGCGATACCTGGGTGGCCCTGGGCGACGTGACCGCCTCCGGGCATGTGATCCTGGCCAAGAACAGCGACCGGCCGATCTTCGACTGCCAGCCGCTTGTGTTCCAGCCGCGCACCAACTGGCCGGCGGGGAGCGCGCTGGCGCTGGAGTACGTGACGATCCCACAGGCGGAGACCACCTACGCGACGCTCGGCTCCAGCCCGTACTGGTGCTGGGGGTACGAGGAGGGCATCAACGAGCATCGCGTGGCGATCGGCAACGAGGCGATCTACACCCGCACCTTCCGCGCCTCCGCCGCGGCCTATCGCGCGGGGGAGGCGCCCCCCTTCGGCCTGCTGGGCATGGACCTGGTGCGGCTGGGACTCGAGCGCGCCCGCAGCGCCGCCGAAGCGGTGGCGGTCATGGGCGAACTGGTGGAGCGCTACGGCCAGTTCGGCTCGGCCGTCCCCGGCAAGGGCCACGCCGAGGGTGGCTACGACAACTCGTTCATCGTCGCCGACCCGTCGGAGGCCTGGGTCTTCGAGGCGCTCGGCGTCCGCTGGGTGGCCAGGCGCGTCACGCGCGGGAGCGCTTCGATCTCCAACCAGGTCAGCACCCGCACCGCCTACGACGCCGGCAGCGCGGACTTGGCCGAGCATGCGCGCCGGCAGGGGTGGTGGCCGCTGGGGCCCGAGTCGCCCTTCGACGTGGCGCGCGCCTACATCGATGAGACGGTGCCGCGCCAGATCTCCCACATCCGCGCGGCACGCTCGCGTCAACTGCTCGCCGAGCGGCACGGGGCGATCACCCCGGCGTGGATGATGCGCATCGCGCGGGACCATTACGAGGGGACGTTCCTGGAGGGGCCGACCTTCGACGCCGCTGACCCGGACTTCCTCTCGGTCTGCATGCATGTCTCGCCGGCCGGCTTCACCTGGGGCAACACCGCCAGCTCGTGTGTGGTGGAATTGACGCCGGCGCCGGGCGCGCCGCCGGTGTTCTGGTGGACGCCCGGCCCGCCCTGCCTGGGCTGCTACGCGCCGTTCTTCGTCCCGGGCGGTGCGCCCCCGCCGCTCGTCTCACAGGCGGGCACGGCGGGGAAGCGGGTGGTGGCGCCGCACCAGGCGCCGATCGACGCCTGGGCGCCCGGCTCGTACTGGTGGATGTTCCGCGCGCTCACCGACGCGGTGAAGGGCGATCCGGTGGGGAGCCTGCCGGGCTACTACCCGGCCCGCAGCCGCCTGGTGCGCGAGCGCTTCGACCGGCTGGAGCAGGAGTTCGCCGCTGAGACGCCAGAGGTGCTGGCGCGCTACACCGCCTCCGGCGATCCCCAGGTCCTCAGCGGCTTCACCACCCGCTGCGTCGAGCGCGTGGCGGCGGCGCTGGAGGGGCTGCTCGGCGAGTTCGCGCATTTCCACGCGCGGCGATAGGCGATAGGGGAGGACTAAAGACCGAAGACCGAGACACGGCTATGTGGTCTTCGGTCCTCGGTCCTTGGTCACCTATTTGTGGGCCGGGCGCTCCACCGTAGCGAGCGGGGCGTTGAGGTTCTTGTAGCGGCCGCTGAGCGCGTACCAGCGTACCGTCAGCACGTCGCGCAGGTTGCGCCAGGCGTCGCGCAGGGGGCTGACCTTGGTCTCCTCGCCGTAGTTCCAGGGCACCGGCACCTCGGCCACCGTGTAGCCGCGCCGCAGCGCCAGGTAAAGCAACTCCACGTCGTAGGCCGTCACCGCAGCGCCCCGCACCCGTGGCGCGTCGTCACCGTAGATCTGCACCCGGCGGAACAGGTCCTCCGCCACCGGGCGGCGCAGCGCCTTGAAGCCGCACTGCGTGTCCTGGATGCCGCCCACCGCCACCAGGCGCACAATCAGGTTGAAGACCCGCCCCATCGCGTGGCGGTACCACGGCTCGCCCATGCGCCGCGCGCCCACGCCCTCGCGCGAGCCGATCGCCACGTCGTAGCCGGCCTCGAGCCGCTGCCGCAGCCGCTCCCACTCCTCGATCGGCACCGCCAGGTCCGCATCGCACAGCAGCACGTAGTCGCCGCGGGCCGCCAGCGCCCCGGCGCGCACCGCATAGCCCTTGCCGCGGTGGTCCAGCCGCAGCAGGCGCAGGTTAGGGTATCTGTCCAGCATCTGGCTCACCAGCGCGGCCGTGCCGTCCTCACTGCCGTCGTCGGCGACGATCAACTCGGCGGGGTAGGGCTGCTGCTCCAGGTAGGCCAGGATCGCCGCGAGCGTGCGCGGCAGGCGGCGCTCCTCATTATAGGCTGGCACGACGACCGACAGCAGTGGGGAATCCGAAGGGATGGTCACGAAGCTTGCTCCTCCTGCTCGGGCGGACATGGAACGCTCCGGTACGAGCGGGTAAGGTTTGCGGGGAGGACCGAGTCCTCCCGCAAACGCCCGCAGCTCTACAGCGGGTGCGACGGCACCGCTATCCGCTATCCGCTAATCCGCTCCCTATCCGCTGTCCACATCCCCTGCACCCGGCGCTTGCGCAGGAAGCGCGGCAGCGCCCGCAGGCTGTCCAGTTGCCCGCGCAGCCGCGCCCGGGCCGCCGGCTCGCGCAGGTGCCAGAGCGCGCGCAGCGCGAAGCCGGCCTGCGCCCGCAGCATCGCGGGCAGGTGGCGCCGCGCCAGGCGCGCCGGCATGTTCTTGGCCCACACCAGCACGAAGTTGCGCCCGCAGTAGTAGCTCGCCAGCGCCCCCCCGCCCGTGGCGCTCAGCCGGTGGTACACCACCGCCTGCGGCACATAGACCGTGCGCATGCCGCGCAGGTGCGCCCGCAGGTTCAGGTCCACATCCTCACAGTACATCACCAGGTCTTCGTCGAACACTTTGCCGTCCTCGGCCAGCGCCTCCAGCGCCGAGCGGCGGTAGGCGGCTGCGCCAGCGCACGGCCCGAAGACCTCCTCCATCACATCGTACTGGCCGCGGTCGCGCTGCCAGACCCCACGGTTGCCGGGCACCCCATCCGGCCGGTAGTAGTCCCCCGCCGAGTGGATGTGGTCGCGCCGGTCGAACAGCAGCAGCTTGCTGGCGGCGAAGGCGTAGGCCGGGAAGCGCTCGAGCGCGCCCACCAGGTGCTCCAGCCAGCGCGGGTGCGCCTCGGTGTCGTTGTTCAGCAGCACCACGTACGGCCCGCCGGTGGCCTCGATGCCCGCGTTCACCGCCGCCGCCAGCCCGCGGTTGCGCGGCAGCCGGATCACCTGCACCTCGGGGTAGGAGCGCGCCAGCAACTCACACGAACCGTCGGTCGAGCCGTCGTCCACCACCACCACACAGAAATCGCGCCGCGTCTGTGCGCGCAGCGCGTCCAGGCAGGTGGGCAACATGGCCGCGCCGTTGTAGTTGGGGATGATGATGTCGATCATACGATTGAAGATTGAAGATCGACGATTGAAGATTGAAGATTCGATCTTCAACCTTCAACCGTCAACCTTCAATCTCAGATATTCCTCCAGCGCGGCCTGCCAGGGCCGGAAGGTGATCCCCAGGTCCGCGGCGGCGATGTTGCGCAGCGGCGTATAGGGCGGCACCCGGCTGTCGCGCTTGAAGTCCGCCAGCGCGATCGGCTGCAGCGCCACGCCCACCCGCCCCGCCAGGCGCAGCACCTCCGCCGCCAGCTCGTACCGCGAGCAGATGCCCTCGTTCACGAAGTGGTACGTGCCGTAGTGGGGCAGACGCACCAGCTGCAGGAGTGCCGCCGCCACGTCCGGCGCGTACGTCGGGCTGCCCACCTCGTCCGCCACCATGTGCAGCGTGTCGCGCTCGGCCGCCAGGCGCAGCACCGTGCGCACGAAGTTGCGCTCGCCGCCGAACAGCCAGGCCACCCGCACGATATAGTGCCGCGGCACGAGCTCGCGCACCGCCTGCTCGCCTACCCACTTGGACCAGCCGTAGGCGTTGATCGGCGCCGGGCAGTCGTACTCGCGGTAGGGCGCCGTGGCTGAGCCATCGAACACCTCGTTGGTGCTTATGTAGACCAGCGCGGCGTCCATGCGGCGGCAGGCCAGCGCCACGTAGCGCGTCCCCAGGCCGTTCACCCGGTAGGCCAGGTCCGGGTCGCGCGCGCAGCCGTCCACGTTGGTGTAGGCCGCCGGGTGGAGCATCAGGTCGGCCTTGGTGGCGGCCAGGCGCTCCACGGCCTCCGGCCGGGCCAGGTCCAACTCGGCATGGCCGAGGGCCAGCACCTCGTGCTGCGGCTCGAAGGCGCGCCGCAATGCCTGGCCGAGTTGCCCGGCCGCGCCGGTGATCACCACTCGCATCGCACCCCTCAGGACGTGCCGCTCCAACCGGAGTGGTATAATAGAAGATGCCGGGGGGAGGCGTCAAATAGGGGAGGCGTGGAGGGCTTCGCCCTCCATATCCATCCGCGCTGCGGAGCTGCTCCCACACCCCCAGCGAGCGAAGACTCTGATGCGCGCAGCAGCTGCATGGAAGCTGGCCGCGGCGGTCGCGGTGGTCGGCGCGGCGCTCGCCATGAGCGCCTACCTCGGCGCGGCCGCCATCCAGCGCCGCATGCTCGGCCCGCCCGAGATCGAGCTGGCGCTCGGCTCTGCGCGCTTGGCAGCCTTCACCACTCACACACCCAACTGCCGCGTCCCCAGCCGCCGCCCCGGCCAGAACTCGCTGTGCTCCTCCCACTCGATCAACCCGGCCGACGAGTACTTCGCGGTGTGGGTGATGCTGCGCTCGAAGCGCGGCGCCGTGACCTTCGAGCGCGCCGACCGCCTCTTCGTGATGCGGCTGGCGGAGCGGCCATGACCCGCAGACCGCTGCTGGCCGCGCTGGCCACACTGGCCCTCGCTGCATGTGCGGTACCACACCCACCGGCGGCCGGCCTGCCCACGCCCGCCTGCCGCCAGGCGGTCCACCGCACGGCGGACGAGTTGCTGCGGAGCCTGCCCGGCGCCGGGTACGACTGCGCCGAGAGCATCGCGCACGCGCTGGCGGCCACGTCCAGCCCGGAGACGATCGACCGCCTGTTCGCTATGTCCCGCCCGC
>DATMBA010000728.1:0-11484 GCA_035559635.1 Roseiflexaceae bacterium
CGGCGCCTGCCGCTCTCGGACGAGCTGCTCACCGCGCTCCGTGAGCATCGCGTCAGGACCGGCCGGCGCGAGGGCCTCATCTTCGCTACGCGGGACGGCGGCCCCATCAGCCCGCGTAACCTCCAGCGTCACTTCAAGGCCATCGTCAGTCGTGCCGAGCTGCCTGGGAACCTGCGCCTGCACGACCTGCGCGTGACCGCTGTCACCCGCTGGCGCGAGGCTGGCACCGACCTCGAAGTGGCCGCGGCCCTCGCCGGACACAGCACACCGCAGGTCACTGCGGGTACCTATAGTAAGGCCACAGAGGAGCGGATGCGCCTGGCGATAGAAAGGATGGGATAGGGAATCTACATGCGCCGAGGAATCGGTATCATCGATGAACAGTTCACACCCGCAAGGAGGCATTGCAGTGAACACGCATCGTACCCGATTCATCGGCACGACACTGGTGTTGGTCGTGATGCTCGCGGTCCTGGAGATCTCCACAGCGCGAGCAGCGAGCTATCCGGCAAACCTCAACTGGGCACACTACTTCCAGGGATCGTGTACGACAAGTGAGGGGGATGTGTGCGAGGCAGTCCTGGGGTGGCTGGAGAGGAACGGGGGCTTGCCAGTATTCGGACTTCCGATCGGTCAGGCCTATCTGCGAGAGAGCGATGGTGCGGTGATTATGCCATTCGAGCGCTTTCGCGTCGAGTTCCGCGACGATATCCCGGCCCCCTATAACTTCCAGCTCGGTTTGATGGGGGAGGAGCGCCTCATTCAGCAGGGGTACATCTGGCAGAACATGCCGAAGGAGCAACCGCAGCCAGGATGCCGTTTCTACCCAGAAACTGGCTATAACCTGTGCGGAGACTTCCTGCGCTATTGGGACACGCACGGCCGGGAGTTTGGTCATCGTGGGGTGAGCTACGAGGAAAGCCTGGCCCTTTTCGGTTACCCCATCACTCCCGCGCGTATAGAGCCTGGCTCCGATGGGGTGCCGCGACTAACTCAATGGTTCCAGCGAGCGCGGATGGAGTTGCATAATGGTATCGGCGTGCTTCAGGGACTTCTCGCGGTAGAGACTATCCGTGCTGGCAGCGGCGATACGACTGTTCCGTTCCTGCCGGAAGGTCAGACCTATACTCCGCCATCCGCGCCCTCCAGCCCACCGCAGCGTCGCTTCCCGAGTCGGCGCATGACCTGCTCGGAGTTCGCGACTTGGGAGGAAGCCCAGGCTGCGCTTGCTGAGGGACACACCGAGCTTGACCGAGACGGCGATGGCGAGGCGTGCGAGTCGTTGCGATAGCGGCACTGGGCAAGTCGATAGACCTACAAATAGACCTACAGACAACCGAAAGCCCTAAAGTGCTACACGCACTTTAGGGCTTCCTGATGCTGGTGCCAGGGACCGGGAACGATCCGGTGACCTCGTGTTTTTCAGACACGCGCTCTACCAACTGAGCTACCCTGGCAGCCCCGATTGCAGATGGTAGATTTCAGATCGCCGGGACCGCTCGGGCCAATCTGCAATCTGCAATCTAAAATCGCGCTCCTGGTGGGCGATGACGGACTCGAACCGCCGACACCCTCGGTGTAAGCGAGGTGCTCTGCCGACTGAGCTAATCGCCCGTGGTGCCGAGGAAGGGACTTGAACCCTTATGGATTGCTCCACACGCCCCTCAAACGTGCGCGTCTGCCAATTCCGCCACCTCGGCGCACGGGTGCATTATAGCCAGGTTCGCGGGCGCTGTCAAACCCCCGCTGATCTCAGCGAAACACCAACGGCATGCTCACCTGCGCCGCCGGCAGCCCCGCCAGCCGCCGGTAGGTGTAGTACGCCGCCCGGTACAGCTCCGGTATCCCGTTCACTTCGTAGCACGCCCCGCCCGGGCAATTCTCCCCTGGCTCCGGCGCGCGGAACGGCACCCGCACGACCCCCCAGCGCTGCGCCGCGGCCACCAGCCGCCCCCGGCTGTCGAAGACATCCTCCGCCGGCGGGAAATCCTCGTACTTGAACCAGAAGACGTGCGCGATCTCTGGCTGCCCGCCGCAGATCCGCCGCGCCCCTAGGCTGGTGTACACGTCCTCCATGAACGCCGCCTGCCCGAACTCGCTCTGCCGCGGGATCGGGTTGCGCGGTCCGTCCACGTCGAACCCGACGTTGTAGCCCACCTCGCTCACCCACAGCTGCCGGCACCCGTCCCCCGCCGCCTCCAGCGCCGCCAGCATGCGCGCCAGCCCACGGTCCACACAAC
The DNA here is from genome assembly GCA_035559635.1 of Roseiflexaceae bacterium. GTDB lineage: Bacteria > Chloroflexota > Chloroflexia > Chloroflexales > Roseiflexaceae > CALJIC01. The sequence goes on from DATMBA010000728.1 coordinate 2,241, forward strand.
ACGTCCTTCGACTGCCGGATCTCCTCCGGGTACGGGTGGTAGCCGATGCCGTCGATCGGCCAGGACTGGTGTGCCCCGAAGAAATCTTGAAATGACGAATCCGCGTAGATCTTCTGCAGGTACTCCGCGTCCGTCATCACCACGTTTCCCTGGGCATCACTCGTGCCGCGCGGGTGCAGCCCGCCCAGCACGATCTGCGCGTCGCGGCAGCCATGCACCGCTTCCTCCGGTGGCAGTGGCGCGATACCCCGGCAGAAACGGTAGAGCTTCGTCACCAGCCGCCCGACGATGTGTGGCTCGATTGCGTTGCCCACCGGCCCGCCCGGGAGGTACTGCGGCAGCCGGTTCTGCTCGTTCAGCACCTGATAGGCCGCCACCAACTCGCCATAGCGGTCCGCCACCATCAGCGCCCGGTCGAGCCACTCGTCCATGTACAGGTTCACACCGAATCCGTACTTCGAGGTCACGCTGAACGGGCCAGTGTCCAGCAGGTTGGCGTCCGTCCCCTGGATCAGGTCGAAGCTCAGCAGCCCCAGCACCTTGAAGCCGTGCCGCGGTGCCACCTGCGTGATGAAGTAGTCGTTCTTGGCGATCTCGCACGCCACGAAGTCCGGCGGCAGCTCGGCCGTCGGCGAGAGCGGCGCGGCGATGCGGAAGTCCAGCCGTACCCAGCGCACCCCGGCGCTCGCCAGCACGGCGCCCATGCGGTCCTGGAACGCCTGGTTCGGCCCGCCCGCGAACGCCGGGTGGGTGTCCCAGTCGAACCACGGGTCACGCACCACCATCCCCATCAGCTCCGGGTCCAGCGCCGGCGTTGCGGCGAGCGCGGCCGCGCTCGCGCCGTGGGCCTCCCGCGGCGCGGCGGACGCCCGCGGCAACAGCGGCGCACCCAGCAGTAGCCCGAGCGCGATCCACCATCGTGCGGAGCGCATCGTATCTCCTCTTCAGCTCCATGCCTGCAGGCCAGGCCTGCGCCACAGGGGGTTCAGCGAGGGCACGCCCTCCCCGGCCCTCCCACCGCAGGCCTGGCCCGCGCCACAGGGGGTTCAGCGAAGGCACACCCTCCGCGACCCTCTCACTGCGGAAAGAACCAACGATGCGCAGGGGAGGTTTCGGCTGAGCAGTGGCTGATGCGGCGCTGAGACGAGAGCAGGACGATGATGAGCTTGCACCTGCCACAGAGGGCACAGAGGTGGACTCGCGATCGAGCCTCCTCTGTGCCCTCTCTGGCAAACCTCACGCGGCGTTAACGGTCCGGCGGGTGACGCCGCTCCGGGCGGCTCGCCGCGCCGATCGCGTCGATCCGCCGGCGCAGCAACACGGCGCCGCGGTACGCGAGGAAGCTGCACAGCGCGGCGAGCGCCAGGGCCACCAGCGGGAGCACCAGGGCGTCCCGCCCCAGCAGCGCCGCCGCCACCGGCAGGCCCGCCAGCAGCAGCGCAGCGACCGCCAGGAGTGCCCGCAGTGCGCGCTTCATGTCGGACCTCGCTACTCGCCGGTGGTCGCTCCGCGCCCCTTGCCGGGCGCGGAGCGGCGCATGCCGCGCAGCGCGTCGCCGAGCGCCTTGCCGGCCCGCAGCAACCGCGCCGGGCCGGAGAGCACGATCACCACAGCCAGCGCGATGAAAAGCCCAGCGATGCCAAGGTCGCCCATCCCATCCCTCTAATTCCAAATACGTTTCACTTGGTGCCGCTCCGGATACCCCGGAGCGGGTGGAATTGCAGGGGAGGGCGCAGCCCTCCCCTGACCCCTCCCCGAGGTATGCGGAGAGGCTTTTACAGGAGTTACGCGGTGGCGCCGCCCCCGCACCCCCACGGGGCGGTGGGGAGGGGCTGCGCCGCTCCAGACTTTGAAGGTTCTCGCGCGGCCCCCGTGCGGGAGGGTGGAGAGACCGCGCCCCTCCGACCAGACCCCTCGTATGGATCGCGCACAGCCACCCGCCCCTTCCCCCACCAGGGAAAGCAGCAGTACTATACCATCGTCTCAGCAAGATCGAGATGAGGAGGGGGTGAGAGGAAGTCAGGCGCTAGGCGATCCGGAGCCTCAAGCCTATCGCCTGTCGCCTGTGCTGAGCGCGCCCTACCCCTCAACCTCCAGCACCTTCACGAAGTTCGTCTTACCGCGCGCCGCGATCGGGTGCCCGCCCGTCACCACCACCATGTCCCCCGGCCGCGCCATGCCCCGCGCCACCAGCGCCCGGCTCACCTGCGCCCCCAGATCCTCCAGGCGGTCCACGTAGTCCGACATGATCGGCGTCACGCCCCACACCAGGCTCAGCTGCCGGTACACCTCCTCCGAGGGGGTGAAGGCCACGATCGGCGCCGACGGCCGCATACGCGAGACCAGCCGTGCGGTGCTGCCGCTCATAGTGAACGCCACCACCGCCTTCGTCGGCAGCGCCTGCACGATCGCGCACGCCGCGCTGCTGATCGCGTCCGGCACGCTCGGCTGGCGCGCCACCTGCCAGGCCGACGCGGCCGCGTAGTCGCCGTGCCGCCCGCTGGCCTCGGCCACCGTGGCGATGCGCGCCATCATCGCCACGGCCTCCACCGGGAACGCGCCGGTGGCAGTCTCCCCGCTCAGCATCACCGCGTCGGTCCCGTCGATGATCGCGTTCGCCACGTCGCTCGCCTCGGCGCGCGTCGGGCGCGGGTTGCGGATCATCGAGTCCAGCATCTGCGTGGCGGTGATCACCGGGATGCCGGCGGCGTTGGCGGCCTCGATCAGCTGCTTCTGCACCACCGGCACCTGCTCCGGCGGCATCTCCACCCCCAGGTCCCCGCGCGCCACCATGATGCCGTCGGCGGCCTCCAGGATCGCCGCGATGTCGTCGAGCGCCTCGGGCTTCTCGATCTTGGCCACCACCGGGGTGCGCTTCCCCGCGGCGGCGATGCGCCGCTTGATGTCGTACAGGTCCGCCGCGCGCCGCACGAACGAGAGCGCCACATAGTCCACACCGTGCGCCAGCCCGAACGCCAGGTCCTCGCGGTCCTTCTCGGTCAGCGCCGGGGCGCTCACCGCCACGCCCGGCAGGTTGATGCCCTGGTGCTCGCGCAGCTCGCCGCCGAACACCACCTCGGTCCGCACCTCGTCCGCGCTGGTCTCCAGCACCCGCAGCTCGATCAGCCCGTCCGAGAGCAGGATGCGGTCGCCGGGGTGCACGTCATGCGGCAGCTCGCCATAGGTGGTGCTGACCCTCGCGGCGTCCCCCACCAGCGCATGGGTGGTGATCGTGAAGCGCGCCCCCGGCAGCAGCCGCACCGGCCTGCCGCCCGCCAGCGCGCCGGTGCGGATCTTCGGCCCCTGCAGGTCCTGCAGGATGGCCAGCGGCTGCCCCATGCGCCGCGCCGTCTCGCGCAGCATGCCGATCCGCCGTGCGTGCTCCTCGTGCGTCCCGTGCGAGAAGTTCAGCCGGGCGACGTCCATCCCGGCCTCCAGCAGCCGCTCGATCATTTGCGGCGTGCCGCTCGCTGGCCCGATCGTCGCAACAATCTTCGTCCTTCGCATTCCGGCGACCTCCTCTTACCTGACAGGACGTGCGCGGTGGTGCTGCCCGCGCACCCCACAGGGAGGTTGGGAGGGGCGAAGCCCTCGAAAAAGATGTGAAGAAGATTCTGTTTGGGGGCCTACGGCCCCCACACCCCTGGCGAGGCTCCGCCTCGCGCCCCCGGTTCGCGGGCGGCCTCCTGCTGCGCCCCTACTCACACCGTCACCAGCGGCGCGATCCTGGCGAACAGCGACGCGCCGATCCCCTTGACCGCCCGCAGATCCTCCACCGCCTGGAACGGCCCGTTGGCCTCGCGGTGCGCGATGATGCGCTCGGCCAGCGCCGGCCCGATGCCCGGCAGCGCGTCCAGCTCGGCGGGGCCGGCGGTGTTGATGTTCACCAACTCATCCGCGCCGGCGTCCCCCGCCCCGACACCCTCCGCCCCGGCGGCCTCGGCGCCCACGGCCCCCAGGCGCGGCACCGACACATGCTGGCCGTCCGCCAGGGGCGCCGCCAGGTTCACCCGCTCGATGTCGGCATCGGTGGCTAGCCCGCCGGCCGCCAGCACCAGGTCCTTCACCCGCGCCCCCTCCGGCAGGCGGTACACGTCCGGCGCCTGCACGGCGCCGCTCACGTACACCACCAACTCGCCTGCCGCGCGATCCTCCGGCGCCGCCAACTCGTCGAGCGGCGGCTCGCCCACATCCACCGGCGCCTCCAGCACCGCCGGCTCGCCCGCCACCTCCGCCGCGGGCGCGGCCAGGACCACGGCCAGCGAGCGGACGATCAGAATCACCCCTACGATGAACGCCGCCGCCGCGGCGACCAACGCCTTGCGACGCACAAGCTCTGCGATGTTGTGCATGGACGCGCTCCTGCCTGAATCCACCTCTCGCCGCGCCATTATGGCAGAAACGCAGGGGGCGATCAAGCGCCGCCTGGTCCCCTCCTGGCCGGGTACCGGAGACGCGCCGGCCGCCGGCGGATGGTCCCACCGGCGGCCGGAGTCTGTTGATGCTTGTTTGCAACGCCTCCCGGCTGGAGGGGCGCGGGGGCGCAGGCCCTCGCATCTCCCGGCCCACCTGCCGCACATCGGCGCCCTCCCACGCCCGGCGCCGGAACGCCTGCGACGTTCCGGCGGGGTACGCGCGGGATCTCACTCCGCAGGGCGCCTCCGCAGCCTCCGCTCCAGCCCGCGCAGGCGGGCTTTGCAAAGGGTAGCCCGCCGCTTCAGCGGCCGGGCGTGGCACGCGGCCACAGACGTCATCAGCCGCGGGGCGTGGGACGGCGCCCTATGCCCCCCGGCGTATGACCGGTGCGTCTGGAATCGGGTATGCTGGCTTCGCACCACGCCCGGCCCGTGAACGGGCGGGCTATCCCTCACAAAGGCCGCCTACGCGGCCTGAGTGGCAGCCCGCGCAGGCGGGCTTGGCAAAGGGTAGCCCGCCGCTTGAGCGGCCGGGCGTGGCACGCGGCCTCCCCTGCATCCACACCAGGGCCTATCCGCAAACGGCGTTTGCGGGGGTGTGGGGACTGCGCCCCTCCACACCTCCCGCGTTGCCGATACGCCCTAGGACGCCCGCTTGCGCACGCGGCTCGTGGCGCCCGTGGTCTTCTTCGCAACGGCCTTCTTCGCCGTGCCGCTGGCGGCGGCCTTTTTCGCCGTGCCGCTGGCGGTCGCCTTCCTCGGGGCGGCAGTCGCCTTCCTCGGCGCGGCGGCCTTCTTCTCGGGGGCCGCCGCTGCCTCTCCCGGCACATAGCGCGCGGCCTCCTCCAGGCTGTTGGCGATGTAGTCGCACTTCGGATAGCGGTTGCAGCCGAAGAACGGCCGCCCGAACTTGCCGCGCCGCTCCAGCAACTCGCCCTCGCGGCACTTCGGGCAGGCCACGCCGGTCTCCTTCGGCAGCGGCACCGGCTTGCCCTCCTTGTCGAGGCGCCGGGTGTTCTTGCACTCCGGGTAGCCGCTACACCCCAGAAACGGCCCGAAGCGGCTCTTCTTCACTACCATCGGCCGGCCGCACAGGTTGCATGCCACATCGCTCAGCGCCGGCGCCGCCGGCGCATCCAGCACGATCCGCCCCTCCCCATCGCGGTGGAAGTCGCTCGTGAACTGGCACTCCGGGTAGCGGTTGCAGGCCAGAAACTCGCCGTTGCGGCCGAACCGGATCGCCAGGAAGCCCTCCTGGCACGCGGGGCAGTGGATCTCCGTCAGGATCTCCTCGCGCTTGACATTGCGCATGCGCTGCTGCGCCTCGCTGAGCGTCCGCTCAAACGGGCCGTAGAACGACTGCAGCACCGGCACCCACTGCTTCCCGCCCTCGGCGATGTCGTCCAGCTGCTGCTCCATCTCCGAGGTGAAGCCGTAGTCCACGATGCTCGGGAAGTGCTCCACCAGCAGGTCCGTCACCACCCGCCCGAGCGTCGTCGGCACCAGCTTCTTGTCCGCCACCTCCACGTACTCGCGCTCGACGATCGTCGAGATCGTGGGCGCGTAGGTGGAGGGCCGGCCGATCCCCTGCCGCTCCAACTCCTTCACCAGGCTGGCCTCGGTGTAACGCGGCGGCGGCTCAGTGAAGTGCTGCACCGGCAACAACTGCGCCAGATCCAGCCCTTCGCCCTCGTCCAGCTGCGGCAGCCGCCGCTCGCTGTCCTCGTCCTCCTCGCCCTCGTCCAGGCTGACGTTGTATACCGCCAGGAAGCCGGGGAACTTCAGCACGCTGCCGGTGGCGCGGAACGTGTACGGGTCGATATCCGACGAACGACGAACGACGAACGACGAACGATCGCTTGCTGGTGCGCCCTGGTCGTTGGTCGTTGGTCGGTGGTCGTTCGTTAAGGCACCGATATCGACAGTCGTGCTATCAAAAATCGCCGCCGCCATCTGGCTGGCCACGAAGCGCTTCCAGATCAGCTCGTATAGCCGGGCCTGATCGTGCGTCAGCCGGCCGCGGATGGCCTCCGGCAGCCGGCGGCTCGAGGTCGGCCGGATGGCCTCGTGGGCCTCCTGCGCGCCCTTGGCCTTGGTGCGGTAGATGGGCGGCTTCTCCGGGAGGTAGTCAGCACCGTAGCGCGCCCGGATCACCTCACGCGCCTCCTCCTGCGCCTCACGCGCCACATTGAAGCTGTCGGTGCGCATGTAGGTGATCAGCCCCACCGTGCCCTCGTCCCCGCCCACGTCCACGCCCTCGTAGAGTTGCTGCGCCACCGCCATGGTGCGCTTGGCCGAGAAGCCCAGCTTGCGGCCGGCCTCCTGCTGCAGCGTGCTGGTGGTGAACGGCGGCGCGGCGGTGCGGCGCTTGTCCTTGCGGACGATCTTGCGCACCACGTACACGGCGCCCTCCAGGTCCGCCACGATCGCCTGGGCCGCCTCCTGCGTGCCGATGTCGAACTTGTCCAGCTTCTTGCCGCCGCGCTCGATCAGGACGGCCCGGAAGCCCTCGCGCCGCTGGCCGCCGGTGCGCTTGAGCAGGTCGGCCTCGATCGTCCAGTACTCCTGCGGCACGAAGGACTCGATCTCGCGCTCGCGCTCCACCACCAGCCGCACCGCCACCGACTGCACCCTCCCGGCGGAGAGGCCGCGCTTGACCTTGTCCCACAGCAGCGGCGAGAGCTTGTAGCCCACCAGCCGGTCCAGCACGCGCCGCGCCTGCTGCGCGTCCACCAGGTTGCGGTCGATCTGCCGCGGGTGCCGGATGGCCTGCTGCACCGCGGCGGGCGTGATCTCGGTGAACACCACCCGGTGCACCGGCGTGGCGCGCGGGATGCCTGCCGCCTGCACAATGTGCCACGCGATCGCCTCGCCCTCCCGGTCCGGGTCGGTCGCCAGGTAGACGGCCTCGGCCTGCCGCACGGACTTGCGCAGCCCGGCCACCACCTTCTCCTTGCCAGGGCTGACCTCGTACACCGGCTCGAAGCCAGCCTCCGGGTCCACCCCCAGGTCGTTCTTCGGCAGGTCCCGCACGTGGCCCATCGAGGCCTCCACACGGAACCCGCGCCCGAGATATTTTTGAATCGTCTTCGCCTTGGCTGGCGACTCGACGATCACAAGCTTGTCTGCCATACAAATGTTATCCTTCGAGCCTATCTGGATATCCTGGCCAGGGTAAGGTTTCACGGGAGGGCTGCGCCCTCCCGTCCCGCCCGCCTCACCGCCAAGGAGGTTGCACGGCAGTTGACGTTCGACGCGTCGCAGCGCGACGCGCGATGTCCCGCCCGCCTCACCGCCAAGGAGGTTGCACGGCAGGGCGCAGCCCTCCGCAGCCCCTCCCATCACGGGGGTGCCGCCCCCGCGCCCTTGGGGGCGGCCTGGAAGGGTGCAGCCCCTCCGAAGAGAATCCTTGCACATCTGACGGGCGCCGGGAGGGCGCAGCCCTCCCCCCTTCAATGGAGAGGTGGTGCCACTATAGTTGTCCGCCCAGGGGTTGTCAAGTGCGATTCCGTATAAGAAATGTTAATATTCGCTCATCTGTTCCGCTCCCGCCGCCTGTGCTATAATCCCCCGCCGTAGTACGAAGGAGCTGTGTTCTTGCTGGCCCTGCTCGCCCTCGCCGTCCTCGCCCCGCTACTGTACCTCCCCGGCGCCCTTGTGGCCCGTGCGCTGCGCGGGGCGCCGCCGCCCGATCCGCTGGAGCGCATCTACCAGCATACCGCTCTCGGCGCGCTGATCGCCGGCTGGCTGGCCTTCACCCTCGGGCAGCTCGGCATCTTCTCAGCCTGGCTGTACCTGCTGCTCCTCGCCGCTGTCTGTGCCGCCGCAGCGCTCGTGCACAAGACTCGCACGCGCTACGCACATACGGCTCAAGGAACAGGGTGGGTTTCAGGGAGGACTGCGCCCTCCTTGACCCTCCCCTTTCTATTAACTTTGGGCATCGCCTTCCTGCTTGTCGCCCGGCCGTTCGAGGTAGTGATCGGCGTGCGCGATGCGGGGGTCTACGCCAACGCCGGCTTCGCCATGGCCCGCACCGGCGCGCTCGTCCAGCGCGACGCGCTCGTGGCACAGATCGCGGCCGACCAGCGGAGCGCAGACGCGGCCCTGGCCGCTTCGGCCGCCCAGGCGGAGACGAACTTCCTCGGCGTCCAGCCGCGCCAGCGTAATATCGCCACCCGCCTGCGCGCCGCCGGCTTCTACATCAATCACGGCGACCTGGAAGAGGGCCGGGTGACGCCCCAGGGCCTGCACCTGTTCACCGCCTGGGTCGGGCTGCTCACGGCGCTGCTCGGCCTGCAGGGCGGCCTGCTGGCGCCCGCCCTCATGGGCCTGCTCGGAGTCTGGAGCGTCGGCATGCTCGCGCGGCGCCTGGGCGGCCCGTGGGCCGGCCTGCTCGCTGCGCTCTTCCTGGCGCTCAACGCCGCCCAGGTCTGGTTCAGCCGCTACTCCACCACCGAGACCACCGCTCAGTTCCTGACTTTCGCCGGGCTGTATTTCTTCGCAGCGCTGACCAACGACCAACGACCAACGACCAACGACGAGACGCCGGTTGGCGGCGTAGACGGTGGTCGTTCGTCGTTCGTCGTTCGGCATAAAGAGTTCGCGGCCCTTCTCTCAGGGTTGGCATTCGGCCAGCTGGCGCTGGCGCGCATCGACTTCTTCCTGGTGCTCGCGCCGCTCGCGCTCTACCTGCTCTACGTAGCCGTAGCGCGCCGCTGGTCGCGCGCGCATACCTGGCTCGCAGCCGGGCTTAGCGCGCTGCTGGCCCACGCCGCCACGCAATTCACTGGCCTGGCGCGCGCCTACTTCTTCGACACGCTGTTCGCCCG
>DATMBA010000729.1:0-5788 GCA_035559635.1 Roseiflexaceae bacterium
GCCGCGCCGGCCGCGGAGCCGACCGCCGCGCCGGCCGCCGAAAAGACCACCCTCACGCTTTGGTACCACGGTGCCGGCAACGATGTCGAACGTGAGATCCTCACGCAGATTATCGACGACTTCAACGCCTCCCAGGATAGCTACGTCGTCGAGCGCCAGGACTTCCCCCAAGCCAGCTACAACGACTCGGTCGTCGCCGCGGCGCTGGCCGGCAGCCTCCCCGACATCATCGACGTGGACGGCCCCGTGATGCCGAACTGGGCCTGGTCCGGCTACATGGCGCCACTGGAGCTGCCCGCAGGCGCCACCGACAATTTCCTGCCCGGCACGCTCGGCATGTGGGACGGCAAGCTCTACTCCGTGGGCCTCTGGGACGCCGCTGTAGCGATGTTCGCCCGCCGCTCGGTGCTGGAGAAGCACGGCATCCGCATCCCCACCCTCGCGCAGCCCTGGACCCTCGAGGAGTTCGATGCGGCCCTGATGAAGCTGAAGGAGTCCGGCGAGTTCGAGTATCCCCTCGACATGGGCATGGCCTGGACGGGCGAGTGGTATCCCTACGCCTTCTCGCCCTGGCTCCAGAGTTTCGGCGGTGACATCGTGGACCGCTCGACCTATCTGACGGCCGAGGGCGCCCTGAACGGCCCCGAGGCGATCAAGTTCGGCGACTACTGGCAGAGCCTCTTCGAGCGCAACCTCGTCCCCGGCACCTCTCAGGATGGCGCCGACCGCGAGACCGGCTTCATCGACGGCAAGTATGCCCTCCAATGGAACGGCAACTGGGCGGCGCTGGCGGCCTACGAGAAGTTCGGCGACGACCTGCTCTTCCTGCCCGCCCCCGACTTCGGCAACGGCCCGAAGATCGGCGCCGCCTCGTGGCAGTTCGGTATCTCGGCCAAGAGCCAGCACAAGGAGGGCGCCAACGCCTTCATCGCCTTCGCCATGCAGGACAAGTACCTCGCCGCCTTCTCCGACGGCATCGGCCTGATCCCGGCCACGGCCTCGGCCGCCAAGCTGACCAAGCACTACGCCCCCGGCGGCCCGTTGGAGATCTTCTTCGAGCTCAGCAAGGCCCAGGCGCTCATCCGCCCGCCGACGCCCGCCTACCTCGCCGCCGCCAAGATCTTCGAGAAGGCCATGGCCGACATCGCCAACGGCGCCGATGTGGCGGCCACCCTGGACGCCGCCGCCGATGAGATCACAGCCGACATCGAGGCCAACAACGGCTACGGCTTCAGCCAATAGGACCGGCGCGCGCAGGCGCCCATCCTGCGCCAGCCCCGGCTGTGGGCGGCTCACCCCGCCCACAGTCCCACCTCGAGCCAAAGAGAGGGACGTATGACGATCCCGACCAGCGTTGATACGACCTCCGGGCAGCGCCAGGTCCGCGCCTCCTGGAGCGACCGACAGCGGGAGGCCTTCGTCGGCGTGATGATGGCGGGTCCAGCCCTCATCCTGCTCCTGGCCTTCCTGATCGTACCGTTCGTGATGGCTTTCGGCCTCGCCTTCACCAACCAGCGCCTGATCTCGCCCAATCCTACCGAGTTCGTGGGCACGCGCAACTTCGCGCGCTTACTCACCGTGCGGCTCCTGCCCCTCCAGCCCCTCACCGACGCAGCGAGTGGCGCGCCCGTCCGCGCTGAAGATGGTTCCGTCGCCTACCCGGCGGTGCGCGAGTTCACCCGCAATAACCCTGCCTATCCCCATCTCAATGGCCTCCAGGAGTGGTTCGCCTGGACCGTCGGCGACACACGCTGGGTGGTGCTCGCTGGCGACGCCGTCTTCATGAAGTCGCTCGTCAATACCATCTTCTTCGCCCTTATCGTCGTGCCGGGCCAGGGCGGCCTGGGGCTCCTCCTGGCCCTGCTGATCAACAAGCGCACCGCGGGCGTCAACATCTTCCGCACCATCTATTTCATACCGGTCGTTGTCTCGATGGTCGTCGTCTCCATCCTCTGGCGCTTCATCTACGACGGCCAGAACGGCCTGCTCAACAACATCCTCACCAATCTCACCTTCGGCGCCTTCAAGCCTGTCGACTGGCTCGGTAACCCCTCGACCGCCATGCCCGCCGTGATGGTGATGTCCATCTGGCAGGGGGTCGGTTTCCACATGGTGATCTGGCTGGCGGGTCTGCAGACGATCCCGTCCTCGCTCTACGAGGCGGCCTCCGTGGAGGGCGCTAACAGCTGGCAGCAGTTCCGCTACGTCACGTGGCCGGGGCTGCGTCACACCGCCATCTTCGTGCTCGTGACCATCACGATCGCCGCGTTCGGCCTGTTCACGCAGATCAATGTGATGACCCGCGGCGGCCCGCTGGACGCCACCACGACCGTGATCTTCCAGGCGGTGCAGCGAGGCTTTGTGAAGCAGGATATCGCCTACGGCTCCGCGATCTCGGTGGTCTTCTTTGTGCTCGTGCTCCTCGTCGCGCTCATCCAGCGCTTCGTGACAAGGGATCAGGAATGAACACCTATCTCGCGCTCTCACCGCGCCGCCAGCATAGCGTCTTTTCCATCGGGCGGTACATCCTGCTGACCATGCTCGCCGTGGTCTTCTTATTCCCGGTCGTCTTTATGCTCGTCTCGTCGCTCAAGCCCGACCTGCAGCTGCTGCAGGACTCGGCCTCGCTGCGCGCCTTCCTGCCGGTGGGCGACATCTCGCTCCGCAACTATGCCGAGGCCTTCGAGCGCGCGCCGATCGGGCTGTTCATCTTCAACTCAGTGCTGGTCACCTCGCTGACCGTCATCTTCGGCCTGGTCATCAACTCGATGGCTGGCTACGGGCTGACGGTGCCGCGCTGGCGCGGGCGGGCGCTCGCGCTCTCGGTGATCATCGCGACGCTGATCGTGCCCTTTGAGACGATCGCCATTCCACTCCTGCTGATCGTCAGCAAGCTGCCCTGGATCGGCCTCAACGGGCTGCAGCAGGGCTGGCTCAACACTTACCACGTCCAGATCATCCCCTTCGTGGCGAACGCCTTCTCGATCTACCTGTTCGTCCAGTTCTTTAAGTCGCTGCCTGGTGAACTCGTGGAGGCAGCACGCATCGACGGCGCTAGCTGGTTCCAGATCTACCGCCGTATCATCCTTCCGCTCTCCGGCCCAGTGCTCGCGACGGTGGCCATCCTGACGTTTCTGCCCATGTGGAATGCCTACCTCTGGCCGATCATGGTGGTCCAGAAAGAGGAGTACCGCCCGGTGATGGTGGGCCTGCAGTACTTCTTCCAGCTCAATATCGCCTGGGGCGAGATCATGGCCTACCTCTCGACGATCACCATCCCGGTGCTCATCCTGTTCCTCACACTTCAGCGCGCCTTTATGGAAAGCATCGCCTCGACGGGGATCAAGGGGTAACATGGCTCGCCAGCCTGGCAGATGGCCTGACGGCTGCTCGCAGCGCCCGGCAGGTGGCGCCATCTGCCCGCCTATGCTGAAAGCACCCGTATGACACCGCTCACTCCGCGTGCCCACGCCCGCCGCCCGCGCCTGCACTTCACGCCGCCCGCAGGATGGATCAACGACCCGAACGGCCTGATCTACCACGACGGGGAGTACCACCTTTTTTACCAGCACCACCCGTATTCGCTCGGCTGGGGGCCGATGCACTGGGGCCACGCGGTGAGCCGCGACCTGGTGCACTGGGAGCATCTCCCGATCGCCCTCGCCCCCGACGAGTTGGGGGCGATCTTCTCAGGCAGTGCCGTTATCGATCACCACAACACGGCAGGCTTCGGCGCAGGAGCGATGGTGGCGATCTTCACCCACGACGCCCCGGCCCGTCAGGTCCAAAGCCTCGCCTACAGCACCGATCGGGGCCGCACCTGGACGAAGTACGCGGGCAACCCGGTGCTTGCCCCACCCGATGCCCCGCGTGACTTCCGCGACCCACGGGTGCTCTGGTACGAGGGCACGGGCCGTAGCCACTGGGTCATGCTGCTCGCCGTGGGCCACGAGATCTGGATCTACACATCGCCCGATCTGAAAGCCTGGACGAAGGCGAGCACATTCGGCGCAAACTATGGGGCACACGGCGGCGTCTGGGAGTGCCCCGAGTTGATCAGCCTGCCGGTGGACGGCAACCTGCCGCGGCGTTGGGTGCTGGTGGTGGGGGTACAGCAGGGGGCACCAGGCGGCGGCAGCGGCACCCAGTATTTCGTCGGGAGCTTCGACGGCACGACCTTTACATGCGACGACCCGCCGGAGAAGGTGCGCTGGGCTGACCACGGCGCCGACTTCTACGCGGCCCAAGCCTGGGCCAGCGCTCCCGGCGACCGCACAATCTGGCTGGCGTGGATGAGCAACTGGGCCTACGCGCGCGAGACCCCCGCCACGACGTGGCACGGTATGATGACGATCCCCCGCGAGTTGGAGCTCGCCAGCGGCCCCGACGGCCTCGTTCTCGTGCAGCGCCCGGTCCGGGAGTTAGCGGCGTGCCGCGGCACGCCCTTCGGCCGCTCCGGACGAGCGCTCCTCCCCGGCGCTGTGTCGCTCGATGAGGTGCGCGGTGAGGCGCTAGAGCTCATCGCTACATTCAGGGCCGAGGGCGCCACCGCCAGCAGCTTCGGTCTCCGCGTGCGCGTGGGCGTGGGCGAGGCCGCCAGGATACGCTACGACGCCGTGCGGCGGGAGCTTGCGCTCGAGCGAGGTGGCACCGCGTTCCGCATCCCCAGCTTCATCGGCCCCCAGGTTGCGCCACTCGCCCCCCGTGACGGTCTGGTGACGCTTCATGTGCTCGTAGACACCGCCTCAGTCGAAGTCTTTGCGGATGGTGGGCGGGTAGTCCTTACCAGCCAGATCCTCCCCACACCCGAGAGCGTCGGCGTCGAGCTATTCGCCGATGGCGGCGCCGTCGTCCTCGAGGAGCTGCGAGCCTGGCCGCTTCCGGAGTGTGCGTAGAGCGTACTGCGTGCCGCCAGCGCACGGCCAGCACGGCCGCCGCACAGGCGAGGGGCATGAAGGTGATGGCGACGACGACGGCCGCCAGCTCCAGCCGGCCGGGCGCCAGCCCTGGCAGCGCGCCGAGCATGTTCTCGGCGACGTTGGCGGAGAGCGCGCCAAAGCCGTACCACGGGAGCAGCGTGCGCGCCGCCGCGCCGTGCGGGAGGAGCGCGGCCGGGGCCAGCGCCCAGAGCAGGTACCAGTGCTGGAACCAGAAGCAGCCGAGCAGCAGGTACGCCAGCGTGACACCCAGCGCCGCGCGCCAGAGGGGCTCGTCGCCCGGTGCGTGCTCCGCGCTGCGCCACAACCTGCCGAGCGGGGCGAGCGCCGCCAGGCCGAAGAGCAGCGTCGCGCCGCCCGTCGCCGCCGTGCGGGCCTGCGGCGCCCCCCAGCCCTGCCGGTCGTACAGCCAGCGGTAGAGGACGTTCGCCGGCGAGCCGGCGAGGTACAGCCCGCGCTCGTGGAGCATGCGCGGCAGCGTCTCCCAGCCGCCGAGCGGCGCATACAGCAGCCAGGAGAGCGGGGCGCTCATGGCGAGCGCCAGCAGCGCGGCGGCGCTCGCCCGCCACAGACCGGCGCGCCGCGCCATCCAGATCAGCAGGGGCGGCGCGAGCAGCAGCGCGGTAAGCTTGACATGCGTCGCCAGCGCCAGCACCAGCAGCGCCGGAAGCCAGCGCTGGCGCTGGGCCAGGCTCAGCGCCACCAGCAGCAGCGGGAGCAGCAGGCTGTCGTTGTGGGCGCCGAGCGCAGTGGCGATCAGCTGCAGCGGGCTCCAGAGCCAGGCCAGCAGCGCGGCGGGGGCGTGGGCCGGGCTGATGCGCCGCACGATGCCGTAGATCAGCGCGCCCGCC
>DATMBA010000730.1:0-5469 GCA_035559635.1 Roseiflexaceae bacterium
GGTGGCGGGCGGGCGGGGCCAGCCGCAGCTGTTCGAGCAAGATCCGTGCTATCTGCTCGGCGCCATCGCGCGGCACGGCGTCCGCGAGGCGGGCCGCCATGGCTGCGTAGGTATCGGGCTGCATCAACTCGCCCACTGCCGGCGCGATGCGGTCTGTGGTGGGGCAGAACATTCCTAGCTCGTGGTTGAGCACGAAGTCGATGTTGCCGCGCTCTTGCATGCCCACCGCCTGCGTCACAATCACCGGGCGGCGCATCACGAGCGCCTCCATCAGCGTGCCGGGGCCGGCCTTGGTCACCACGATGTCGCTGGCGGCCATCAACTGCTCCATGTTGTCCACGAAGCCGTAGATGTGGACATGGGGGCCAAAGCCGAGTGCCTCCAACTCCTGGCGCAGCGCCACGTTGCGGCCGGTGACGGCCAGCAACTGCAGCTCGGGGTAGGCGGCGTGCAACGCACGCACCGCCTGGCCCATGTTGCCGGAGCCGACGCCGCCGCTAGTGAGCAGCACGGTGAAGGGCTCCTGCGCCACCGCCAGCGCTGCGCGCGCCTCGCGCCGGGTGCCCTCGTAGATGGCGAACTTGGGGTGGACCGGGAAGCCGGTGTGGATGAGCTTAGACTCCGGCATGCCCTGCTGCCGCAGGCGCGCGTAGGCCTCAGCGGTGGGAGCGATACACAGCTCCGCCTCCGGATCCGCCCAGGACGCGTGCAGGCTCACCAGGTCGGTCACCACCGTGACGAAGCGGAACGAGAGGCGATACGTGCGGCGGGTGTTGGCGATCAGCCGGTTGACGAGCGGGTGGACCGAGACCACCAGCGTGGGGCGCACCTCCTCCAGTACGCGCAGGATGTTGCGGTGGGCGCCGAGATATACCAGCTGCGTGATAGCGTCCATGCGCCGCCGCCCGTCCGTGAGTTGGAAGAAGAAGTCGAACGCCGGCAGCCAGCGGGTGGAGAGCTGGCTGTAGAGGTCCGGCGCGTCGCGCACCAGCGGGAAGCCGGTGCTGGTGAGGATGTCCACGATGTGGCATTCCACCTCGTGCCCGGCGAGCCGCTCGATGGCGGCCCGGACGGCCACCGCGCCAGCGCGGTGGCCGCCGCCAGTGTCGGAGATCGCGAAGAGGATGCGCGGGGCTGTGCTCTCCAATGGCTCGCTCCAGCTAGATTTGCGAAACTGTACCTCTTTTGCATACAAAATTCACGGTTCCCATGCTAGCATACCTGCCGGCACAGTGTAAAGTAATGCTAGGACACAGGCAGCCGGCGGTTCCAGCGGGGGGCGGCAGCCCCGGCAACGACCGTCTGAGGATTCTTTCGGAGGGTCCCAGCCGCGCCAAACCTGCCTCGAGGGTGGGGGGGCAGCGCCACCATGCAACTCAGGCGGGCTGTGCTATGATATCCGCCACGAGCAGGAAGGGACGTATGCGCGCACTGGCTATCCCGGCCGGAACCGACGACATCTCGCGCACAACCCCGTCGCTGCTGCCCCTCAAGCTGACGCCCCCTCCCCTGCGCGAGGGCGTGCTGCTGCGCCCCGACCTGCAGGCGCTGCTCTCCGAGGTGCGCCTGCACCCCATGACCCTGGTGGTAGCACCCGCCGGCTACGGCAAGACGACTCTGCTCTCCCAATGGGCCCACGGCCTGATCCGCACCGGCGCCCCGGTGGCCTGGCTGACGCTGGACGGCGGCGAGCGCGAGCCGGCGCTGCTGCTGGCCTACCTCATCCGCGCCTTTCAGACGGTGTTCCCATCGCTCGGTGCCGACGCCTGGCGCGTGTTGCAGAGCGTGGCCAGCCCCGAGCGCGACTGGCCGCTGGTGGCCGGCGCGCTATGCAGCGACCTGCAGCGCAAAGTGCCCACCGCCGCCTTCCTGTTCCTGGACGACCTGCACCTGGCGGCGGAGTCGGCGGTGACCGGGCAGGTGCTGGGGTACATCCTGCGCGCCGCGCCGCCCACGCTGCACCTCGTGGCCGCCGCGCGTCGCGCGCCCACCTTCGCGCCGCTGGCGCGCATGCGCACGGAGGGCCTGCTGCTCGAACTGACGCAGCGCGACCTGCACCTGGCGCCGGACGAGGCGCGGCAGATCCTGGCCCTGCAGGGCGTGGCGCTCGGCGACGACGAACTGGGGCTGCTGCTGGCGCGCACCGAGGGGTGGGCGCTGAGCCTGCAGCTCGCCGCGCGCGCGCTGGCGCAGCTGGACCCGGCGCAGCGCGGTGCGTTCGTGCGGGCGCTGGGCGGCTCGCAGGAGCAGTTGCTCGGCTACCTGGCGAGCGAGGTGCTCGCCGACCTGCCGGGCGAGGTGATCGACTTCCTGCGCCTGGCGGCCCTCCCGGCCCACTTCGACGCCGACCTGCTGGCCGAGGTGCTGGCGCGCGAGGAGGTGCCCTACCTGCTGCGGCGCGCCCAGGCGCTCGGCCTGCCGCTGCTGCCGCTGGACGAGCAGGGCGACCGGCTGCGCTTCCACCCGCTCTGGCGCGAGTTGCTGCTGCGCGGTGTGGCCGAGACGGTGGACCAGGAGACGCTGGCGGCGCTGCACCGGCGCTTCGGGCGGGCCTTCGAGTCGCGCGGCGCGCTGGAGGACGCGCTGGAGCACTACGCCGCCGCTGGCGCCGAGGGCGAGTTGGCGCGGGCGCTGCGCGAGCACGCCTGGCCCCTGCTACAGACTCCGCGGCGCGAGGTGGTGCGGCGCTGGCTCGAGCGCCTGCCCGCCACGCTGCGCGAGAGCGACCCCGACCTGCTCTCGATGTGGGGCTACAGCCAGATCGTCGCCGCCCCGGCGCAGGCGGTGGCGGTGCTCGAGCGGGCCGCCGAACTGTTCCGGCGTGCCGGCAACCACCCGCGCGAGCTGCGGGCCTACTCGGATCTGGCGGCGCTGCTGTTCTGGCAGGCGCGCCCGGCCGACCTGGCGGCCATCGGGGTACGCGCGGTGCGGGCCGCCAACCTGGCGCGGGACGCCTGGAGCCGCGGCGCGGCGCTGACCTGCGTCACGGCCATGCTGGCCACCAAGGGGCGCTACGCGGCGGCGCTGCGCGTGGCGCGCCAGGCCTCCGGCCTGCCGCTGAACCCGGCCTGGCGCTGGTTGCTGGCGATGATCGTTTCCACGGTGACCAACCAGCTCGGCCGGCCGAACGAGGCGCTGGCGGCGCTGGACGAGGCGCTGCGCCTGCCGCAGGTGGACAGCGACGACCGGCTGCGCCAGAACCTGCTGCGGCAGCGGGCGATGGCGCGCTTCGAGCAGGGGCACGTGGCCGAGGCGATCGGTCTGGCGCTGGATGCGCACCGCCACCTGGGGGACTACTACCGCGATGGGGCAGCCGGCTTCAGCGCGGCGCAGCTGGCGCTGATGCTGACGCTGCAGGGCCGGCTGGAGGAGGCCGCCATCTACGTGGCCCAGGCGCGCAGCGCGTTCCACGACATGGGCGCGCTGGCGCCGCTCGCCAGCCTGCAGGCGATCGAGCTGTATGGCATGCAGGCGCGCGGCCAGGCGCAGCGGGCCTGCGCGGCGGTGGGCAGCGTGCTGCGCCGGCTGGACGAGGCGGAGGGCTACGCCGCCGACCTGCGGCTGCGGCTGCTGCTGGCGTTGGTGCTGGGCGCGGGCGGCGAGTGTCGCCGCGCGTTGGAGCTGGCGCAGGAGACAGCCGCGCGCATGGCGCAGCGCGGCTACCGGCTTTTCTTGGCCGCGGCGCAGCTCTATGTGGCGCACCTGGCCGGGCAGTGCGGCGCGGCGGAGGCGCGCGAGTTGGCGCTGCGGGAGGGCTGGGGATTGCTGGCCGCCGACGGACTGGACTTCGTGCCGCTATTGCCGGCCGACGCGCTGGCCGACGTGGCTGGCGCCGCGCTGCGGGCGGGGATCGCCCCGGAGACCGTCGGCCGGGTGCTGACGCGCCAGATCCCTGAGCAGGCCGTGTCGTTGCTGCAGGGGCTGCTGGAGGGCACCTCGCCAGCGGTGCGGGCGCAGGCGGCGCGGCTGCTGGGCGACCTGGGCAGCACGGCGGCCTACCCGTCGCTGCGCGCACTGCTGAAGGACAAGACCCCCAGCGTGCGCGCGGCCGCCGAGGATGCCCTGAGCCGCCTGGTGTACCGGCCGCCCTACACACTACGCATCCGCACCCTCGGCGCCTTCACCATCTGGCGCGGCGACCAGGAGGTGAAAGACCGTGACTGGCGCAGCAGTAAGGCGCGCCAACTCTTCCAGCTCCTGATCACCGAGCGCGGCCGGGCGCTCCCGCGCGAGCGGGTGCTGGACACCCTGTGGCCAGAGATGGAGCCGGACGCGGCGGCCAACAACCTGCGCGTGACGATCAACCGGCTCAGCAAGGCGCTCGAGCCGGAGCGGCCGGACGGCGCGCCGCCCGCCTACCTGACGCAGCAGAGCGAGACCTACACCTTCAACGACGCCAGCGACTACGAGCTTGACGCGGCCGACTTCGCCAGCGCGGTGGCCGAGGGGCAGCGCGCCGAGCAGCGCGGTCAGCGGCAGGCGGCCGTGGGTTGGTATCGCAAGGCGATCGAGCTGTATCGCGGCCCCTACCTGCCGGACAACATGTACGAGGACTGGACGGTGGTGGAGCGCGAGCGGCTCCAGATCCTGTTCAACGACGCGGCGGTGCGCCTGGGCACGCTGCTGCTGGACGAGGGGCAGGCGCACGAGGCGATCGGGCTGGCCTGGCGCGTGATCGAGTACGACCGCGCACACGAGGAGGCCTACCGGCTGCTGATGCGCGCCCATGCGGCGCTGGGCGAGCGCAGTACGGCGCTGCGCCTGTACGCGCGCTGTGTCGCCGCTCTGCGCGAGGAGTTGGGCGTCGAGCCGCTGCCGGAGACCACTGCGCTCTACAACGCGCTGCGCGAGATGCATTAGACTTTCAGGCGGCTGCGCCGCGCACTGCCAGCGGAAACGGGTGGGTTTCAGGGAGGGCTGCGCCCTCCCGGCCCCTCCTTATCTTGTTCTGCAGGGGCGCAGCCCCCCATCTGAAACACGCAATCAGAGCGCGAGGGGCAACCCCTCGCGCTCTGATTGCGCCCGCTAGGCGGGCGTGCTAGGATGACGCCGTGGTCTCGGCCCGACGTGTGAGGCGCGCGTGACTCTCCGCCAGCTTGCCGCCATCCTCCGCCCTGCAGCCCCTCAGCGTGCTGCCCTCCGGCTGCCACGCCTGTCTGGCCGGCCGGCGCTCCAGCTGGCGCTGCTGGCGGCGGCGCTCACGCTGCTGCTGGCGCTGGCGGAGGCGGCCGGGCTCGGCGCCCGCCGCCCCATGGCGCGGGTCGACATGGCCGCGCCGGAGGCCGCGCTGGTGGTGCGCGGGTTCCACGCACCCGAGCGGGACGGGGCACGCGGCTTCCGTTGGAGCGCCGGCGCGAGTGAGGTGCGGCTGCTGGGCGTGGGGGTGGGCGGCGTGCCGGTGCTGGGGCTGCGACTGGGGGCTGCGGCGGCCGACCGCCCCGCGCCCGGCCTGACGGTGGGCCTCGGCGG
>DATMBA010000731.1:0-10370 GCA_035559635.1 Roseiflexaceae bacterium
CGCTCCCACCGCTCCCGCCGCTCCCACTCCGCTCCCTCTCCGCTCCCTCTCCGCTCCCGCCGCTCCCACCCCGCTCCCACTCCGCTCCCACCACTCCCTCTCCGCTCCCTCCGCTCCCACTCCGTTGACAGAGTCCGTTCCCCACTCGCCCTGATCGCTACATAAGGGAGTATCACCATGACAAACCCGGGGACCATCGAGACACCGCCTGTCGTACGCGTCGGCGTCATCGGCGCCGGCTGGCCGGGCGAGCGCCACGCCGATGGCTACGTCGTCGCGCCTGGCTGCCGGCTGGTGGCGATCGCCGACGCCAACGCCGAGCGCGCCACGGCCTTCGCCGCGCACTATGGCAAGCTCCAGGAGGGGCTGACGCTCAAGATCTACGCCGACTACCCGGCGCTCCTGGCCGACCCGGAGATCGACGCGGTGAGCGTGGCGCTGCCCAACTTCCTGCACCACCCGGCCACCCTCGCTGCGCTCGAGGCCGGCAAGCACGTGCTGTGCGAGAAACCCCCGGCGCTCAACGCCAGCCAGGCGCGCGAGATGGCCGAGCTGGCCGCGCGCACCGATCGGCTGCTGGCTTTCGCCTTCCAGCGCCGCTTCAGCCCGGCGGTCGAGGCGCTGCACGAGGTGATCGCCAGCGGCGAGCTGGGCGAGATCTACCACGCCCGCGCCGTCTGGACCCGCGCCTGGGGCGTGCCGAAGGGGATCGGCGGCTGGTTCACGGACCCGGCCCGCGCCGGGGGCGGCGCGCTGATCGACATCGGTGTGCACGTGTTGGATATGGCCTGGTTCCTCATGGGCTGCCCCGCGCCTGCCACGGTGAGCGGGCAGGTCTTCAATAAGTTCCCCCAGGAGACGAAGACTGACGACAGCGCTTTCGCGCTGGTGCGCTTCGCCGACGGACGCAGTCTGCACTTGGAGACGAGTTGGGTGCTGGCGCAGGACGAGGACCACTATGGTGTCCACCTGTACGGCACCAAGGGCGGCGCGCGTGTGGACGACAACCGGATCGACCTGTACACGGTGGGCGAGGAGGGGCGCACCGCGCGCAGCCGCTTCATCCGCGCCGGTTGGCAGCAGGCATTCCTCAAACAGTCGGCCAACTTCGTCGGCGCGGTGCGCGGCGAGGCGCAGCTCCGCACCCCGGCAGCCCACGGCGTCCAGATCATGGCCATGATCGACGGCATCTACCGCTCGGCCGCCGAGGGCCACGAGGTGGTGATGTGAGCGCGCTCGGGCGCAGCCCCTCCACCGATCGTCCCTCATCCTGTAGAATAAAGGGTCACAGGAAGGCGAAACCCTCCCGTGAGAACTCTAAGGGAGGGTCAGGGAGGGCTTGCCCTCCCTGAAAAACCTCTCTCCATTGCCGCAGGCTTGGCCTGCAAGCATCTCGTACGCTGAAGCGTCCGTGGGTGCACCACGCGCGCCGCGTTCTCGCCGGCGAACGCCCTGCGAAAACCCTGGGCGGACGTCCGCCGCCATGGACTAGCTTGAGGAGGCACACAGTGCAGAAAGACCTCAACGTCGCGATCGTCGGCTGTGGCAACATCGCCGGACCCTACGCCGCCACGCTCAGACCTTACGAGCACATCCACCTGCTCGGCGCCTCGGACATCGACCCGGCGCGGGCGCGCGCCTTCGTCCAGGAGTGGGGCGGCCAGGCCTACGAGTCGCTCGACGATGTGCTGGCCGACGAGCGGGTGGATCTGATCGTCAACCTGACCATCCATCACGCCCACCCGGAGGTGATCACGAAGTGCCTCAACGCCGGCAAGCACGTCCACAGCGAGAAGCCGCTGGCGATGACCTACGCCGAGGCCAAGGCGCTGGTGGACCTGGCGGAGCAGCGGGGGCTGCGCCTGAGCTGCGCGCCGATCACCTTCATGGGCGAGGCGCAGCAGACCGCCTGGCGCGAGATTCGCAGCGGCCGCCTCGGTCCGGTGCGTGTGGTGTACTGTGAGGTGAACTGGGGCCGCATCGAGAGCTGGCACCCCAACCCCGGCCCATTCTACGAGGTCGGCGCGCTGTTCGATGTGGGGGTCTACCCGCTGACGCTCGTCACTACCTTCTTCGGCCCGGCGCGCCGCGTCACGGCCTACGGCACGGTGCTCTACCCAGACCGCGTCACGCGCGAGGGGGTGCCGTTCCACATCACCACGCCGGATTGGGTGGTGGCGGCGGTGGAGCTGGCGAATGGCACGGTGGTGCGCCTCACCACCAACTTCTATGTCGGCCACCACGGCAAGCAGAAGGGCCTGGAGTTCCACGGCGACCTCGGCTCGCTCTACATCGACAGCTTCCAGAACTTCGACGCGGCGGTGGAGTACAGCCCCTTCGGCGGCAGCTACGAGCCGGTGCCGCTGGTGCGCCCGGGCTTCAGCATGCCCTACGGCGAGCGTCGCCTGCCAACCGAGTGGGGCCGCGCGGTGGTAGAGATGGCCGACGCGATCGCCGAGGGCCGCCCGCAGCGCGCCACCGGCGCCCAGGCGGCCCACGTGGTGGAGATCTGCGAGGCGATCAGCATCTCGATGCGCAAGGGTGAGCCAGTGGCTGTCACCTCCAGCTTCACCCCGCCGGCGCCGATGGAGTGGGCGATGTGAGGAGCCGCGGGAACGTACTTCGTGCGTCCCCATGGCACGGGGGAGTGCGGGAGATATGCTCCCCGCGCCCCACCCCGTTTCGACAAGAGGTACCCAGTGGCGGGCACGGATCTCTTCGCGCTCACGACGCGCCCCGACCCGGCGCTGCTCTACCGCCGGGGGGATCCGCACGACGTGCGGCTCGGCGAGGTGGTGGCGGTGGACTCCGCGGCCTACGCCGCCGCCCGCGCGGTGATCCTCGGCTGCCCGCAGGACGAGGGGGTGCGGCGCAACCGCGGCCGCCCTGGCGCCCGCCGCGCCCCCGCGGAGATCCGCCGCTGCCTCTACCGCATGGCCGCCGGCCCGCTCGCCCCTCTCGGCCTCTTCGACCTTGGCGACATCGCGGTGCAGGGGGATCTGGAGGCCATCCACGAGCTGCAGCGCGCCGCGGTGCGCCAGCTGGTCGCCGACGGCAAGCGCCTGGTGGTGCTCGGCGGCGGCAACGATATCTCCTTCCCAGACTGCGCCGGGCTGGCGGATGTGGTACGCGACGTGCTGGCGCTCAACCTGGATGCCCACTTCGACGTGCGGGTCGACACGCCGCGCAACAGCGGCACCCCCTACCGCCAGTTGCTCGAGGAGGGCCTGCTGGCGCCCGCCGCCTTCTACGAGGTCGGGGCGCAGCCGCTCGCCAGCTCGCCCGCCTACGAGCGCTACCTGCGCGAGCGCGGCGCGACGATCGTCTGGGCCCGTGCGTTGCGCGCCGGGGTCGAGCCGGTGCTGCGCGCCATCCTCGCCCGCCACGCGCAGCCGGCGGTCTTCTGGGGGCTGGACATGGACGTGGTGCGCGCGGCGGACGCGCCCGGCGTCAGCGCGCCTAACCCGCTCGGCATCCCCGGCGAGGAGCTGTGCCGCGCCGCTGAGATCGCCGGCGCCGAGCCGCGCACCCGCATCCTGGAGATCAGCGAGGTCAATCCGGACTACGACGTGGACCAGCGCACCGCCAGGCTGGCCGCGGCGGCGGTGTGGACCTTCCTGGCGGCGCTCGCCGGCTCTGCCGAAGGCCAAACGCTAAACGCTGAACGCTAATGCCCTTCGTGCGCTTCGTGGATCACGCTGGCGCTGATATGCTACTGGCGCTCTGGTCGGCCTCCCGCACCCGCGTGGCGATCGCCGGCACGAGCAGCGGATCGTAGGCCAGGTGCTCCGCCAGGGCGATCGCCACACCGGGGTGCCGCCGCCGCGCGGACTCGATGGCCCGCGGCAGATCCCCGGCGACGTGCCCGCCGAGCTGGAGGAAGTAGGGCGCCACGACGATGCGCGCCATCCCGCTCCGCGCTGCCTCATCGATCGCTGCGCCGAGCAGCGGCTGGTTCAGCCCCAGGTAGCATACCTCCACCGCCGCGTAGTTCCCCCGCTCCCGCACGCGAGCGGCCACGGCCACGACGGACTGGTTGGCCGATGGGTCGGGGCTGCCGTGTGCCACGAGCAGCAGCGCGGACGCCGTTGGGTCAGCCGCCACGGCGCGCTTTCGCACCAGCTCCGCCAGTGCGGGGTGGTCGCCGAGTGGCTCGGCCAGCCGGATGCGGATCTGCGGGTGCATCTGCTGGCCGGCCATGACCAGGCGCGGCAGGCTGACGCGCACGTAGTGGCCGGGCACCAGGAAGTACGGCTGCACCACCGCCTCGTCCGCGCCGCGGGCGGCCACCCGCGCCAGCGCCTCGCTGAAGGTGGGCCGGCTGTAATTGAGGAAGGCGGCGGCGGCGACCGGAGCGACGCCAGCGGCGCGTACCCGCGCGGCGAGCCGGATCATGGCCGCGCCCGACCCGGCGCGCAGGCTCCCGTGGCCGATCAGGATGACGGCGCGCATCGGCCTACATCTCTGCCACCGAGGGCACAGAGAACACCGAGGGAGAGACGGGCCGCGCCGCCTCTCCCTGCTCGGTGCGCTCTGCGCCCTCGGTGGCGAACAGGGTGTCGAACCAGCGCAGCCGCTCGCGTAGCTGCACCACCTCGCCCACCACCAGGACAGCCGGCGCGCCCAACCCGGCCCGGTGCACCTCCCCGGCGATCGTCGCCAGGGTGCCTACCACCGTCTCCTGGTCCGCCGTGGTCCCCCATTGGATCACGGCCGCCGGTGTGTCGGCCGGGCGCCCGGCCGACACGATCTGCTCCGCGAGCTGCGCCAGCCGCCCCACACCCATCAGCACCACCAACGTATCCGCGCCGCGCGCCAGCGCCGCCAGGTCCGTGTGCGCGGCCGAGCTGCCACCGGCCGCGTGGCCGGTGACGACCGCGAACGACGACGCGCGGCCGCGGTGCGTCAGCGGGATGCCGGCGTAGGCCGGCACCCCGACGGCGGACGAGACGCCGGGCACCACCTCCCACGGCACGCCCGCCGCCTGCAGTGCCTCGGCCTCCTCGCCGCCCCGCCCGAACACGAACGGGTCGCCGCCCTTCAGCCGCACCACCTGCAGCCCCGCCCGTGCCCGCGCCACCAGCAGCGCGTTGATCTCCTCCTGCGCCGCCGAGGGCTGCCCGCCGCGCTTGCCAGCCTCGATCAGCTCCGCCTCCGCCCGGCACTCGCGCAGCAACTCCGCGCTGGCCAGTGCGTCGTACACCACGACATCGGCGGCGCGCAGCCGGCGCAGCCCTTTGACGGTGATCAGCTCCGGGTCGCCCGGGCCGGCCCCTACCAGTGAGACAAATCCGCGCATAGGCGCTCCTTGGTTATGGATTGGTTTGCGGGAGGGCGAAGCCCTCCCGCGCCCTCCCCTCGAGCAACTCCTGCAGCAGGGCCGCGGCCGCCGCGTCGTCGCCCAGCCGCAGCTGTTCGAGCAGCTGGTCAAGCGGCAGGCTGCGCCAGAGGCGCCGGCGCCGGTGTGGCGGCAGCGCGCGCGCCGGTCCTGTACGCACGGCGCGCAACAGCGTGAGCAGTCGCTCGTACTCTGGGCCGTACTGCGACTCCAGCTCCCGCCGGATGTGCGCCGCCAGCGCCGGGCTTGCGCCGCCGGTCGAGACGCTCAGCAGGAGGTCCCCGCGCCGCACCGCCGCCACGGTGTGAAACGTCCCGGCCTGCGGGTCGTCGGCGACGTTCACCAACGCGCCCGCGCGCGTCCCCTCCGCCGCTGCCGCGCAGTTCACCGCTCCGTCGCCAGTGGCGGCGAACACCAGAAAGGCGCCCGTCAGGTCCCCTGGCCGGTAGCGCCGCGCGTGGTGTGTGATGCGCCCCTCGGCACGCCAGCAGGCCAGCGCCACCGTCAGCGTAGGGCTTATCACCTCCGGATGCGCGCCAGCCTCCAACAGCCCGGCCACTTTGCGCTCGGCCACGCCGCCGCCGCCGACGACAACGCAGCGGCGCTCGCTGAGATCTGTGAGAATGAGTGGGTAGGCCATGCGCCGATTATACAGTACTTGACAATCTTGATCAAGTATATTACTATCTGGGGCGTCGAGCGATCCCTGAAAGGTCTTTTACAAATGGCCGCGGATGGCAGGGAGGGGCACGGGGAGGGCTTGGCCCTCCCCACTCCCGCCACATCCGCGGAGGGGTGCGGGGAGGGCTTGGCCCTCCCCCACTCTCGCCACATCCGGCGGTGGCCGGATGTACAAGATCATTGAGAAGCGCAACGGTGCGCCCGCGGCAAGTACGGTATGGCCGCGTGGCGCACCGACTCTGTTGGGAGAGCGATACATGACCCCGGCCTCGACACCTGAAGACGCCGAGCGCTGGACCAGCGACGAGCTTGCGCGGCTGAACGCCCAGTTCCGCGGCCGGCGCCCAGAGGAGTTACTCGACTGGGCCACGGCGCACTTCGGCGACGAGATCGTGCTGACGTGCAGCTTCGGCGGCCCCTCGGGGATGGTGCTGCTGGACATGCTCGCTCGCCTGGGGCGCAGGACGCCGGTGGTCTTCCTGGACACCGGCCTGCTATTCCCGGAGACCTACGCGCTGGCGGAGCAGGCCGCGCGGCGCTACGGCGTGACGATCGAGCGCCGCCGGCCGGCACTGACGCTGGCGGAGCAGGAGCGGCGCGAGGGGCCGGATCTGTTCTGGCGCGACCCCGACCGCTGCTGCGCCATCCGCAAGGTCGCGCCGTTGGCAGAGACGCTGCGCCGCTACCGCGCCTGGGTCAGCGGCATCCGGCGCGACCAGGCTGAGAGCCGTGCCGCTACCGAGTTGCTGCAGTGGCACGCCCGCCACGCGGTGCTCAAGATCGCCCCGCTCGCCTACTGGTCCGAGCGCGACGTCTGGCGCTACATCCACGCGCACCAGGTGCCGTACAACCCCCTCCTGGATCAGGGCTATCCCAGTCTGGGGTGCCTGCCCTGCACCCGGCCGGCCAGCGGGGCAGACGCGCGCGCCGGGCGCTGGAGCGGGTTTGCAAAGGTCGAGTGCGGTATTCACACCTAAACGCTTCCAAAGGGAACATGCCACCTGGGAGGGGCAGAGAGGGCTTGCCCTCTCTGAAAATCTCTCTTCCGCATGACGCAGGCTTGGCCTGCAAGCATTTAGAGGAGCACATGCCTACATCGATTCAACCCCACGGCGGCGCGCTCGTCGACCGTGTGCTCACCGGTACTGCCCGTGAGGAAGCGCTCGCCGAGGCGCTCGCCGCCCCGCGCGTGACGCTCGACGCCATCGCCCACTCCGATCTGGAGCTGATCGCCACTGGCGCCTACAGCCCGCTCACCGGCTTCCTCGGCGCCGGCGACTACTGGCGCGTCGTGCGGGAGAAGCGCCTGGAGCGTGGCACCCTCTGGCCGATCCCGATCACCCTGGCGGTGACGCCCGCGCAGGCCGAGCCACTGCGCGAGGGGTGGCCGGTAGCGCTCGAGACGCCCGACGGCCAGATCGCCGGCTTGCTCGAGCTGCACGAGCGCTATACCACCGACGTGGTCCTGGAGGCCGAGGCGGTCTACGGCACGACGGACACCGCGCACCCCGGCGTGGCGCGGCTGCACCAGCGCGGCCAGGTGCTGCTCGGCGGCGACATCTGGCTGCTGAACCGCCCGGCCAGCCGCTTCCCGGCGCTGGCGCTCACCCCGGCCGAGACCCGCGCCGCCTTCGCAGCCCGCGGCTGGCGCACGGTCGTCGGCTTCCAGACGCGCAACCCCATCCACCGCGCGCACGAATACATCCAGAAGGCCGCGCTGGAGATCGTGGACGGCCTGCTGCTGCACCCGCTGGTGGGCGCCACCAAGGACGATGACGTCCCGGCCGAGGCGCGCGTGCGCTCCTACGAGGTGCTGCTGCGCAGCTACTACCCGGCCGGCCGGGTGCTGCTGGCGGCCTACCCGGCGGCCATGCGCTACGCCGGCCCGCGCGAGGCCATCCTGCACGCGATCGCCCGCCAGAACTACGGCTGCACCCACTTCATCGTCGGAAGGGATCACGCTGGGGTGGGCAGCTACTACGGCACCTATGACGCCCAGCACATCTTCGACACCCTGCTGCCGGGGGACCTGGCGATCACAACGCTGCGCTTCGAGCACACCTTCTACTGCACCGCCTGCGGCAGCGTGGCCTCGCCGCGCACCTGCCCGCACCCCGGCGATCACCATCTGACGCTGAGCGGCACACGTGTCCGCGAGTTGCTGCGCGCTGGCACGCCGCCGCCGCCCGAGTTCACCCGCCCCGAGGTGGCCCAAGTGCTGATCGAGGCGCTGCGCGCGGCGTAGCACAGCCGTGCGGAGGGTCAGGGAGGACTCCCCCTGAAACGCACCGCCTTTTCGCTGGCGGTGTGCGCGCAGCGCACAGGAGACTCATATGAGGGATAAACGATGACCACCGGCTTCACGCTCTGGTTCACCGGCCTCTCCGGCGCCGGCAAGACGACCCTGGCGGAGATCATCGCGGCGGAGCTGCGCGCGCGCGGCCGCAAAGTCGAGGTGCTCGACGGCGATGTCGTCCGCACCCACCTCAGCAAGGGGTTGGGCTTCTCCAAAGAGGACCGCGACACCAACATCCGGCGCATCGGCTGGGTGTGCGAGGTGCTGACCCGCAACGACGTGGTGGCGATCGCCGCGGCGATCTCGCCCTACCGCGCCGTGCGCGACGAGGTGCGCACGCGGATCGGTCGCTTCGTCGAGGTGTTCGTGGACGTGCCGCTGCAGGCCGCGATCGAGCGCGACGTCAAGGGCCTCTACAAGAAGGCGCTCGCCGGCGAGATCGTGGGCTTCACCGGCGTGGACGACCCGTACGAGCCGCCGCTCGCTCCCGAGGTGACGGTGCGGACCGCGGAGGAGACCCCGCGGGAGAGCGCGGCCCGTATCCTGGCGGCGCTGGAGGGGCGCGGCTACCTCCAGCCTCACACGGAGGACAGCTATGTCCAGCACGCAGCCTGAGGCGCCAGCGGCGCCCTCGCACGTCGAGGAGATCAAGCTCACCAGCGCCGGCCTGGGCGGCATCCTCTTCGAGGAGGTGCCCGATGTGGCGAGCGAGCGCATCTCTGAGGACGCCTACCAGCTGCTCAAGTTCCACGGCTCCTACCAGCAGGACGACCGGGACGCGCGTCAGCAGCGCAAGAAGCAGAAGCTCGACCGCGCCTGGCAGTTTATGGTGCGCACCAAGTGCCCCGGCGGCCGCATGACCGCCGAGCAGTACCTGCTGGCCGACGAGCTGGCCGGCAGCTTCGGCAACGGCACGCTGCGCATCACCACCCGCCAGGGCATCCAGTTCCACGGCGTCGGCAAGCGCCACCTCAAGCCGCTGATCAAGGCCCTCAACGAGCGCTGGGTCACCACCTACGGCGCCTGTGGCGACGTGGTGCGCAATGTGGTGGCCTGCCCGGTAGCCGACCTGCTGCCCGGTCACGACACCGGCCTCACCGAGCTGGCCCGCGAGATCAGCGACCGCTTTCTGCCGGACTCGACCGCCTACTACGAGCTGTGGCTGGACGGCGAGAAGGTGCTGGCGGACGGCAGGCGCGTGAAAGTCGAGCCAAGCCGCGCCGAGTCGTTCTACGGCCCCACCTATATGCCGCGCAAGCACAAGATGGCGATCGGCCTGCCGCAGGACAACTGCGTGGACATGCTCACGCACGACCTGGCGCTCGAGGCGCTGCTGGACAGCCACGGGCGGGTGCGCGGCTTCAACCTGCTGGCCGGCGGCGGGCTGGGCAGTACGCACGGCAAGCGCGAGACTTTCCCCCGGCTGGCGGACCGGGTGGGCTTCCTGCCGCCCGAGCAGGCGTTGGCGGTGCTGGAGGCGGCCTCGGCGATCTACCGCGACGAGGGCGACCGCACCAACCGCAAGCACGCCCGCCTCAAGTACGTGCTCGAGGAGCGCGGCGTCGCCTGGTTCCAGGACGAGCTGGCGGCGCGCCTCGGCTGGCGGCTCGACCCGCCAGCCGCTCTGCCCGCCTACACCGTCCACGACCACCTCGGCTGGCAGCGGCAGGCCGACGGGGACTGGCTGGTGGGGATCTGGGTGGAGAACGGGCGTATCAAGGAGGGGGTGCGTGCCGGCCTGCGGGCGATCGTGCAGGCGGTACGGCCCGAGGTACGCTTCACCGCCCAGCAGAACGTCGTGCTGGCGCGTATCGCCCCGGCCGACCGCCCACGGGTGGACGCGATGCTGGCCGCCTACGGGCTGCAGATCGGCTGCGCGCCGCTCAGCGCGCTCAGGCGCTATGCCATGGCCTGCCCGGCGCTGCCGACCTGCGGGCTGGCGGTGGCCGAGGCCGAGCGCTACCTGCCGGACGTGATCGCCGAGCTGGAGCGGCGCGGTTTCGGCGACGAGCGGGTGTGGATCCGGATGAGCGGCTGCCCCAACAGCTGCTCGCG
>DATMBA010000732.1:0-2283 GCA_035559635.1 Roseiflexaceae bacterium
CGCCGCGATCTGGTGCGCGCGGCGCAGCGCCCGCCCCACCTGGCGCGCAGCCAGCTGCAGCAGGGGCGCGTCGGATACTCCGGCCAGCGGCGCGCCAGCCACATGGCTCAGCACTGCCCAAGTGAACGGCACCAACCCGCACGACAGGTCGTGAGCGATCAGGCGCGGCGCCGGCAGGTGCTTGAGCGCCAGCGAGCGCAGGAAGAACACCTCGCCTGCCAGGTCGCCCTCGGCGCCGATCACCAGCAGCACATGGCGGCCGGGGGTGCTGACACGCACCTCCACCCGCGCGGCGTCGGCCGCGGCAAGCGCGGCGGCGGTGGGACGCATGTTCAGCGGCGCGACGATCAGCCCGACGTACTCGCCCAGGCGGCTCAGCACCCGGCCGCTGGCCCCCTCGCCCGCCTGCTCCGGCGGCATGTTCAGATGGGTGAAGATCGGTGCGGTGGGCACAGTGAAGACCACGTCACGCTGTCGGTCCGCTAGCGCCGGCTATGATAACACAGGAACACCGCCTACCTGTTGGCCATGGACACCAGGTGACGGGGCGATGGGGGGTGACAGGGCAATGGGGCGATGGGGCGATGGTACAATGCCGCAATGCCGCGATGCGATCGTAGGGGCGCAGCAGGGCCATTATCCGACCACGCACGTTACAACGGGCGGCCCCTGCTGCGCCCTACGCCATCGCCCCCGGCACCCCGCCCGGGTGGTGTACGGCGGTCCCATCCCCCGCCAGCGCCCCTGCACCCCCGCCCTCGCTCCTGTGCTATACTCTCGCCCCAAACGAGGAGCGAGCGTAGGGAGCCTGCCATGAGCGACGACACGGCGCAGCGCTGGAGCCTGCTGACCCGCCTGATCCACGAGGGAGAGCGCGCCCCCGCGCCGCCGGCGCCGCCCACCGCCACGCCGATCTACACCACCTCCACCTACGTCTACCGTGATGCGGCCGAGTGGGAAGCGGCGATCGCCGGCGATGGCTACGTCTACGGCCGCAACGGCAACCCCACCGTGGCCGCACTGGAGCGCGTGATGGCACTGGCCGAGGGCGGCATGGGCGCGCTGGCCTTCGCCTCCGGCATGGCCGCCATGTACGCCGCCATCCTCGCCGCGGGCACCCCGCGCGGCGCCAGCCACCCCCGCCCGCGCGGCATCCTCGTGGCCCGCGATATCTACGGCGTCACCACGGTGCTGCTCGAGAAGTTCTTCGCTGCCCAGGGCGTGCCGGTGGCCTTCTGCGATATGTGCGACTTGGCGGCGGTGGACGAGGCGCTCGCACAGCATCGCCCCGACGTGCTGGTCGCCGAGCAGATCTCTAACCCGCTGCTGCGCGTCGTGGATATCGCCGGCCTCGCACAGCGCGCCCGCGCCGCCGGCGCCCGCCTGATCGTGGACAACACGATCGCCACGCCCATCCTGCAGCGCCCGCTCACCCTCGGCGCGGACATGGTGGTCCACAGCGCCACCAAGTACCTCGGCGGCCACGGCGACGTCACCGGTGGGGTGGTGGTCACCCGCGCCTCGCTTCCGCGCGACACGCTGCGCAGCTACCTGAAGATCCTCGGCGGCGTGCTCGGCCCCTTCGAGGCCCAGCAGATCCTGCGCGGCGTCAAGACGCTCGCGCTGCGCGTCCGCCAGCAGTGCGCCAACGCCGCCCGTGTGGCCGCCTGGCTCGCCGAGCAGCCGCAGGTGGAGCGGGTGTATTACCCCGGCCTGCCCTCCCACCCGCAGCACGCGCTCGCCGCGTCCTCCTTCGGCGGGCTGTTCGGCGCTATGGTCTCGTTCGATCTGCGCGGCGGCGGACGGGAGGCGCTCTACCGCTTCATCAACGCGCTGCGCCTCATCCTCCCCGCCACCAGCCTCGGCGACGTCTACACTCTCGTCAGCGCGCCGATGATGTCCTCCCACCGCGACCTCACCCCCGAGCAGCGGGCCGCCCGCGGCATCGGCGACGGGATGGTGCGCCTCTCGATCGGCATCGAGGATGTCGACGATCTCCTGGCGGACCTGCGCGATGCGCTTGCGGCGGTGTAAACAGCTATTCATCCGCAGCCGCAGAGACTCACGATATCGTCACTATGCGCGGCCAGGGCGCATGCTATAATCTCCGCAGTCTCACGTACGACACAACCTAACAGACTTGAGGTCGCCATGCGCCACGTCCTCGCCCGCCGCGTGCGGGTCCGCGCCGGCTTGCCCACGCTCGCCCTCACGCTCCTGGCCCTCTGCATCGGGGCGCTGCCGGCGCGCCCGGCCCACGCCGCCCCCATCTTGCGCCTGGGC
>DATMBA010000733.1:0-1472 GCA_035559635.1 Roseiflexaceae bacterium
TCTGTGCGCGCACCGCCTCGGGCGCGGTGGCGCCCGGCACGCGCCGCGCCGCCGCCGAGCGGTCCAGGTCGTACACCGCCGCCACGTCCGCGCCGAAGGCCGGGTGGATGGCGCCGTAGACCTCGGGTGGCAGCGCCGAGAGCGCCACACCGCGCGCCTCGGCCTCGCGCACCAGCGCGCCCACCGCCCGGTGCGCCTCGCGGAAGGGCACCCCGCGCTCCACCAGGTAGTCGGCCACGTCCGTGGCGAGCATCGCGTCGTCCAGCGCGGCGCGCATGCGCCCGGTGTGGAAGCGCGCCGTGGCGATGGCGCCCGCCGCCACCGGCAGCGCCAGCTCCAGCGTGTCGGCGGCGTCGAACAGTGGCTCCTTGTCCTCCTGCAGGTCCTTGTCGTAGGACGAGGGCAGGCCCTTGAGCACGGTGAGCAGCGTCACCAGGTTGCCCAGCAGCCGGCCGGACTTGCCGCGCAGCAGTTCGAACGAGTCCGGGTTCTTCTTCTGCGGCATGAGGCTCGAGCCGGTGGAGTAGGCGTCCGCCAGCGTCACGAAGCCGAACTCACTGGTGCTGTAGATCACCATGTCCTCGGCCAGACGGCTGAGGTGCGTGCCGATCAGCGCGGCGCAGAACAGGAACTCGGCGACGAAGTCGCGGTCGCTGGTGGCGTCCATGCTGTTGGGCGAGACCGCGCGGAGGCCGAGGTCCGCGGCGAGCGCGGCGCGGTCGATGGCGAGCGGGGTGCCAGCGATGGCGCCCGAGCCGAGCGGCAGGACGGCGGTGCGGCGGGCGCAGTCCGCCAGGCGCTCGCGGTCGCGTTGGAGCGGCCAGAAGTGGGAGAGCAGCCAGTGGGCCAGCAGCACCGGCTGGGCGCGCTGCATATGGGTGTAGCCGGGGATGAGCGCGTCGCCGGCGGCCTCGGCCTGGGCCAGCAGCGCCACCTGCAGCTCGCGCACGGCGGCGTCGGCCCGCTCGATGGCCCCCAGCGTCCAGAGGCGCACGTCGGTGGCCACCTGGTCGTTGCGGCTGCGGCCGGTGTGCAGCTTGCCCGCCGCCGGCCCGGCCAACTCGCCCAGCCGGCGCTCGACGGCGGTGTGGATGTCCTCGTCGCTCGCGCGCGCTTCGAAGCGCCCCTCGGCGAACTCGGCGCGCACGGCCTCCAGCCCGGCCTCGATCGCCGCCAGCTCGCCCGCGTCGATCACGCCCGCCCGGGCCAGCTGGCGCGCCCACGCCCGGCTGCCGCGGATGTCCTCCGCCCACATCCGACGATCGAACGGGAACGAGTGGTTGAAGCGCGCCATGCGCTCGTTCAGCCCCTCGGTGAAGCGTCCACCCCACATACTGATCTCCTTATCACGGTAGCTTCGCGGGGGTGGGGGGCCGGCCCCCGCAAGGATCTGCTTCTTTCTGGAGGGGCATAGCCCCTCCGAACTCCCTGCTGAATGGGAGGGTCAGGGCGGGCTTCGCCCGCCCTGACCC
>DATMBA010000734.1:0-15559 GCA_035559635.1 Roseiflexaceae bacterium
CCCAGCACGCGCATCGCGCCCATGCTGCGCTCGATCCGCTCGCGCGCCTCCACAAGCCGCTCCCCGCCCACGCACCAGGCCACCCAGCCGATCATCCCCTCGGCCATGGCCGCGCCATACGCGCTGCCGACCTGCTCGAACAGTTCCTGGCTCTCGCGGAAGTACGCCTCGGCGTCGGCGTACTCACCAAGGCAGGTGGTGGCCCAGCCGAGCGTGAGCAGCGCGTGGGCGCTCCAGTCCACCTGGCCGGCGGCGCGGCTGACCGCCAGGCTCTCGCGGGCCAGCCGCTGCGCCGCCGCGTAGTCCCCATAGGAGCCGCAGATGCTCGACTGCTCGTGCAGCGCGTCGGCGATGAGTTGCTGGTCGCCGATCGCCCGGCCGATGGCCAGCGCCCGTTCGAGCCGCCGGTGCGCCAGCTCGGCGTCCCCGCGCCAGCCGGCGATCGCGCCGAGGGTGATGTTGGCGCATGCCACGTCGGCCGGGATGTCGTGTGCATCGGCCGTGGCCAGCCCGCGCTCGGCGTCCTGCACAGCGGCCTCGTAGTCTCCCAGGTAGAAGCGGAACGCCGCGCGCCGCAGGAGCGCCCTGGTGTGGACGCGCTCCGCCGCCCGCGCGGCCGCCTCGTCCGCCAGGTCCGGCACGATCTGCGTGGCGAGGCTGAAGAGCT
Organism: Roseiflexaceae bacterium; assembly: GCA_035559635.1. Taxonomy (GTDB): domain Bacteria; phylum Chloroflexota; class Chloroflexia; order Chloroflexales; family Roseiflexaceae; genus CALJIC01. The sequence goes on from DATMBA010000734.1 coordinate 668, forward strand.
CCTCGCCCTCCTGAAAGCGGCTGCTCATCACACAGTAGATCAGGCCGCTCGCCAGCGCCCGGTCGATGGCCGCGGCATCCCCCTGCTCCACCGCCCAGCGCCACGCCGCGCGCAGGTTCTCGCCCTCGCAGGTGATCTCCCCGAGCGCCGCGCGCTGGTCGTGGCCGCGCAGCCGGCTCTCGCGCCCGGCCAGGAAGTCCAGGTAATAGGCGCTATGGCGCGCGCGCAGCGCCCGCTCCCCGGCGGGGTCCGCGGCGAGCTGCTCGGCGGCGAACTGCCGCAGCAGCTCGTGCATTTGGAAGCGGCCGTCCGGGCCGACGCGCAGGAGCGACTTCTCCACGAACGCCGCGAGCGTGCTGAGTGCTGAGTGCTGAGACCCAAAACCCGAGATTTCGGAGAAGAGATCGTGTCTTCCCGTCTCCTGTCTCTTGTCTCCTGTCTCCCTGTCCCCTGTCGGGAGGAGCGCCGCGGCGGCCTGGGCGGTGAAGCCGCCGTGGAAGACGGACAGGCCAGCGAGGATGGGCTGCTCCTCCGGGGAGAGCAGGCGCCAGGTCTGCTCCAGCACGGTGCGCATGCTGCGGTGGCGCTCCGGCGTGGCCCGGTCGCGGGCGGTGAGGATGTCGATGCTGCGCTCGAGCGCGGCCACCACCTGCTCGAGCGGCAGCGCCCGAAGCCAGGCGGCCGCCAACTCGATCGCCAGCGGCATCCCGGCCACCAGCCGGCAGAGACGCACCACGTGCGCACGCTCACGGCTGAGCGAGAAGTCGATCCGCGCGCGGCGGGCGTGCTGCTCGAACAGCCGCACGGCATCGTAGCGGGCGAGCTGCGTCACGCCCGGCAGGTCGTCCTCGGTAGGGAAGGAGAGGCCCTCCACCGGGTGGAACCACTCCTCCGGCAGGTTCAGCGCCACGCGTGAGGTCACCAGCAGGCGCAGACCGGGCGCCGCGGCGACGAGCGCGCCGATGAACTCGGCGGCGTCGAGCAGCTGCTCGAAGTTGTCCAGCACCAGCAGCATGCGCTTGTCGCGCAGGTAGTCGAGGATCTGACGGCGTGGCACGGCACTGGGGTAGAACTCGAAGTGCGCCGCGGCGGCGAGCGCAGAGATCAGGCCGGCCACGTCGCTCACCTCCGCCAGCGGCACGAACAGCACGCCGTCAGCGATCACCTCCTCGTCGCGCCAGGTGTCGGCCAAGACCTGTGCGGCCTGGAGCGCCAGGCGTGTCTTGCCCACCCCGCCCGGCCCGGTGAGGGTGAGCAGCCGGCAGGCCGGGTCGGTGAGCCGGCGAATGACGTCGGCCAGCTCACGCTGCCGCCCGACGAAGTCGCCGGCGGCGGGGAGGTTGTGGAAGGGCCGCTGCCGGCGGGGGGCGCCGGCGGCCGTCGGGGGTGTGCGCGCTTCCAGGAGCGCGGGCGCCGGGGCAGCCAGCCGTCTGGCCCGGATCTCCTCGTACAGAGCACGCGTCTCGGCCTCCGGCTCGGCCTCCAGCTCGGCCTCTAGCAGCCGGACGCACTCCTCGTACTGGCGCAGCGCGGCGGCCTGCTGGCCTGCCAGCGCGTACAACCGCATCACCTCGCGTTGGGCCGGCTCGTGCAGCGGGTCGAGCGCCAGCCAGCGCCGCGCGAAGCCGAGCGCTGCGCCGTGCTCCCCGCGCCCGGCGTGCCAGGCGGCCAGCTGTGGCAGCAGTGCGGCCAGCTGCTGCCGCAGCTCCTCGCGCTGGAAGAAGAGCCACTCGTCGAACGCCGGGCAGTCGGGCGCGTCGAAGCCCGCCAGCAGATCTGCCGTGTAGAGGCGGGCCGCATCCGCCAGCGCCGCGGCGCACGTGGTGCACAGCTCGCCCGGCCCGTGGCCATGCCCGCGCCAGGCGGCGAGGCGCCCCTCGAACTCGGCCACGTCCAGCCAGAGCTCCACCTGCGGGTTCCAGCTCACCTGCGTGCGGTCCGCGACCAGCACCTCTGTGTCCAACGTGGATCTCAGCAGCGACAGCTCACGGCGCAGGTTGTTGCGCGCGCTGGCATCGTCGAACTCCGGCCAGAGCAACCCGACGAGCGTGTCGCGCTCCTGCGGCCGGCGGGCTAGCGCCAGGTAGGCCAGCAGCGCCAGGGCCTTGGTGCGGCGCAGCTGGACGGGCCGGCCGTCCAGCTCGATGCACGGCGCGCCGAAGAGGGAGATTCGCAGCATTCCACCTCCGCGAGCTGGAGCACATGCAGGTCACAAATCCACGAAGGACACGAAGGTCTTGTCAGCCACGCCGTGATCGTCTTTCAGCGCTGTAGCGCCTGCGTTGCTGCGGCCTCAGAAGTGGCCAGCCCCCTGTGTACCCCGCGCGCTCTTCGTGGATCATACGCTCGCCCGCGCCGCGGGCCATCAGCCTTCCGATGGAGGGCAGGGTAAGGGTGCGCTAACGTGAAAATCCCTGCGGGAGGGGCAGGGGAGGGCCAGGCCCTCCCCTGAACCCCCCCCGGTTTGCAGCTGGCGGTGTGCGCGACCCGCATGGGGGGCTGAGGTGAAGAGGGTGGGTCTCAGGGAGGACTCCGCCCTCCCTGAGACCCACCCTTCTCCACTTGCAGTGTACGCGCGGGGCATGGAGGGCTTGTATGCTATCATGGCCTTCATCTCGTGCAAGACGCGACGGTGAGAAGGAGTGGCTGCATGACGGCACAAATCGTCCGACATCCATTTACGGTAGCCGACTATGCACGGATGCTCAGCGCCGGCATCCTGTCCGAAGATGACCGGGTCGAATTGATCGATGGCGAGGTGCGGGTTATGAGTCCGATCGGTCCACTGCATGCAGCCATTGTCAAGCGCCTCAACACCCTGCTCAGCCGATCGCTGCCCGACACGGTGATCCTCAGCGTGCAAGACCCAATCCAGCTGAATGATTATAGTGAGCCACAACCGGATCTGGCGATCCTCCAGTATCGCGATGACTTCTACGGTCACGCGCATCCGGTCGCCGATGATGTCTTGTTGGTGATTGAAGTCGCTGACACCTCGGTTGCGTATGATCGTGACGAAAAAGTGCCACGGTACGCCGGCGCAAACATCGCTGAAGTCTGGTTGATTGATATCAACACCTTCACAGTCGAGCAGTATCTGCACCCCCGTAACGGCAAATATCTGGTGAAGCAACTGGTTGAGCGGGGGGATACCATCACTGCACACGCAGTTGCGGGACTTCAACTTGATGTTGACCGCATTTTCGAATAGGACATTGCAGCGCTAGGGCGTATCTGCAAACCGCGTTTGCGGGGGCTTGGGGGCGCAGCCCCCAAATAATCTTCTCAAAGGTTCGTTTGGAGGGGCTGCGCCCCTCCAAACCTCCCGCTTTGCGGATACGCCCTAGAGCAATCCTATCTGATCCGTAAACGCGCGCGAGCGCAGAGCGGGGGTGTGGGGGCGCAGCCCCCGCGCCCCCGCTTCCCATCTCACAAATCCGGTAGGATTGCTCTATGACTCGGCGGCAGACCGGCCGGCGATCTCCAGCGCCTCGGCGCTGGCCTGCTCCAGCGGCCGCGCCTCCCCCGCGGCCCACGCTGCGCGGAAAGCCGCCTCGCTGAGCGCGGCACCGCCCTGCGGTGACACGCACCACACCTCATAGCGGTCACCGGTGAGCATTCCAGCGAGGCAGTAGCTATAGAACACACCGAGGGGCGCAGTGGTCTCGATCGAGATCGCTGCGCCCCTCGGTGTGTTGTGGAGCGACCACGCAACAAAGGAACGCCGCAAGGAATGGGCGTGGGAACGCTCGGAGAATGGCGCGCCACTAGAGTAGCGGCACGGTCTGGGGGGCGGAACCGCTGAAACGCCGATCGGTGAGAGCGCTGACGGGCAACCGAGGCGACTACAGCGGCATCACCTCTCAGCGATACGGAAGGAGGAGTATGGTCACCTACACGAATCGATCGTCCACCCAGCGCTCGCTGCTCGTGCTGCTGCACCCACGCGGCCAGGGGCGACTCTTCGCCGCGCTGCTCGCCGCCGGCCTCGCCGCCGGCTGGGTGAGCGTGACGCGCCTGAGCCTGCCGCTATGGGGCGCGGCGGCGCTGTTGGTGGCGCTGCTGAGCTACCCGGCGCTGCGCAAGTGGCGCGCGGACCTACGAGAGTTGGGGACGCCCGCGACGGTGTTGGGCGTGCTGCTCGTGACTCAGGCGCTGCACACCGCTGAACACGTGGCGCAGTGGGTCCAGTACCACCTGCTCGGCTGGCCCCTGAAGGCGGCCAGCGGCATCATCTCGCCGCTCAACGCCGAGGTGGTGCACTTCAGCTGGAACGTAGCCGTGCTGCTGGCGGTGGCCGGCCTGGTGGCGGCCGGGTTCCGCAGCCGTTGGATGTGGCTGCTGCTGCTCTGGGCCGGCGCGCACAGCGCCGAGCACACCTACCTGTTCGTCAGGTACCTGCAGGAGGTCCAGCGGCTCGCCGAGGCTGGCCTACCGATCGCGGCCGCGCAGGGGCTGCCGGGCTTCTTCGGCAAGGGCGGCTGGCTCGCATCCAACGCGCCCTCCAGCGGCCCGGTGGCGTTTCTCTGCGCCCTCGCCCCCGGCTTCACCAGCGCCCCGCGGCTGGACGTCCACTTCTGGTGGAACCTGGGTGAGGTCGCGCTGCTGCTGCCGGCGGCCCACGCCAGTGTGCGGCGCGTGGGGGATGCGGCTGCGCCGAAGACGGCGGCGTAGTGCGCTTTCAGCGCAGCGGTGCCAGGCACTAGGCAAAGTTCAACAGCCCGCGCGTGGCGCCGCGGCCGGTACTCGATGGAAAGCCCAGCGCCGCGCTGCGGCGCCAGATAGTCAACTGTGAAGAAGGAACCCTGTATGCACTCAACCCAACCGACGACGATCGCGGCCGGGATCGACCCGGCCGCCGTCCGCGCGCTGGCCGGCCGGCTGGCCGGCGAACTGATCCAGCCCGGCGACGCGCAGTACAACGCGGCGCGCGCGGTGTGGAACGGCATGATCGACCGCCACCCGGCCCTGATCGCCCGCTGTTCCCGCGTGGAGGACGTGGTGGCGGCGGTGAACTTCGCGCGTGCGCACGGCCTGCCGCTGGCCGTGCGCGGCGCCGGCCACAACGTCGCCGGCCACGGCACCTGCGACGGCGGGCTCGTGATCGACCTCGGCCCCATGAAGCAGATCCAGGTGGACCCGGTGCGGCGCATCGCGTGGGCCGGCGGCGGGGTCACCTGGGGCGAGCTGGATGCCGCCACCCAGGCCTACGGCCTCGCCACGCCGGGGGGCGTCTTCTCCGGCACCGGCATCGCCGGCCTGACGCTCGGCGGCGGCTTCGGCTGGCTGCGCAACAAGTACGGCCTGAGCTGCGACAACCTGATCGGCGCCGAGGTGGTGACCGCCGCCGGCCAGGTGGTGCACGCCAGCGCCAGGGAGAACCCGGACCTGCTGTGGGGTCTGCGCGGCGGCGGCGGCAACTTCGGTATCGTCACCACCTTCGAGTACCAGCTGCACCCGGTCGGCCCGGAGGTGATGTTCGTCTTCGTGTTCCACGACGGCGCGGCTGACAACATGGCGCGCGCCATCCGCCTCTACCGCGACTACTCGGCAGAGGCGCCGGACGAGGTGAGCACCCTCATGGCCTGCGGCGTCATCCCGCCGGACCCGCACGTCTTCCCGGCCGAGCTGCACGGCCGGCCGATGGTCCTGTTCGGCGGGCTGTACGCCGGCCCGGTCGAGGAGGGGCGGCGCGCGCTGCAGCCGCTGCTGGACTTCGGCGCGCCGCTGATGGACGCCAGCGGGGTGATGCCCTACGTGGACGCGCAGAAGATGTTCGACCACGACTACCCGGACGGCCGGCGCTACTACTGGAAGTCGCTCAACCTGAGCCGGCTGGACGACGCGGCGATCGCGCGGATCGTGGCGCACGCCCGCCGCCAGCCCTCGCCCTTCAGCACCACCGACATCTGGCACATCGGCGGGGCGGTGGCGCGCGTGGGCGCCGAGGAGAGCGCGTTCCACGGCCGCCAGGCGTCCTTCCTGCTCAGCCCGGAGGCCAACTGGGACAACCCGCAGGACGACGCGGCGAACATCGGCTGGCTCAGGGACTTCATCGCTGACATGGAGGAGTTCTCGGACGGCAGCCGCTACCTGAACTTCCCCGGCTTCCAGGAGGAGGGCGACGCGATGATGCGCGCGGCGTTCGGCCCGCAGTACGCGCGGCTGGCGGCGCTGAAGGCCAGGTACGACCCGCACAACCTGTTCCGGCTGAATCAGAATGTCAGGCCGGGGTAGGGGGGTAGGGGTTGGCAACGGAGGGGGAGCGGAGGGAACGGAGTGCCCCGGAACGGAGGGGGCGCTCCCTCCGCGCCCTGTGGGGAGGTCTGGAGGGGCTGAGCCCCTCCAGAAGAGTCTTTACCGCTATCTGTTTGCTGAGAGGAACGAGAGATGTATAGCGGTTTGTTCACCAGCATCATTCCACACCCGCGTGGGCGCCGGCGTGCCGGCGCCCGGCTGGCGCTGATCGCAGCGCTCGTGCTCGCCGCGCCAGCCCGCGACCACGGCTAGCCGAGCGCCGATAGCGGGGAGCGCGAGGGGTTGCCCCTCGCATCACTTCCTGCTCCCACCGGCGCTGTGCGCGCAGTACCTAAAAGGAACGCTCCCAGGAATGGGCGCGGGAGCGGTGGGAGAACGGCCCGCCCATACACTGCAGCCATAACGTCATTCGGACTGACACAAAGGAGAACACCATGAGTCGCAACCGCCTGATCGCCATCATCATCGGCGCGCTGGGCCTGATCGCCGCCCTCGTCCCGACCGTGAACGCCGCGTACGCCGAGCGCGGCCGCGGCAGGGTGGAGGTGCTGGAGTTCGACGTCGCGGAGGACATGGGCCGCTTCGTCTTCGACACCGACGTGGCCTTCGAGGACGGCCTGCCCAAGCACGGCAGCTCGTTCATCACCCAGGGCTACATCTACCCGGCCGGCACCATCAGCTGCGAGGAGGGACGCTGCAATGGCGTGATCACCACGCGCGATGCCAGCGGCGCCATTGTGAAGGTCGAGCCGGAGTTCCCGGACAAGGTGCTGGGCGAGTGGACCTGCCGCGGCTACTTCGTGGGGGAGGGGGCGCACGCCAAGGCCGGCCCGATGGTGATCACCACCCAGCTCTACAACTTCGGCCAGGAGCTTGGCAACCGGACGCTGGTGTTGGAGGGCTACGAGCTGGCCGACGTGGGCGTGGCGATCGAGCGCGCCATCACCGGCGGCACAGGGGAGTACCGCGACGCGCGCGGCGAGGCGGAGCAGACGATGCTGGGCCTCAATAGCTCGGACGGCGTCAGCCTGCGGCTGAAGCTGGAGGTGCGGACGAACTAGAGCGACTGTCCGGCGGGGTTTTCGGGGGCCGCAGCCCCCACCCGAGGAGGAGCCGCGGGTGCATCCCTCCTCGGCACCTCCCGAAGGGGAGGGCCACGGGAGGGCCAGGCCCTCCCGTGAAACCCCACCCACCGTAGGTACTATTGAGCAGGGCGCAGCCCACAGAAAAGGAGCAAATCAATGCGTATGCAGCGAACTTCTGGATCACCTCTGATCAGCTGGCAGTGGATCGTCGCGGTGGGGCTGGTCGCCCTCGCGATCGTCGTGACACTGGCGGGCCAGGTGCGCTTCGCCTCCGGCGTCAGCAGCGGGTCGGCCAGCCTCGCGCCGGCGGAGCGGGCGCCGGCCGCGCCGCTGAACTTCGGCACCGGCTCGGTCTACGACGGGCAGCCCTATGGGGAGGTGGCCGCGCCGAGCCGGCCGGCGAACTACGGGACGGGCTACTACGACGCGTACGCGAGCGAGGCAGCGCGGAAGGCAGCTCAGGCGCCGGCTGCGCCGCTGAACTTCGGCACCGGCTCGGTCTACCAGGAACAGCCATAGCGCGGCCGTGAGAGAAACCACGGCACGCAGCAGGAGGCCCGGAGGAGCGTAGCGTTCCTCCGGGCCTCCTGCTGCGTGCCGCACAACGATTATAGCGCCGCCTCGTACTCCGTCAGTTCGCCGATCCGAAGAGCGGCGTACGGGCCGATCGCCGCGAACAGCCGGCCGACGGCCCGGTTTTCCGCCAGCGCCGTGGCGCGCAGCCCCACCAGGCCGCTCCCGGCCAGAAGGCGCGGCAGGGCGGCGCAGATCGCGCTGCCGATCCCCTGGCGCTGGTAGCTGTCCTCCACCACCAGCGCCAGCTCGGCCACTTCCGGATGCTCCGGCAAGAGCGCCAGCTCCACCACCGCCACCAGCGCCTGCCCCGCTGCCGGACGCCCCCGGTGGTCGGCGAGCCGCCCGACGAACGTGCGCCGTCCGGCGCTCATCAGCCGCGCGATCTCCTGGGAGGCACGCTCCGGCGGCATGGCCGGGAGCGGCGTGAAGTAGCGCAGGTAAAGTGTGCGCGGCGAGAGCCGGCCAAAGAACGCCGCGAGATCTGCGGCGTCCTCCGGCGCCACGGGGCGCAGGATGAGCGCCTGCCCGCCGCGCACCGCGACCGGCAGCCCGGCCGGCGGGCGGCGGGCCGCCCTAACAGCCGGTAGGTTCAGCAACGAGAAGACGCTCATCGCACACGCTCCTTCGCGACAATCAATTCGTGAGATGATTTCCGGGAGGACCGCGCCCTCCCCCTGCCCGCGGGCTCGCGCCACGGAGCGTACTGGCCGGCCGTTCCCTCACCGTTCCCGCGCCCGTCCCCTGGAGCGTCCGGCCGTATCTCAGCCCTGCCAGATAAAAAAAACCGACCGGTCCGTCTTTTCTAACACCGCCAACGCTCGTTCACATCAGCGATGGGCACATCTCAGGGGATCGCTTCGTCCGCGCCTGCGGCCGCCTCCGGGGCGGGCGGCGCCGCGAGCGAGCGAACGTACTCCTCCAGATGCGCCACCGCGCGCCGCATGTACGCCGGGTCGCCGTAGAGCTGGCTGAGCATCAGCGCGCCCTCGAGCGTGGCGCTGAGCACTGTGGCCACCATATAGGGGTCGGCGTCGGCCCGCAGCTCGCCGCTTAGCACGCCGCGCTTGACGGTGGCGCCGATCAGCCGATGCCAGCTCGTCATGGCCACCTGGGCGCGCTCACGCAGCGCTGGCGAGGTGTCATCCGCTTCGAGGGCAGTGTTGCTGATCGGGCAGCCGCCCGGGAGCCAGGGCGCCTCGGCCTGCTGCGCGAAGGTGTGTATAATCGCCAGCAGGCGCTCGGATGCGGCCTGCTTGCCCTCCAGCGCCGCCACGTAGCGCCGCTCGATCTCCGCGATCGCGTAGTCGAACGCCGCCAGCGCCAGCGCCTCCTTGCTGGCGAAGTGGTTGTAGATGCCGCCCTTCTCCAGCCCCGTGGCCCGCGTCAGATCCGCCAACGAGGTGCCGACGTACCCGCGCGTGTTGAAGACCGGCGCCGACCGCGCCACGATGCGCCGGCGCGTCTCTTCGCCCTTGGTCATTGCGGCTCTCCTACAAAACCGACCGTTCGGTTTGTTCTTCGAGTATAGATCGGGCGCGCCCCGGAGTCAAGTCGGCCGTTGGGCGGAGGTGTGCCGCCGAGTCGTGCAGGCGCCGCGACCGTCCGCGCGAACCTTGTCGTAGCGTTCAGCTAGAGGTCGGCGCGATGGCGATGACGCGCAGCGGGCTGCCGCTGCCGTCCACGATCTTGAGCGGTGCGGCGATCACTACGGCCCCGGTGGGCGGGAGCTGGTCCAGGTTGCACAGGCTGGCCAGGCCGAACTTCCCGGCGCCGTGCATCACCGCGTGGTTGGGGAACGGCGGGTCGAACCGGCCCGCCTGGCCAGCGTCGGTGCCGACGGTCTCGACGCCCACGCCAAGCACGTCCCGCTCGCGGGCCAGGAACTCGGAGGCCGACTTGTGGAGGCCGGGGCTGTGCGGCCCGTCCTCGCCCACGTTCAGGAACGCCGCGCCGCTGCGCTTGCTCCACTCGGTGCGCAGCAGCACCCACGCCCCGGGCGGGATGCGGCCGTGCTCGGCCTCCCAGGCCAGGATGCGCTCGGGCGTCAGCAGGAAGTCCGGGTCCTCGGCCACCTCGCGCGACACATCGATCACGCAGGCCGGTCCAATAAAGCGCCGCGCCGGGATGGTGTCGCAGCGGTTCTCCGGCAGATCCCTGCCGGTGACCCAATGCACCGGCGCGTCGAAGTGGGTGCCGGTGTGCTCGCCGAGGTGCAGCGTGTTCCAGTACCAGGCCGGCCCGCGCTCATCGTAGCGCGAGATCACCTCGATCGTCACACCGGGCGAGGAGGCGAAGATCGGCGGCAGCCCGATCACCGGCGTCTCCGGCCCCAGCGGCTGTGTCAGGTCCACCACTTTGAGCGTGCCGGCGTTCAACTCCTCGATCAGCCGCGTCAGAACATGGGACATCGTGGTCTCCTTCTCACGTCGCACGTTGCACGTTGGAACGTTGAACGTTCGGGGCGCCTGATGCACGTCTCGCAGGCAAGCGCTCCCGCTCGCCGCGAACGTGCGAGTGCGCTAACGTTCAACGGGCAACATCTTCAGGTAGCGCGCGAACTGGAAGCGGTTCTCCAGCAGCGGCAGGTCGGTGACGAACGCCCTGGGGCCTACAGCCTCCACCTTCGCCACCAACGTCGTCAACTCGCCGGCGGCCAGCGCAGAGTCGAAGGCCGCCGCGAACGCCTCCAGGTCGCGCACGGTGGCGGTGCGCGGCACGCCGGCGGCCGCGGCGATGGCGGCGATATCGCTGCCGGTGGCGGTGGCGGTGGGGAAGCCGCCCACCGAGAGCAGGCTCTCGTTGTCGAACACCACGTGCAGCAGGTTCTTCGGCCGGTAGCGCGCCAGCGTCGTCAGCCCGCCGAGGTTCATCAGCACCGAGCCGTCGCCGTCGAGCACCACCACCTGCAGCTCCGGGCGCGCCAGCGCGATCCCCAGCCCCATGGAAGAGGCCAGGCCCATCGCGTGCTGCAGGTAGAAGAAGTTCGGCCGGTGCCCGATCGACTGCAGCTCGGCCGCCACCGCTCCCATGATCGTGACCACCACGCAGCGCTCGAGTTGGCCGTAAATAGCCTTGAGGGCGTCAAGACGGAGCATAGCTTCTCCGCGAGGAGCGTTCTGGGCGGCCTTCGCCCTCCCAGAACCCCCTAATCCTCCCACATCAGATCCCGGCAGAGCAGCAGCGCCACCGGCTTCAGCGAGGACTCAGCCAGCGTCTGGGCCTTGTGGATGCGGCGCGCGACGTGGCCAGGCTCCTCCAGGCGGCTGAAGGGGATGCTCAGCGCGTCCAGCAGCGCCTCGGTCACGCCGCCGCCCTCCGTCTGCCACGGGTCGCGCTCGCCGAACTCGCCGCGGTAGCTGATCAGCATCAGCAGCGGGATGCGATACAGCCGCGCCAGCGAGACGATGCCGTTGATGCTCTGCAGGAAGCCGTGGTTCTGCATCAGCAGGGCGGACCTCACGCCGGCCAGGTGGGCGCCGGCCGAGATCCCCACCCCCTCCTCCTCCTTGGCCAGCCGCACCAGTGTCATCTCCGGGTCCTCCTCCGCCATGCGGATGAGGTGGACGAGCCACGTCTCCGGCAGCGCGGAGATCAGCCGGACGCCGCACACCTTGAGCGCGTCGTAGATCAGCTGGGAGCTGGCGGTCGAGACGGGCATAGACACTCCTGGAGCATTGGTAGCATATCGGCGCCGAACTGATCCACGAAGGGCACGAAGGTGCGGCGATCTGGCAGCTCCTGTGGCCGTCGCGCTGGCTATTCTTGTGTCCTTCGTGTCCTTCCTGGATTCGCTACGCACTACATGGAACCACAATAGTCCGCGGTACGGGGAGAGCCAGGGAGGGCTTCGCCCTCCCTGGCTCTCCCATCAAACCGAACGGTTTGCGGGGAGCTTTTTAGAGTTCGCACTCCAGCGTCAGCGGCGGCAGGACGCGCACGAAGTACTCGCGGCCCATCATCTCCTGGAGCATGCTCAGCGGCAGCATATCCGGCTCGAGCGGGTACTGGGTGCGGTGCGCTGCGATCGCCGCCATCTTCTGCCCCACGAAGTCGCGCACGTCGATGCAAGTCGTCGCGCCGCCGCACAGTTCCTCCTGGCTCTGGCTGATGTGTGTCTCCAGGTCCGCGCTCGCCGTGGCGCCGCGGCCAGCGAAGGCGGTGGGAGCGCTGGGAGCGAAGACCAGGCACGTCACGCTGTCCACCGCCACCACGTGCGCGTTGCGCGGCTTGTGGTGCGCCAGGCCCTGCTCGCCGAAGAAGGCCCCCGGCTGCAGGCGCTCGAGCGGGTGCAGCGCGCCGTCGGGGTCCTCGCGGATGGCCTCCGCCTGGCCGGAGAGGATGAGGTACAGCTTGCTGGCCGGCTCGTTCTGCTCGATGATGTAGAACCCCGGCGGGTACCACTGCACGTCCACGTGGTCGGCGGCGTAGCCGAGCAGGTTGGTCTCCTCGGCCAGCAGCAGCAGCGCCCGGATGAAGTCGTACGAGCCGCGGAAGCGCGCCTCGTGCCCCATCAGCCACTGCACCAGGCGCTCCAGCAGCAGCAGGCGGCTGCGGGGGAAGTGGCTGTGGTAGAGCTTCCCCGGCGCGTGGGGCATCAGCCCCTCGGCGAGCTGCTCGGGGAACGCGGCCGCGTCGCCGGCGCGCCGGCAGGCCGCCGTGGTGGCCGTGCTGATCGCGATATGGTCCGGATGGCCGTAGGCGCCATCCTCGCCGAAGGTGATCACCACGTCCGGCCGGAAGCCGCGGATGATGCGCGCCACGTGGCCCGTCAGCGCCTCCTGGTCGATGTCCTTCAGCGTGCCGTCGCCGTAGTCCAGGCAGAGCGCGTGGCGCACACCGAGCCGGGCGCAGGCTGCGTGCAGCTCGCGCTCGCGCACCTCGCCCAATGTGCGGCGCGTGGCAGCGCGCGCGTCGCGGATCTGCCCGGCGTCCCCGCGCGTGGCGGACACCACCATCGTCTCCGCGCCGGCGGCCGCGTACCTGGCCAGCGTGCCGCCGGCGCAGAAGCTCTCGTCGTCGGGGTGCGCGAAGACGCCCAGGATGCGGAGCGGGTGGTCCGTCGCAGTCGTGGCGCTCATCAGTCAGTCCTTTTACTCGCGCGCACACGCGGGGGCCTCCGGCCCCCACAAAGAGTTTATTCGGAGGGGCTGCGCCCCTCCGAGCCTCCGCGCGGGGTGTGCCCTCCCTGCTGCCCCTGCCGCGCCGCGGGCGGTAGATCGCGCTGAGAGGGCAAGCCCTCAGCCGCTACCCCGCATCTCTCGTCAGCCGGGCGTGCTGTGGCGCGGAGGTGGCGGGCGCATCCTCCGCCGGCGCGTCCAGGAAGCCGCGCGCGAACTGGACAAAGCTGTACACGTCGGCGAAGTTCGTCGCCAGGCCCACCGAGATGCGTACCGTGCTGGGGTGCTTGCCGGTGGGGCGCAGCAACTCGTAGAACTCCTCGAACGAGACCGGCTTATCCCCGGTGAAACACTGTGCCATCTCGTCCCTGGTCACGTGGTGAGCGATCTCGCCAGCGCCAGGGTTGCAGAAGCAGCCGGTGCGCAGCGAGATACGCGCCTTGGCCGCCAGCGCCTCGACGCGCCGGAAATCGTGCGGCCGCCCGTATGGGTCGAAGAGGTTAAAGGCGATGTTCCCGCCGCGAGCGGTACAGTCCGCCGGCCCGTAGACGCGCACCAGCGGCGCGCCGTTGGCGTGGCGCAGCGCCCGCAGCTGCGCAAGCAGCCAGCCGGTGAGGCACATCACCCGCTCGTGGATCAGCTCCACGCCGACCCGCGCCATGTGTCGCAGCCCGATCTCGACGGCCGGCAGGGCGAGGTAGTTCACCGTGCCGTCCTCGAACCCTGCTTCGCCTGGCAGCAGGTAGTGCCAGCCGCGCCCCTGCACCGAGACGATGCTGATCGTGCCGCCGGCGAACCAGGGCCGCCGCAGCTTCGCCAGCGCCGCGTGGCGCGCCAGCAGGCAGCCCACGCCGGTGGGGTAACCGAACATCTTGTAGAACGAGAGCGAGACGAAGTCCGGCCGCCAGGCGTCCAGATCCAGCCGGTTGGTCGGCACAAACGCCGCCGCGTCCAGCAGCACGTCCCAGCCAGCCTGCTGCGCCTCGCCGATCCACTCCAGCGCGTGCTGCACGCCGGTGAAGTTGGACTGCGCCGGGTAGGCGAGCAGCCGGTGGCCACCCTGCGCCCGCCCCAACTGCTCGCGCAGCGCCCCGGCGTCCACGCGCATCTCCGGCGGCGTCACCAGCACGTAGGTCACGTCCGCGCCGGCGCGCCAGGCGAACTCGCGGATGCCGTTGACCGAGTTATGGTTGTCGGCGGTGAGCAGGAAGTGGCCGCCGGGACCGAAAGGGTAGGCCTCGCCCACCAGCCGCAGCGCGCCGCTGGCGTTGGGCGTGAAGATCGCGGCGTACTCCTCCGGCGCGGCGTTAAAGTACTCCAGCACGAAGCGGCGCGCCCGCTCCACCAGCTGGGTCATGGCCTGCGAGGTGGGGTTCTTCGAGTGCGGGTTACCGAACACCTGCTCGCCGAGCATGGCCATGTGCTCGCGCAGCTGCGACTCGGCGTACAGCCCACCGCCGGTGTAGTCCAGGTACACGTGCCCCTGGGCGTCCAGGCGGGCGTACTCGCGCGCCCGCAGTTCGTCCAGCGCGCGGGTGCGGGTGAAGGAGGGGTAGGCGCGCTCGAACGCCTCCAGCGCGGCGGCGAACTCGGGCGTGTTGGGCACAGTGGCCTCCTTTGCCACAAGAAGCATCATTGCTTCACACGAGTCCACAAGATCGAGGGCGTATCCGCAAAGCGGGAGGTTTGGCGGGGCACAGCCCCTTCAAAAGAACCTTTGAAAAGATTGTTTGGGGGCTGCGCCCCCAAACCCCCGCAAACGCCGTTTGCGGATAGGCCCTAGTACCATTACTTTTCAAATAAGCGGGCGCTGCCCGCAGCGTGGGGGTGCGGGGGCCTGCGGCCCCCGCGAACCC
>DATMBA010000735.1:0-19263 GCA_035559635.1 Roseiflexaceae bacterium
GCCCGCCTGCAGGACTTCGCCGTCACGGCGCTCATCGCGCTGCCATTCCTCACCCCGGAGCTGCGCCGCACCTACCTGCTGCGCCCCTGCTCGCCGCTCACGCTGCAGCCTTGCCCGCCCGTCGCCGGTATGCCCCCCACAACGGACGCGCCCTGGAACGTGGGGCGCATCGCGCTCGAACTGGCATTCCTGGCGCTGCTGGTGCTGGCGCTCCTGGCGCTGCACCGCTCTGGGCAGCCGCTCATTCGCCGGGCCGAGGCCGCGCTCGGCCGCGCCGCCCGTCCGCTGCTCACACTCACCGCTGCCGCCACGCTACTGCTCGGCGCCTACGCCTACCTGGTGCGCCCGCAGATCCTCACCGGCCAGACGCTCACCGCGCTGCCCTCCTGCCTCGCGCCCGCCCAACTGCGCCAGCCAGAAGGCCCCTGCCTGGCCCTGCAGGGCTACGTCGGCGCGCCGATCGCGGCGCCAGCCTACGTGGACCCGCTCGCCGCATGGCTCGGCGGCCTGCCGCAGCGCCTGCGCGGCCAGCGCCCGCCGGACCCGGCTGCGTGCGTGGCGCTGCGCCGGGAGTTGCTCCCGTCCGAGGCGGACGGCCGCACCGTCCCGGAGTTGATCCGCGACGGCCTGCTGGACCCGGCCGCGCTGGATGCGGCCACCGTGGAGCGGCTGCGGGCCTGCGACCGGCTGGTGCTGCGCGCGCAGTTCGCCAACTCACAGGCCAACCTGGTGCGCGTCGGCTGGTACACCTCGCCGCTCGGCGTCGCGCTCGGCCTGCTCGGGCTGGCGCTGCTGTGGCGCAGGCCGCCCCCCGGCGCCTGGCTGTTCCTGGTGGTCGCGCTGGTGGCCGGCGTCACCTTCGTGCGGCTCACCTACGGCACCAGCGACCAGCACTACATCTACATCTTGCGCCGCTATGTGCCGCAGGTCTACCCGGCGCTCGCCATAGGGACAGCCTACGCGCTCGTCGCGCTGGCGCGCCTGACGAACGACCAACGACCGACGACCAACGACCAACACGGTAGTCGTGATCGTTCGTCGTTCCTCGTTCGTCGTATCCGGCAGAGCCGGGAACGCCTTCGGCGTGTGGCGTGCGGCGTTCTGACGCTCGCCCTGACGGCATTCCTGGTTCTCACCGGCCTGCCGATCTTCCGCCACACCGAGTACGGCGGCGCGCTGGGGCAGATCGCCGACGCAGCCGGGCGCTTCCGGCCGGGGGATGTGGTGCTGCTGCGCGGCGGCGCGCCCACCTACGCCGAGTCACGCGATCTGCCGGACGTGATCGCCACGCCGCTGACCTACGCCTTCGGCGTGGACGCGCTCACGGTCAAGAGCCGCGAGCCGGAGCGCTACGCCGCGCAGCTCGCCCGCTACCTGCAGGAGTGGCAGGCGCGCGGCCGGCAGGTCTACCTGGCGCTCGGGGCCAGCGGCGGGCTGGCGTTTCCCGGCCTGGCGCTCGAGCCCGCCGGGACGATCGCGCTCGATCTCAAGGAGTTCGAGCAACTCACCGACCAGAAACCGCGCAACGTACAGGACTTCCAGGTCTCCTTCACGCTCTACCGGGTGCTCCCCGCCGCCGCAGCGCCCCCCGCGCCGCGCGCCCTCGCCCCCGGCGACACCGCCGCCCAACTGCGCGGCCTGTACCGCGCCGAGACCGCCGGCGGCGCGCAGGTGGCCTGGACCAACGGCGACGCGCTGCTGCGCCTGGCGCTCCCCGCCGACGCCAGCACGCTCACCGTGCGACTCGCCGGCGGCCGGCGCCCCGCCACCCTCGGTCCGGCGCGCGCCTGCCTCAGCCTGCACCCGAATGGGGCGGCCGGGCAGGTGAGCGCAGCAGCCCAACCGCGCTGCTTCACCCTCGGCGAGTCCCTGGCCGAGTACACGCTCCCGATCGAGCCGGGCCTGGCGGCGGAAAGTACGCTGCTGCTCCACATCCAGAGCGAGCCGTGGATCCCCGCGCGGGACGACCCGCAGGGCCGCGACCCGCGCCGCCTCGGCGTGCAGTTCGGGGGAGTGCGGCTGGCGCCGTAGGGCACATTCCGCGTGTGGGTGCGGGTTAGCGGGGTTTCGTGAGCCGTTCGGGGCGAGGTGCCCTCTGCCCTCCGCCCGCTCCACCAAAAGTGCTGAATCGGGGCCTAGAGGGCACCGCGGGCGTAGCCCGCTTATGAACCTTTCCGAAATAATTGGGTAGCTGGCTTGGCATCACGCCCGGCCGCTCAAGCGGCGGGCTACCTATTGCCAAGCCCGCCGCCGCGGGCTGTCCTGCAGGCCGCGCAGGCGGCCTTCGTCAGGGATAGCCCGCCCGTTCACGGGCCGGGCGTGGTGGCGCCGCCAGCATACCCGATGCCAGACGCACCGTGTCTCAGCCGCGAACTGTCACCGAAATGTCATCTTTTGCCCTTCAGTACCTTCGGACTATTGTTGCCTGGGCCTTCTGGAGCCTATAATCAGGCTGGACGACCGGGGCAGAGTCTGAGTAAGGATGTACTATGCGTCGCCGCAAACGTGGCCAGTCGCTGGTGGAGATGGCCCTGCTGCTGCCGCTGATGCTGGCGCTGCTGTTCGGCATCATCGACCTCTCGTACTACATCTGGGGCTACGTGACGATCTTCAACGCCGCGCGCAGCGCCTCCGAGGAGGCCTCCAAGGTGCCACCTTACCCCGAGACGCTGGCCCAGGCGGCCGCCTCCGGCGACCCGGCCTTCTATAAGAGCGACCCGTGCATGAGCCACATCATCGACCAGGCACGGGACGTCAGCGGCGAATTCCAGATCGACCCGCAGCACGTGCGCATCCGCTACCTCCCTGCGCCGCCTGGCGAGGAGGTCCGCAAGCTCGGCCGGCCGATCGAGGTGGTCATCGAGCACGACATCGAGCCGCTCACGCCGCTCGTCAGCTTCTTCGCTGGCGCGCTCGGCAACGGTACCGGGACCATGCACGTCACCGCCATCGCCCAGCGCTCGATCGAGAGCCTGGGCAGCAACCCGAACCCCGAGTACGAGGATCGCGGCAGCATCGCCTGTAAGCGGTGGCCGGACGACTTCCAGCCATGATTCGGGGGGGACGCATGCTCCGACGTGTGAAACAGCTGACCGATCGCGCCCAGGCGCTGGTCGAGTTCGCGCTCGCCTCGACCCTGATCCTCCTCCTGCTGGCCGCAGCCGTCGATCTGGGCCTGGTGTTCCTCAACCTGCAGGGCATCAGCAACGCCGCGCAAGAGGGCGCGCAGTACGGCAGCCGCCACCTCACGGTGGATGCGCTCGGCATCGCGCAGCTGGACCTGGACGAGATCCGGCAGCGCGTGCGCATGGAGGCCGGCGCCACCGGCGGCATCGGCTTCGTGGACATGCAAGACCTGAACAGCGACCGCATCCCCGATGCCTTCGTAACCGACTCGAACGAGCCACCAGACGGCCCGGACGCGGTGGACGACAACGGCGACGGCATCTTCGACCGCTTCCAGTACGGCTTCGACGCCGACGGCGACGGCACGGTCGACGCCGTCACCGGCCTGCTCCCCGAGGGCCGCCAGCCGGCCGGCTACACGCGCCTGCCCGACCTGAATATCAGCGATAAGTACCCGGATCTGTTCCAGTTCGGTCGGGACACGAACGGCGATGGGCGGCTCGACGAGTTCACCAGGCTGCTCCCCGCCTCACCCGGCGAGGGCTATGTGCGCGTGATCGACCACTACATCCGCGTCCAGGCGATCGAGGACGTCAACCGCGACAGCGACCCGACCAACGACCCCAACGGCCTGGCGGATGATGTGGACAGCGTCGATACCACGCCCTGCCAGAGCCTGGTGGATCCGACACGCAGCTGCCACGTGCGGGTGGTGGTGATCAGCGACCACCAGACGGTCTTCCCGCTGATCGACCCGGTGTGGGACGACAAGGTGCCGCTGCGCTCGGCCTTCGTGATGCCGCTGCGCGCGGGCTTCACACAGGCCGGCGCGCCGACCAACACGCCCATGCAGATCACTAACACGCCGGTGACACCGACCAACACGGCCACCAACACGGCCACGGCCACCAACACGGTGCAGCCAGGCGAGACGCGCACGCCGCAACTGCCGGTGCCGGCCACGCTGACGCCCACGCCGACGAACACGCGCCGCCCGACCAGCACGACCTGCCCGCCGTCGGTGTGTACGCCGCGGCCCACGCGCACGCCGCGCCCGACGAGCGCTGTGACCAACACACCGCGCCCGACGCGCGCTGTGACCAACACACCGCGCCCGACGAACACGCGCCCGCCGGCGACGCAGCCGCCGCCCACGCTCCGGCCGACGCGCAGCGGCTCATAACAGGTATCTGCTCTGCGGAGGCCGCAGGCTCCCACGGGAGGAGCTCAGGCAGGGGCACAGCCCCTCCTCATCTCCCGGCGGGGGGACGGGGGCCGCAGGCCCCCGCAAACAACTGAGAGTCTTTATTCCGCACCGTCGCACCGGAGTGCGAGGCGGCGCCAGCCGAGACACCATCGTAGGGGTGGACCTCCCCCGGCCGCCCCGCCCGGCGACGAGACAATTGGGGGGCCGACGCAGCACGACGTTGCAGCAACACATCGCTGAAAGAGGGACCTATGAAGGCCAGTCTGGTTCAACACAAGTCACACGGACAGAGCATCCCGCTCATCGCCGCGATGCTGGTGTTCCTGTTCGGCATGGTCGCGCTGGCCGTGGACGTGGGCCAGACGTACGCCGAGCAGCGCAACATCGTGCGCGGCACCAACGCCGCCGCCTTGGCGGGGATGAACAACTACCTCGCCTCCAACAGCACCAACGGGACCGTGCGCCGGGCGATCGAGCAGTCGCTCGCCGCCAACGGCGTGCGCGTGACACCCATGGGCGAGACGCCCGAGCCGGGCGAGCGCACCCTCAAGGTCCAGTATCTGGACGCCTCCGGCGCGGTGATCGTCCCGTGCGGCGACGATGTGGGTTCATCGTGCGCCAGCGAACGGACCGCCGGCGTGAAGTACATCCGCGTGGATGTGAACGGCGTGGTGGCCACCTACTTCGCGCGGCTCTTCGGCGCCGATGAACTGCCCGTCAGTTCGTACGCTTTCTCCAAGCTCGGCATCTGCACCTCGGGAATCTACCCGATCGGCGTGCGCTACACCGTGGGCGGCCAGCCGGCGCTGAACACCACCGGCTTCGTCCAGCACGACGGCTTCTACACCGACGAGACCTACAACGACCCGCCGCTCAAATATAAGAAGATCTACCTCTACGACATCGGTACCAACCCCACCGGCGGATTCGCCCTGCTGCGCTGGCACAACACCAAGCAGCAGAGCGGCAACCGTGACCACCTGGCCACCATGCTGGCCGGCGACGGCAACCTGAGCGACGGCTTCACCGAGGTCAAGCCCTGGCCCGAGATCACCGAGGGGCCGGCCGAGCCGGCCGGCTACCCGCGCGAGCCGAACATCTTCTCCGACGGTGACTGGGTCTACGGTAACGACTTCCGCACCCACGGCCAGCCGCCCTTCACCGGGCCGGTGCTCGCCCAGCTCGAGTACCACAAGAAGAACCGCACCCTGATGACGCTGCCGTTGTTCCGCTACGATAACGGCCGCCCCACCGACCCGGCCTACTACGTGGAGACGCTCGGCGCCTTCCTGCTGCTGGACTACGGGCAGGACGCCGGTGGCCCATTCCTGACGCTGGCCTACGTCCGCGAGGGCGGCCGGTGCGCCTCGCTGGAGACCAACCCGCCGCCAGCGCCGACGCTGACGCTGGCCGGCCAGGTCTCCTACATCCCGCGCTTCCGCCAGCAGAACAACACTAACGGCCCGATCCAGTTCCTGGTGGTGCTGGACACCACCGGCTCGATGAGCTGGAACTTCGCCGGCGAGGGTAAGATCAACGGCAACACCGTCTCGTGCGTCAGCGGCGAGGTGCAGTGCACCAGCGGCCCACTCACCGCCTGGCCCACCGAGCAGGAGCGCCGCATCTACATCGCGAAGCAGGTGCTGAACGACTTCGTCGATGAACTGGGGCGTCAGTCCGCCAACCGCCCCTACGATGTGATGCGTATCGTCAGTTTCTCCGGCGATTTCGGCGACTACGTCAACAACCAGGGTATCACCGGCAATAACGCCGAGGCGGTGGCCAGCCTCACGGCGGTCTTCCCCTCGGGTTGGAGCAATAACCCCAGCGAACTGAAGACCGCGATTCGCGACGCCGGCATGGTCAACAACAACCCCTACCTGACCGACGGCGCCACGCCGACAGCGGTGGGCCTGGCGCGTGCCGCCCAAGTGTTCGACGGCGCGCCGAAGACCGCGCCCGACGGCAAGCGCTACCGCCGCGTCGTGATCGTCGTGACCGACGGTGTGGCCAACGTGCTGCGCAACGGCATGCTCAACAACTATGGCGGGTGCAGCGCCGAGACAGTGGCCTGCCAGGCGGGCTACATCCCCGGCACCAACCCGCCGGTGGCCGCCCCGCTCCAGGCGATGGTCGACGAGGCTCGCACCCTGTACAGCAGCCACGTCGAGCCGACCGATGGCGCGATCTACGTGGTAGCCCTCGGCGACATCGAGCGCACCGGCCTGAGCGCCGTCGCCAGCGACCCTGAACTGGTCTACCCGGCCTCGGACGGGGGACGCCTGAGCGAGATCTTCAACGATATCCAGGACGATGCGGTGTATGGCCAGTGCATCGCCGGCAAGGGCACCCAGACCAACACCATGTCCTCGGACACCAGCGCCTCCTCGGCCTTCCCGCAGCTGCCCTACCCGAAGGTCGGCGAGGTCTACCTGACCCACAATGAGACCGGGCAGCAGTTCACCGCGGCGATCACCGCCAGCGGGCCGGACGGCAAGCTCGGCTACGTGGTGGAGAATCTGCCGCCCGGCGCCTACACCCTGAAGGCCTGGATCGGCCACAAGCCGGCGGAGGATGAGACGGCGCGCGTGTACGACCTGTTCGTGAACACCACGCCCAGCAGCCAGCAGGTCTCGGTGAGCGTCACCAGCCGCGCCGCCTCGCTCAGCGGGGTGGTCGAGTACCCGTTCACGCTGGACCTGAACGGCAGCGTCTGCGCCACCGAGGGGACGCCCACGCCCTAAGGAGAGGGCCAGGGAGGGCGAAGCCCTCCCTGAACCCCTCCCATTCACCTTCGAAAACAGGCCACGCAGCCGGGTCGCGCGCCGCTTCCTGCGCGTCTCGGCTGCGATTCTTTGGGCGGGGCCGCCCGCCCTCCCCGCGTCTTTGGAGAGAAAGGACCCAGCGATGTTCGCACCGCGGCTCCCATCGCGCCATGCCCGCAGCCTGATCCTGATCGCGCTGTGCGCCGCGCTGGTTGGTGCGCTCCCGGCCGCCCCGGCGCGCGCCGCCGTCGAGTTCGCTGTGCCGGTGGACGACACCACCGCCGAGTTCGGCGAGGCCGGCTCGACCTTCCTGCTCAGCTCGCTGGTGGAGCAGACCGGCGAGACCCCCGCCAGCCACCTCGGCGGCGTCCAACTCGCGCCCGTCGGCACGCTGGACTTCGTGAACGCCGCTAACCCGCTGCCTGAAGCGCGCACCGACATCAAGGCAGTGGCGATCGGCAAGTATATCTTCGCTATCGGCGGGAATACCGGCACCGCCCCCAGCAACGTCGTGTATCGCGGTGTGGTGGACCAGGCCACCGGCCAGGTGGCCTGGGGGGCGGCTCCGCCGCTGCCCGCCGTCTCCCATTCGGCCACCTCAGGTTTCACCGGGCAGACGGCAGGGCGCGCCAGCGTGGCCTTGGCGGCCCTCGTCACCGACGCCGCCGCCGGCAACGGCCTGATCTACGTCATCGGCGGCACCTTTCTCCTCGGGCAGATCTACTCCAGCCGTTCGGTGCTGGTGGGCACGGTCCAGGGCGGCGTGCTGACCGGCTGGCGTCCTGTGGGCGACAGCGACAACAACGCAGCGAATGGGGTGGATGGCTTCATCCCGGCAGTCTATGGCCCCTTTAATACCGCCGCGCGCGGGGTGGACGGCGCGTCGGCCTTCATCGCCGAGGCCGGCGGCAAGACCTACCTGTACGTCGTCGGCGGGCGGCAGCTCCTCACCACCAGTTCCACCCCCGCCGCGACCAACCGCATCATCTATGCCGAGATCACCAACACGGCCACTGGTGACATTACCTGGAAGTCGACCTCAAACAATCCGGCCACCTTCTTCGATATCCCGCTGAGCGACCCGATGAACCACCCGGGCTTCTATAACGCGGCGCTGGTGTACGGCGAGTTCCCCGGCGCCGGGCCGGGCAGCCCCGTCGAGCGCGCCTTCTTCCTGACCGGCGGGCGGACCGACCCCACCGAGGCGAAGTTCACCAGCCGCGTGGTGAAGGGGATCATCAACAGCAACGGCACGATCACCTTCGACGCCAGCGCCCGCACCGACGTCGGCCCGCCGGCCGGCGACGGCTCGCTGCTCGATACCCGCAACGGCCACGGCGCGGCCCTGTGGGACCGCAGCATCTACACCTTCGGTGGGCGCCCAGGCAGCGACTCCCCCGCCAACAGCCCGGAGGCGACCAGCAGCCCGATCACCGACCAGGGCATCCTGACCAACTTCCAGGGCGCCGGCGGCAACTTCCAGCGGCTGGTGGACAACACGCCGAGCG
This sequence comes from Roseiflexaceae bacterium, assembly GCA_035559635.1. GTDB lineage: Bacteria > Chloroflexota > Chloroflexia > Chloroflexales > Roseiflexaceae > CALJIC01. The sequence continues at coordinate 8,607 of DATMBA010000735.1, forward strand.
ATCTGCCCAGGCGCATGGACGGCGGCTATGTGGTGGTGCCCTCGGACCGCGCCGGCGTGGCCTACGTCTACTACATCGGCGGCACCGACGGCAGCGCGGCGCGCCCGGACGTCTCGCGCGCCACCGTGGGCGAGCCGCCGGTCACGCCGACCTACCCCGCGGATGGCTGGTACATCGCCGCACCCTTCCCGATCGCGCTCGGCGGAACGGCCGTGAAGGTCAAGAACGTCAAGTGGTACGGCAAGGACATCGACGGCGGCGCCGATCTGGAGGTCTCCTACCGGCTCAGCACCGACACCGACTGCAGTCTGCTGCGCACGCGCGAGGATGTCGCCTGGACGGTGGAGCTGGACGGCACGACCGACCCCGCCACCTTCAGCCAGAACGGGCTGAACGAGGCCGCGCTGGACACCGCACCGGCCAACTGCTTCCAGTACCGCGTCAAGCTCATCCGTGGGGTCGACCCGGAGACCACGCCCTCGATGATCCGCCTCTCGATCGTGGTGGAGATCCCCGGCAGCGCCGACCTCAAGTTCAAGGAGGCCGGCGTCACCCCGCTGATGAACATCAGCGGCGGGCTGCTCGGCCTGAGGACCACCATCATGAACGAGAACCTGTTCGAGCCGCCCACCGTCTCGGCGGACTACGGCGATGGCGGCTCGTTCGCGCTGGACCTGTTCATCTACCCGCCGGGCGTGACGCCCAACCCGGCCGATTACACCCCGCCGCTCCCGAACGTCTTCCCGAGCAGCCAGTACAACCGCGCCACCATGCAGATCAACCGCAGCCTGCTGACGGCCAATAAGGTATACGAGGTGCTCTCGAGCGACGCGCGCTGGTGCTACAACAGCGCGCCGGGCGTGGACGAGATGATCTGCAACGGCCAGGGGCTGCCGCTGGCCACGCTCTTCCCCACCACCGGCGCCTACACCGTGGTGGCCGTGGTGGACGGGCCGAACTGCGGCATGCTGAACGTCGTGGGCTGCGTGAAGGAGACCGCGGTGGGCTTCAGCAACCCGAACGCCGCCGAGGAGAACAACGTCAGCCAGCAGGTGCAGGTGGTGCTCAGCGCGCCGCCGCCGCCAGACGGCGCGACGGAGATCTACCTCCCGCTCTCCGTCCGCCAGGCGCCGTAGGGCGGAGCCTGGGGAGGGCTGTGCCTTCCCCGGCTACTCCCACCCGGCCCGAGGGGCGGGGCCCGGGGAGGGCTGTACCCTCCCCGGATACCCCCACCCCATGGATGCTTGCAGCGCACTCCATTGTGATTCCGCAAACATCATGGCGTTCTAGCGCCAAAAACTGCCCACTCTTGCCTGCCTGTGCTATAATGGGCGCACAGGCAAGCAGCGTTTCCGCATGCCCCGCAATAGAAAGGCAAAGCGCACATGAGGCGTGGTCGGCTGTTCCTGCTTCTGGGCTTCCTGATCGCGGTCGGCGGCGCATTGGCGCTCCTGTTCTTCCTTCAGACGCCGACGACCCCGCCCGCCGCGCAAGCCCCGCCCACCCCCGTCCCGCTGAAGCGCGTGGTGGCGGCGCGGATCGATATCCCGAACAACACCGTCATCAGCGACACCGAGACGTTCCTGACGCTGCAGGAGATCCCCGAGCCGGAGTACAACGCCGCGCCCAACACCTACTTCACCAGCGTGGGCGAACTGCTGAACATGCTGACGCTGCGGCAGATCAACGCCACCGAGATCATCCGGCGGGACATGGTCACCGAGCCGGGGCTCTCGCAGCAGATCCCGCCGGCCGACACGCCGGATGAGCCGCGGCCGAAGGCCTACCCGCTGCAGGTGAATAACCTGAGCGGCGTGGCCGACCAGATCACCCAGGGCGACTTCGTGGACGTGGTGATGACATTCGAGGTGCAGCGCACGATCATCCGCCCGAGCCTGACGACGGACCCGACCACCGGCCAGCTGACGCTTACGGTGGTCGAGGAGCCGTTCACCGGCAGGTCCACCAAGACGCTGGTGCAGAACGCGCAGGTGCTGCAGATTCTCAAGCCGCAGCCGCCCGAGGGCGAGGGCACGCCCACCGCCCAGCCGGCCGGTCCGCCGGCCACCGGGCCGGACGGGCAGCCGGTGACGGACCAGACCGCCGCCGGGGCGGACACCTTCGTCCCCGGCTCGTGGCTGCTGCTGCTGGCGCTCACTGACCAGGAGGTCGAGATCCTGGAGTTCGCGCGCACCAGCAATGTGCCGATCACACTGGTGCTGCGCGGCCGCGGCGACACCGCCGTGGAGGATACCGCCGGCGCCACCTTCGATATCCTGGTGCGGCAGTTCGGGCTGCCGCTGCCGGAGCCGGCCCCGCCCGCGCCGATCGCCCAGGAGGCGCTCACGCCGCAGCCGACCCCGAGCACACCGTGACCGAGGGGCGCGGGGGCACGTGCACTTTCAGCGCAGGGCATAGGCCATAGGGGATAGGGCATAGGCGGAGCATCCCCTAGCGCCGATCGCCGATGACCTATTACCTGGTTTGGAAAAGCAAGAGGGGCCAGGGCGGCGCCGCCGAACCCCTGATCTCCAACCCCCAACTCCTGATCGTTTGAACGTGAGTGAGGCACGCACATGGCTGGAGGAGCGCGAACGCCGGACCCCGCAGGGACGCCGAAGATCCGGGTGCTGATCGTCGACGATATCGCCGAGACACGCGACAACCTTGAGAAGCTGCTGTTCTTCGAAAAAGACATCGAGGTGATCGCCAAGGCCGGCACCGGCCGCGAGGCGGTGGCGATGGCCAAGCAGTATCAGCCCGATGTGGTGCTGATGGACATCAACATGCCGGACATGGACGGCATCGCGGCCACCGAGGCGGTGCTCAGCCAGGTGCCCACCGTCCAGGTCATCATGATGAGCGTCCAGGGCGAGCAGGACTACCTGCGGCGCTCGATGCTGGCCGGCGCGCGCGAGTTTCTCATCAAGCCGATCAGCGCCGAGGAGCTCTACAGCGCGATCCGCCACGTGCACCGCCTGCAGAGCACCCAACGGCGCTACGTGCCCGCATCCGGCCCGGTAGACGGCGGCGGCGGCGAGCCGAGCGCCAACGGCCAGATTGTGGCCGTCTTCAGCCCCAAGGGAGGCGTGGGCACCTCCACTGTAGCCGCCAACCTCTCGGTGGCGCTGCGCCAGCTCACCGGCAAGAAGGTGGCGCTGGTGGACGGCAACCTGATCTTCGGCGACATCGGCGTGATCATGAACCTGGTCTCCACCAAGACGATCGCCGACCTGGCCAACCGCATTAGCGAGCTGGACCGCGAGCTGCTGAGCGACGTGCTGCAGACGCACACCTCGCAGGTCAAGATCCTGCTGGCGCCACCCAACCCGCAGACCGGCGAGTTGGTGACGGCCGACCACCTGCGCGCCATCCTGGAGGCGCTCAAGAAAGAGTTCGACTACGTGGTGGTGGACACCCAGTCCTCGTTCCAGGACCGGGCGCTGGCGGTGTTGGACGCGGCCGACCGCATCGTGGCGTTGATGACGCTCGAGATGCCGTGCATCAAGAACATCAAGCTGTTCCTCGAGGTGGCCGAGCTGCTGGAGTACCCGGCCGAGAAGACCGTGCTGGTGCTCAACAAGGCCGACAACCGGCTGGGCATCCGGGTCGAGAACGTGGAGGAGAACATCCAGCACAAGGTGGCGCTGCAGATCCCGAACGCCGCCCACGAGATGACGCTGGCGGTGAACCAGGGCGTGCCGCTGGTGATCGAGAAGCGCGGCCACGAGACATCCAAGGCGATCTTCGCGTTGGCGAGCCTGATCAGCAACGGCGCGGTGCGCGCCGCCGCCAAGCCCGGCACGCAGGCGGCCCCCGAGAAGAAGCAGCCGGAGAAGACCGGGCTGTTCGGGCGGCTCATGACGAAGAGGTAGAGCTATGTCGCTGCTCAAACGGATCGGCGGGGCCACCGGCCCGCTGCAGCCCAACCAACCGCAGCCCGCAGCCTCGGCGGTGCCGGGCATCCGCCCGGCGGGTGCACCCCCCGGCCGGCGCGAAGACGACAGCGCGATGTACGAATTGCGCGCCCGCGTCCAGACACAGCTCATCAACGAGCTCGACCCCCGGCTGGACCTCTCGAACATCGCTAAGGTGCGCCAGCAGGTGGAGGAGATCTTCAACACCATCCTGGACAAGGAGAACATCGTGCTGACGCGCTCTGAGCGCGCGCGCCTGTTCGAGAGCATCGCCGCCGATATCCTGGGCTTCGGGCCGCTCCAGGAGCTGCTGAACGACAGCGACATCACCGAGATCATGGTCAACGGCCCGAAGAATATCTACATCGAGAAGCGCGGCAAGCTCGCCAAGAGCCACGTGACATTCGCCGACGACCAGCACGTGCTGCGGGTGATCGACCGCATCGTGGCGCCGCTCGGCCGCCGCATCGACGAGTCCTCGCCGATGGTGGACGCCCGCCTGCCGGACGGCAGCCGCGTCAACGCCGTGATCCGGCCGCTCGCGCTGTGCGGGCCGACGATCAGCATCCGCAAGTTCCGCAAAGAGGGCGTGACGATCGAGGACCTGATCCGCTTCGGCTCGCTCACCCGCGAGATGGCCGAGTTCCTGGCGGCCTGTGTGCGCGCCCGGCTCAACATCATCGTCTCGGGCGGCACCGGCTCGGGCAAGACCACCATGCTCAACGCGCTCTCCTCCTTCATCCCCGAGGACGAGCGCATTGTCACGGTGGAGAACGCTGCCGAGCTGCAGCTCAAGCAGGACCACGTGGTGCCGCTCGAGTCCCGCCCACCGAACGTGGAGGGCAAGGGCGAGATCAGCATCCGCGACCTGGTGATCAACTGCCTGCGTATGCGCCCGGACCGCATCGTGGTGGGGGAGTGCCGCGGCGGTGAGGCCCTCGAGATGCTGCAGGCCATGAACACCGGCCACGATGGCTCGATGACCACCCTGCACGCCAACACCCCCCGCGACGCGATCGCCCGCATCGAGACGATGTGTCTGATGTCCGGCATGGACCTGCCGGTGCGCGCCATCCGCGAGCAGATCGCCTCGGCGGTGAACCTGATCGTGCAGCTCGGCCGCCTGAAGGACGGCAGCCGCAAGACGCTCTACATCACCGAGGTGCAGGGCATGGAGGGGGACGTGGTGGTGCTCTCGGACATCTTCGTGTTCGAGCAGCAGGGCCTGGATGAGAAGGGCAAGGTGATCGGGCAGCTCAAGCCCACCGGCATCCGCCCGCGCTTCGTGGACCGCTTCGAGGAACTGAACATCTACCTGCCGCCGAACATCTTCGGCTATGGCAGCTTTGACCGATTCTAAGGGAGGGGGTGTGCGGGGAGGGCGTGCCCTCTTCTCATACCCCGCTCTGCCGGCGGGGGAGGGCATGCCCTCCCTCGGCGGGGGTGTGGGGACGGCGCCCCCGCGTAACACTAGAGGTATTTCCTGATGCAGATTCCAGCGCAGTTCGCGCCCTACCTGCCGTACATCGGCGCCGGCCTGTTCTTCCTGGTGGTCCTCGCGGTGTTCGCCGCCGTGGGGCAACGGGTGGACACGGGCGGCAGGGACGTGGGTGACCGGCTCAGCCAGTTCGCGGGCCGCCGCGAGCAGCAGGAGGCGAAGGGCGCCAGGCCGCTGGCCGAGATCGACGCGCGCCTCTCTAAGGGCAAGCGCGGCAGCCAGACGGCGCGCGACCTGGCGCGGGCCGACCTGAAGCTGACGGTGACGGAGTTCTACGGGCTGAAGCTGCTGGCGGCGATCGTCGGCGCCGGCCTGGGCGCGTTCATCGGGCGGGCCTCGCAGGAGGCGCAGATCCTCACCGGGCTGGTGGGTTTCGTGCTCTTCTCCTTCCTGCCGAACCTGTACGTCGGCTGGGCGGCCAAGTCCCGCGTCACGAAGTTCAACAACCAGCTCGGCGACACCATCAACATGTTGGCGAACTCGCTGCGCTCCGGCTACAGCCTGCTCCAGTCCATGGAGTTGGTCTCGCGCGAGGCGCCCCAGCCAACGGCCGCCGAGTTCCGCCGCGTGGTGCAGGAGGTGGGCCTCGGCCTCTCCACCGAGGACGCGCTGGCCAACCTGATGAAGCGCGTGCCGTCGGACGACCTGGACCTGATGATCACCGCGGTGAATATCCAGATGGAGTCGGGCGGCAACCTGGCGCAGATCCTGGAGACGATCGGCCACACTATCCGCGAGCGGGTGCGCATCAAGGGCGAGATCCAGACGCTGACGGCGCAGGGGCGTATCTCGGCGTATGTGATCACCGGGCTGCCGATCGGGCTGGCGATCTTCATCACGATGATCAACCCTGGCTATATGGCGCCGATCTTCACCTTCGGCATGCCACCACAGGCATGGTGCTGCCTGCCGGTGGCCTCGCTGGTGATGATTGTGGCGGGCTTCTTCGCGATTATGAAGATCGTAGACATCGAGGTGTAGGGGCTGCTGCGGGCGGGGGGCGGGCAGCCCGTCCGCTCCCGCCCGCAGCAGCCGAGGGAGGGTCAGGGAGGGCTGTGCCCTCCCTGCAACCCTCCCCGCTCACCAGGCCCCCGGGCGGGGGGTGGAGCGGAGCGTGAGACGGGAGCGAAGCGATGACCCCACTGATGCTGTTGATCGGGTTCGGGGTGCTGGTGATGTTCGGCCTGCTGATGGTCGTGCTAGGGCTGCGCCAGTCGCGCCAGCCGGACATGATCGGCGACCGGCTGAGCCAGTTCACCGAGCGCACGATGACGCTGGAGGAGCTCGAGCTCCAGCAGCCGTTCCAGCAGCGCGTGCTGGTGCCGCTCGCGCGCGCCATCCTGAGCAAGCTGGGCCAGTACGGCCCGAAGCAGAGCGCCGAGCGGCTCAGGCGCAGCCTGCAGCAGGCGGGCAACCCGGGCAACCTGACGCCCATGCAGTTCTCCGGCATCCGCATGGGGCTGGCGATCCTGCTGCTGATCGTGTTCGGCCTGGTCACCTTCACCCAGATGGAGGCGACCACGGCGATGATGTTCACGGCGATCGGCGGTGGCCTGGGCTATCTGCTGCCAGGGATCTGGCTGGGCCAGCAGATCAAGAAGCGCAAGAAGGCGATCGTCAAGGCGCTGCCGGACGCGCTGGATCTGCTGTGCATCTGTGTGGAGGCCGGCCTCTCGTTCGACCAGGCGATGCAGCGCCTGACGGAGAAGTGGGACGACGCGCTCGCGCAAGAGTTCAAGAAGGTCCTGAGCGACACGCGGCTGGGCCGGGCGCGCCGCGACGCGCTCAAGGATATGGTGGAGCGCTGCGGGGTGGACGACGTCCAGACCTTCATCGGCGCGGTGATCCAGGCCGAGCAACTCGGCGTCTCGATCGGGCGCATCCTGCGCATCCAGTCCGACCAGATGCGGGTGCGGCGGCGACAGCGGGCGGAGGAGGAGGCGCAGAAGGCGCCGATCAAGATGCTCTTCCCGATGGTGTTCCTGATCTTCCCGTCGCTGTTCGTGGTGATCCTGGGGCCGGCGGTGCCGCGCCTGATGAACAGCGGGCTGGGCGGGTAGCGCTGAGGCGCTGAGGGTGCGAGGCCGCAGCGCCGGGGCCTATGGGTGGCGTAGCGTGGAGGGGCGAGGTGACCTCGCCCCTTCACGCTGCCTGCATCCCTTGTCGGAGGGCGGGCCCTCCCTGCGACTCCCCCCCAAGGGCGAAGGAGGGCACAGCCCTCCCTGAAACCCACCTCACGGGCGGGCCAGGGAGGGCACAGCCCTCCCTGAAACCCTATTTCCTTTGGCGGTGTGCGCGCAGCGCACGGAGATCTATGCAGCACGTACGTATTCTGAACACGACGCGCGGAACGGTGCTGGCCGAGCGGGCCGAGGTGGCCCGCTCGTTCCTGGCCCGCGGGCGCGGCCTGATGGGGCGCGCTACGCTCCCGGCGGGATCCGCGCTGGTGATCTACCCGGAGTGGAGCATCCACATGTTCTTCATGCGCTTCCCGATCGACGCGCTGTTCGTGGACGCCAAGCACCGGGTGGTGGGCCTGCGCGAGCATCTGCCGCCCTGGCACCCGGGCGCAGGCGTGGCGCCCTGGCGCGGGCGCTATGTAGTAGAGCTGCCGGCCGGCGTCATCCGGGCCAGCGGCACAGCCCTCGGCGACCGCCTCGACATCACGCCGCCGCTCTGATATGGAAAGGGGCGGGCCAGGGAGGGCTATTCGCCCTCTGTGCTCTCCTGCCCTCTGTGGCAAGCAAACGAAGGAGCGCCGATGGGACGGCGGATCGGTATTGCGGTGGCGATCGGGGCGGCGGCGGCCGCGCTGTGCTACGTGCGGCTGCTGCAGCACGGCGACTACGCGGCCGACTTCACGCTGCCGCTGTTCGGGGCGCGCTGGCTGCTCGCGGGGCAAAACCCCTATACCAGCCCCTATCCGGTGGACTCGCCGCTCTTCTACCCGCTGCCGGCGGTGCTGGCGGCGCTGCCGTTCGCGCCGCTGCCGCCCGAGCTGGCTGGGGCCCTGTTCTTCGGCCTCTCGTCCGGCCTGTTGGCCTTCGGCCTGACGCGCGACGGCTGGCACCGGCTGCTGCTGTTCCTCAGCGCGCCGTTCCTGATGGCGCTGGCCTGGGCGCAGTGGCCGCCACTGATTATGGCGGCGGTGCTGCTGCCGGGGCTCTACCCGTTGGCGATCTGCAAGCCAAACCTGGGCCTGCCGCTGATGCTCGCCTACCCCTCCTGGCGCGGCATGGCCGCCTGCGCCGCGCTGCTGCTGCTGAGCTTGCTGGTGCTGCCGAGCTGGCCGCTGGATTGGCTGGCGAGCCTGGGGCGCAACCGGCACGCGCCGCCACTCGTGGTGCTGCCGGGGCCGCTGCTGCTGCTGGGGCTGCTGCGCTGGCGGGCGCCCGAGGCGCGGTTGCTGCTCCTGCTGGCGCTGGCGCCGCAGCGCCTGTTCTTCTCGGACCAGCTCCCGCTGTGGCTGATCCCGGCCACCGCGCGCCAGACGCTGGCGCTGACGCTGGCGAGCTGGCTCGGCTTCTTCGCCTGGCTGGCCTTCGACTCGGGCACCTCGGCGGGCGCACCGCCCTGGGTGGTGGCGTGCACCTACCTGCCGGCGCTGGCGCTGGTGCTGCTGCCGCTCGCTGCCCGCCGTGCGGCGCGTCCGGCTCGTCTACCGGAATAATGCCGGTGGAGGGGCCTGGAGAGGCCAGGCCTCCTATGCCATCTACACCGTCTCCCGCCGGCGGATGCGCTCGCAGAGCTGGATGGTGGCGAGCGCAGGCTCGACGCCCAGTTCCTGGCGCAGCGCCTCGACACAGACCTGGTACTGGCGCAACGCCAGGTGGTGCTGCCCCTGGCGCGCGTAGCAGCGCATCAGGCGGCAGTGGGCATCCTCGCGGCAGACGTCCCGCGCGAGGATCAGCTGACAGAGGTTGGCGCAGGCCGCGTACTTGCCCTGGCCGAACGAGATCTGCGCCAGCCGGTCGAGCGTCTCCAGGTAGGCCACCCGCAGCCGCTCGCGGGTGAGCACCGGCCAGTCGTCGTACGGGTCGTCGGCCATGAAGTCGCCCTGGTAGAGTCCGGCGGCCACCTCGTACTCGGCGGTGGCGGCGGCGAGCTGGCCGGCGGCCTCGAGCCGGCGCCCGGCCCGGACCCGCCGCTCGAACTCCTCGACGTCCACCCACAGGCTCACATCGGGGTTGATGCGGTAGGCGCCCTCCTGGAAGATCACCACCGGGAGGTCGGAGACGGCGCGGAACGCCTGGCGCAGCCCGTGGAGGGCGACGTTGAGGCTATTGCGGGCGGCCTCCGGCCGCGCCTCCGGCCAGAACAGATCCATCAGCGTGTCGCGGGCGATGGGCCGGGTGTGGTGCGCCATGAGGTATTTGAACAGCGCGCGGCCGCGCCCGCTCGGCCAGCTCTCCACTGGCCGCTCGTTCACCAGCACGCGGAAGGGCCCCAGGAGGTGGACGGTGAGGGCGGCGGAAGGCCGCGCTCCGGCCGCGTCCGGGGGCACCGGCGGGGGGAGCACGGCTGGCGCCGGCGCGGCTCCGACCTCGCGTTCGCGAGCGGGCGGCGCAAGCGCCGCCTCGCCAGGCTCAGCCACGAACTGCAGAGGAGCGGCCAGCAGGGCGGGGGCAGCGGGCGCGGGGCGCTGCTCCAGCGCGGGGGGATACGGCGCGGCGAGCGGCGCATTCCGGCGCACACGGCGCAGCCCCATCACCCCGAGCAGTGCCTGCCAGAAGCCAGCGCGATCCGGCTCCTCCTCGGGGGCAGTGTTGGGCGCGGGCACGGGCAGCTTGAGCATCAGCGGCATGCGCGACCAGCCGTGCAGATCCAGCAGCAGGTCGAGGCCTTGGGGCGGGGTGGCGAGCATCAGCCGCACCTGCTCGGCGGCCTCCAACTCGGCCCGCTCGGCAGCCAGGTATGCCTGGTGATGGTATTCGCGCTGGCGCAGGGCAAGCCCCCCGGCGCGCCGCAGCAGGTCGGTCACCGCCAGGTCGCCCACCGCGGCGGAGGCCGCGCGCTCGAAGTAGGCCAGCGCGTCATCAAGCTCGCCGGTGGCGGCGGCGAGGCAGCCGAGCTGCCAGGCGGACCAGGCCTGGTGCCAGGCCAGCCCGGCGGCATCGGCCACGGCGTTGGCGGCCAGGGCGCGCGCCTGGGCGTGGGCGCGGTCGCCCTGCCAGGCGGCCAGAGCGCTCTCGGCGAGCATGCTCTGGCAGGCGCCCGCGGCGTCGTGGCGCGCGGTGAACAG
>DATMBA010000736.1:0-3395 GCA_035559635.1 Roseiflexaceae bacterium
TGATCTCAGTCTGTTCTCGCTGGGCTTGCGGCTGCTGGCGTATTGTTTGCGTCATCGACGGACCATCCCACCTGGATTACCAATACAGCTGATCCCGGCACTACAGCACCCGCTCAAAAGTTCTGTACGGTAGTCAATACCGCGTCAGGGCGTGCTCCACGAGGCGCGCTATGGTCTTCCCCTTCACCACCAGCACCACCTGCGCGTTGTCCGGCCGGCTCATGAGGATCTGCCCCAGCGCCAGCGCCAGGTCGAAGCCCGGCGTGAGGAACTTATCGGCCAGCTCCGAGAGCTGCGCATCGGTGGCGATCATCGTCACCCGCTGGTTCACGGTGGTGGCCATCACCGTCTGCCCGCGCGTCAGCCCGGTGTCGGTCGAGACGTCCACCAGCGCCGAGGTGGCCTGGCCGAGGTGCGGCCGCAGCACGTAGACGGCCGCCGCCACGTCGGCGATGGCCGCCGGCCCGCTGGCGCCCTGGGTCTGCGCCATCATGTAGGCGCCCACCGGCTGCGCCAGGAACTGCCCCAGCGCGCCGCCCTCCTGGGCGAGGTGCTGTGGGAACTCCGCCGAGTCGAACGTGACCGTGCTGAAGGCGTCCAACGTCACCAATGTGACGTCCAGGCCGCTCTCCAGCACGATGTCCAGCGCGTGCGGGTCGAAGAAGGCGTTGAACTCGGCCACCGGCGAGCTGTTGCCTGGCCCGCGCGTGCCGGCTAGCGCCACGATCTTCACGCTGCGCAGGTCCTCGGGGAAGCGTTGGGCCGCCTGGGCCACGTTGGTGAGCGGCCCAAGCGCCAGCAGGGTCATGCCGGGGTTGGCGCGCGCCGCCGCGGCGATCGCCGCCGGCGCGTCCTGCGGGAGCGATGCCAGATCGTGCGGCGTGCCCGCGAACCATAGGCCGTCCGGCCCGTGGACGAAGGCGCCTGTGCGCGAGCGCGGGAACTGCAGCGGCGCGGCAGCGCCCACCGCCACCGGCTCCTGGACCCCGGCTACGTCCAGCAGCGTCAGCAGATTGTTGGTGGCGTTCTCAACAGTGGTGTTGCCCGCCACAGTGGTGAAGCCGAGCACGTCGGCCTCGCGGCTCCGCAGCAGGTAGGCGATCGCGACGGCGTCGTCCACGCCGATGTCGGTGTCGACGAAGACCTTAACCGTCGGTTGGGCTGCGGCGACGGTCCCGGCCGCCGGGAGGCTGACGCTCAGCAGCACAGCCAGGAGGAGGACGATACGGCGGAGATGTGTGGACATGTGCGCGCTCCTGTGGTGGTCCTGATGATCTCAGAGACAGAGTATACGACTCGTTAACTATACCGCAACACGTGCTGCATGAATACTGCTTTGATATGTTTTGTTACTATCAGGACGTACGCGGTGGCACCGCCCCCGCACCCCCACGGGGCGGTGTGGAGGACCTGCGCCCCTCCACAAAGAATCCTCGAGGGGTTTCGCGGGGGCCTGCGGCCCCTGCAGCCCCCGCGTGGGGCACCGGCCGCGGAGTCCTGTTACCATGAGGAGGGTAAGGCGGAGGGCGATGTCCGGCTGCGGTGGCGGTGGATGCGGCACGGCGGGCGGCGTGGGCGACCCGGGGCGGTGGCGCTGCCCCGGGGTGGGAGCATCGGCTCCCACCCCGTATGTTTGGCGGCGGTGGCCGCTGGGATAGGGTAGGCAGATGAGCGAACTCCAGGCCGTGATCTTCGACCGTGACCACACGCTGCTGTACTTCGACCGTGCGGCGGTGGCCGGGCTGGAGGCGCGTGTCGCCGAGGTAGCGCCGGAGTTGCCGCACGGCGCGGCGGTGGCGCATTGGGCCGCCTGGCCGGGCCCCTGGCCGCGCAGCCCCGCCGAGGAGCCGGCGTTCTGGCGGGCCTTCTGGCGCGCCCTGGCCGAGCGCCACGGCGCCCCGTGGCGTGCCGTAGGGCTGGAGGCGATCGGCGCCTTCTACCACACCTGCTTCCTGGCCTACCCCGACGCGCAGCGCTGCCTGCTGGCCGTGCGTGAGCGGGGCCTCCGCACCGCGGTGCTCACCAACTTCGAGTTGCCAAGCATCGACCGCACCCTCGCCCACGCCGGGCTGGATCCTGCGGCGTTCGACGCCCTCCTCTCGAGCGCCGCCCTCGGCGTGCGCAAGCCCGACCAGGCTGCCTTCCGCGCCGCCGCGGCCGCGCTGGGTGTGCCGCCCACCGCCTGCCTCCTGGTCGACGACCTGCCGGCGAACGTGGCCGGGGCCAGAGCAGCCGGGATGCGCGCCGTGCTCCTCGACCGCGCCGGCCTCCACCCCGGCGAGCCGGAGCGGATCGCTGGCCTGGACGAGCTGCGGGATCTGCTGTAAAGCATCTCACCGCCTCCGTGCGAGATCGACTCTTTCTTTATCGAGTCTCTACCATATCGCTCACTACGGCAGTACTGCTTTCTGATATGCTCCCTGTGCCGGCGGTATGCCTGTCTCCACTGTCCGGCGCCATCGCTCTCTTTGCGTACATCCAGTGAGCCGGACCATGTTCAAGCAGCTCCAACAGGTGCTGTCCGGGATCACCAGCGCGAGCGCCGCATCCGCCCCGAGGCTCCATTTCGCCACCAGCGCGCCAGCGCACGCCACGTCGCCTGTGCACAGAGCTCCCCCCGCTGACTCGGCGCCCGCCGCGGGTTACAGCACCTTCTGGCAGATCGACGAGGAGGCGGTGGTCCACCCGGACGCCGGCCACTGCTACGACCTGGCCGTCGACACGTTCTTCAACGCGCGCCACTTTGTCGTCATCGCCGGCCGCACCGGCCCCCAGCATGACCATTCCTACCGTATGCGGGCGCGCTGCGTCAGCCCGGGGCTGTCCCTGCAAGATCACACGGTGATCGGATTTCACGAGCTGCGCACGATCCTCCACGACATCGCGTCGGCCTACAACAACCGCCTGCTGAACGACCTGCCGGTGTTCCGGCGCCTGCAGCCGACCACCGAGAACCTGGCGGCGGTGCTCTTCCAGCAGATCCAGCGTGAGCTTGTGGACTTGCCTCTCACGCTCGTCAGCGTCACTGTCTGGGAGTCGCCAACGGAGGCAGCGACCTACCGTGTTCGAGCGCCGTACTAGCCTGGTCGCTTGCGCGGGGCTGCTGCTGTTGACGCTGCTCGTCTTCCGCAGCGTGCTCTTTCCCGCGGACGCGGCGCGCTACCCCTGGGGATCGGACACGCTCGGCCATGTGCTCAAGGCGAACGAGCTGCGCCGGGCGGCCCAGGGCGGCGAGCTGTACCCAGACCTTCAGCCGGCCTGGTACATGGGCGCGCAGATGCTGCGTTACTACCCGCCGCTGCCCTACTACCTGCTGGCCGCGCTCTCCTACCCGGCGGGCGACGGCGTCGCCGCAGCGCACTGGTTCGTCGCGCTATGCGCGTTTGCAGGCGGGG
>DATMBA010000737.1:0-3724 GCA_035559635.1 Roseiflexaceae bacterium
CTCGAGTTGGGGGCCATGACCGCCGCTGGCTACCTGGGCCTTGAGGAGGACGTGCTGGTGACCGAGCACGGCTGTGAGTTCCTCTCCACCCGCCAGCGCGAGCTGTTCCTCCTCTAACAGCCTAGTGGTCCACCACACCGATGGGGATGCGTGGATTGGCGGCTTCAGCCGGCTCATTGGCAGCACACCCGGCGAAAGCCGCGAATCCGGGTGATACACCAAAATCGGTGTGGCGCACCACTCGGCAGGGGCGTGGGGTGGCTGCGCCTCCCTCACGGCAACACTTTTCTACTTTTGAGGTCGCGGGACCCACCCCCTGCGGCGCAGCCGATCTCCACCGAAAGGCGGAGCAGGCAGATCGCTCGAAAGGCAAATGACACCGCCGCCGCCCGCTGGTATAGTTGCCCCAGATGATAGCCCGCCGAGGCCCGCAACATCCCGCGCGCCGCCGGCGTCCAGTACAACGGTGGCGCGCGCGGCCGCCGGATGCGTTCGTAGAGGGGCAGGAGGTCGCTGTGTTCAAGGGTTGGTTCAAGGGCAAGCCGAAGAGCGCGCAGGCGAATGGCGCCTACCGCCACGGCAATGAGCACCTGATCGAGATCCGCAACGTCGTCAAGACCTTCCAGAGCGCCGCCGGCACCTTCACCGCACTCAAGGGTGTCTCTCTCGAAGTGAACAGCGGCGAATTCGTCGCCATCATCGGCAAGTCCGGCAGCGGCAAGTCCACGCTGATGAACATGATCACCGGCATCGACCGGCCCACCGAGGGCGAGGTGTTCGTCGGCGACACAGCCGTCCACATGCTCAACGAGGGGCAGATGGCGGTGTGGCGCGGCAGGAACGTCGGCATCGTGTTCCAGTTCTTCCAGCTGCTCCCCGCGCTCTCGCTGATCGAGAACGTGATGCTGCCGATGGACTTCTGCAACATGTACACACCGCGCGAGCGCCGCGAGCGCGCTATGATGCTGCTGGAGCAGGTGGGCATGGCCGAGCAGGCCCATAAGCTGCCCTCGGCGGTGTCCGGCGGCCAGCAGCAGCGCGTCGCCATCGCCCGCGCCCTCGCCAACGACCCGCCGATCGTGATGGCCGACGAGCCGACCGGCAACCTGGACTCGAAGACCGCCCAGGCGGTGTTTCAACTCTTCGAGGATCTCGTCCGCCAGGGCAAGACGATCGTGATGGTCACGCACGACCAGGACCTGGCCAAGCGCGTCACCCGCGCGGTGATCGTCGCCGACGGCCAGATCGTCAACGAGTACGTGGCGCGGGCGCTTTCCACCCTCACCGTCGAACAACTCGGCTGGGTCACACGCCAACTGACGCCGCAGAAATACGCCCCCGGAGCGACGATCATCGAGCAGGGCGACCCGGCCGATATGTTCTACATCGTCACCAAGGGCGAGGTGGACGTGGTGCTGGAGCACCCGGACGGCAGCGAGATCGTGGTGAACCATCTCACGGAGGGCAGCTACTTCGGTGAGATCGCGCTGATGCGCGGCGGCCGGCGCACGGCGGACGTCCGGGCCGCGCCGCACTCGGCCGTCGAGGTGGTCGCACTCGACCGCGCGGCGTTCGAGGCCCTGCTCGCCGAGTCCGAGATGACCCGGATGGAGCTGGACCGCACGGTCGAGCAGCGCAACGCGCGCACACGGGCGGTGGAGGCTGGCACGGCTTGACAGCGGATAGGCAGCGGATAAGCGGAGCACATCCGGCAGCGCGAGGGCGGCCCCTCGCATCCGCTCCATCTCAACGGGGAGCGCGAGGGGCGGCCCCGCGCAATCACTCCCAAACCATCGATATTTTAACCCACCTGGCGCTGCACACGCAGCGCATACCATCTTTACAGTCGAGGGGCACATGAAACCAATTGCTCTGAAGGTGGCCGGTGTGGCGCTGGTGGCGGGCATGGCGCTCACCGCCTGTGCCGGCATCGGCGGCGCCCCACAGCCCACCCCGACGCCCGAGCCGGCCGTCCAGGCCGACCAGCGCGTCGTGGCCGAGGCCCGGGTCGTGCCGGTCCGCAGCGCCGCCCTGGCGATGACCACCGGCGGGGATGCGCTGGAGGTGCTGGTGCAGGAGGGCGACGTGGTGCAGGCCGACCAGGTGCTGGTGCGGCTCGACACCCGCCGCCAGGAGGCCGCGGTGGCGCAGGCCGAGGCCGACCTGGCCCGCGCCCGGGCCAGCCTGGCGAAGCTGCGCGAGGGCGCCACCGAGGAGGAGATCGCCGTCGCCGAAGCCCAGGTGCAGAAGGCGCGCGCCCAACTCCAGCAGACCCTGGGCGGCGTCACCTCAAGCGACCTGGCGGCCGCCGAGGCGCGCCTGCAAGAGGCGAAGGCCCGCCTGGCCGAGCTGCAGCGCAGCGGCCGCGCCGATGCCATCGCCGCCGCCGAGGCGCGCCTCGCGCAGCAGCGCGCGAACCTGGAGGCCGAGCGCGCTCGCCTCTCGGCCGCCAAGACCGACGCGAAGGTCAAGATGGACCAGGCCGTCGCCGAGCTGACCAAGGCCCAGTCGGCCTACGCCGTGGCGCTTAAGGAGTGGGAGACGGTGCGCGACACGAACAAGCACCCGACCCTCAACTATCGCCTGGGCGAGGCCGAGCGCCGCCAGTGGTACGATAAGTTCGTCCAGGCCGAGGCGACCCTCAAGGGCGCCGAGGCAGCCCTCAATTCGGCCCGCCTGGCCTACGACGCCGCCCGTGAGGCGGAGGTGACGGGCGTGCAGGCCGCCGAGCAGCGCGTGGCCGAGGCCGAGGCGGCGCTGCGCGGCGAGCGGGCCAACAGCGACAGCGACGAACTGGCCGCCGCCCAGGCCCAGGTGGCCGACGCGCAGGCGCAACTGGACCGGCTGCGCGGCGACGAGCGCAGCGGCACGGTGGCGGGCGCCGAGGCTGCCCTGGCCGAGGCCGAGGCCAACCTGGCCAAGCTGAAGGCCGGCGCCTCCGCCAGCCAGATCGCCGAGGCCGAGGCCGAGGTGCAGCGCGCCGAGGCCGCCCTCCAGGCTCAACGGGTGCAGCTCGAGGACATGGAGCTGCGCGCGCCCTTCACTGGCGTGGTGGCGGCGGTGGACGTGAAGGCCGGCGAGTATATCAACCCCGGCACCGCGATCGTACAGATCGGCGACCTGAGCGCCTGGCAGATCGAGACCACCGACCTGACGGAGCTGGGCATCGTGCGGGTGCGCGAGGGCGCGCCGGTGACGATCACCTTCGACGCGCTGCCGGACGTCGAGCTGCCGGGCAAGGTCACCCGCATCCGCGCGCTTGGCGAGAACCGCCAGGGCGACATCACCTACCGCGTGGTCATCACGCCGGACCAGCAGGATAACCGGCTGCGCTGGAACATGACCGCCTCGGTGGCGATCGAGGGACAGGAGTAGCGGACAGAGGAGAGTCGCGCTCCCGCTAGAATCACAGAGCCGGGGGACGTTTCGTCCCCCGGCTTCGTGATTCTGGCGGGGAGGGTGGGATTTGAACCCACGACGAGGTTACCCCCGTACGGCATTTCCAGTGCCGCGCACTAGGCCACTATGCGACCTCCCCGCGTGCGTAGCCCCCAAATTATAGCACATGTCGCGCGGGGTAGGGCGCCATCAATGTCCCCGGCTCCGCACCACGCCCGGCCGCTGAAGCGGCGGGCTTCGCAGGCGATAGCCTGCCGCCGCGAGCTGAGTTCAGGCCGCGCAGGCGGCCTTCGTGACGGATAGCCCGCCGGGCCCAGAGGGCACT
>DATMBA010000738.1:0-7516 GCA_035559635.1 Roseiflexaceae bacterium
GGGGGCGCTGGACCTGCACGCGCCCGCCGCGGCCTACCTCCCGGAGCTGCGCGCGCGCGACGTGCTGGTTCGCCACCTGCTGACCCACACCTCCGGCCTGGATCTGCGCCTCTCACCGCTGGCGCGTGCAGGGCGCGAGGCGCTGCTGCGCGCGGTATACGCGGCCAGCCAGAAGCACCCGCCCGGCGCGGCGGTGGCCTACACTAACATCAACTCGCTGCTGCTCGGCGAGATCGTGGCGCGGCTCTACGGCGCGCCGCTGGACACGGCCATTCATGCCCTGGTGGCGGCGCCGCTCGGACTGGAGGACACGCGCTTCCGCCCGCCTGCGGGACTGCGGGCGCGCATCGCCCCCACCGAGCTGGACGAGGAGTGGCGTGGGAACCTGGTGCACGGCGCCGTGCATGACGAGAGCGCCCACGCACTGGGCGGGGTGGCCGGCCACGCCGGGCTGTTCAGCACCGCGGCGGACCTGTGGCGGTTCTGCAGGGCCTGGCTTCCGCCTGTTGAACATTCCACGTTGAACGTTGAACGTCCGGCCACGCCGCACGGCACAGGCGATGTTCAACCTTCAACGTTCAACGTTCCAACGTGCAACATCCTCCGGCCTGAGACGATCGCCCTGGCGACGCGCAACCACACGCCGGGCCTGAGCCACGCCTGCGGGCTGGGGTGGATGCTGGACCGGCCAAGCTTCATGGGCGCCGTGCCGGAGGGGACCTTCGGGCACACCGGCTTCACTGGCCCGGCGATCGTCGTGGCCCCTGGGCGCGCTCTGGTGGTGGTGGTGCTGAGCAACCGCGTCTTCCCGCGCCGCGGCCCGCCGGCGCACCACGCCGTCACCGCGGCGATCGTGCAGGCGGCGCTCGAGCACAACGCTGAACGCTGAATAGCTACGGGAGGCGTGGAGGGCAAAACCTTCCACATCCTCCCCCGGTAGGGGTGCGGGGCCTGTGGCCCCCGCACCCCCCCGCCGTGGGCAGCGCCCGCGTATTTGAGAAGTCTTGGCCTGAGAAGCCGCGCAGCCGCGCATCGACTCTCCACAAGGCGGCGGTTTCATGGTATGATGAAGGCCGTTGTGTGCGCCGTCGAGGGCAAGTGGCTTACCCCCTGGGCCAGGCCGCTCAGCGAAGAAGGTATATCATGGCTGCCACCCGCATTCTTGTCGCCGAAGATAACGATCTCGTCGCCCTGACGCTCGAGGAGCAGCTGAAGGGCCTCGGCTACGACGTGATCGGCATCGCGCGCACTGGCACGGAGGCGATCGACCTCGCCGCGCGGCTCAGCCCCGACCTGATCATCATGGACATTCGCATGCCCGAGATGGAGGGCACCGAGGCCGCTGCGCGCATCAACAGCCACCGGCCAACCCCCATCCTGATGCTGACGGCCTACACTGACCGGGACACGATCCGCAAGGCGGAGGCGGCTGGCGCGCTCGGTTACCTGGTGAAGCCGGTGAACGAGGCCGAATTGTCGCCGGCGATCAACATCGCGCTGGCGCGCTTCCGCGAGCTGCAGAGCCTGCGCGCGCAGGTGCACGAGCTGGAGGAGTCGCTCGAGGCGCGCAAGCTGATCGAGCGCGCCAAGGGCATTCTCATGCAGCGGCTTGGGCTGAGCGAGCGCGACGCTTACGAGCGCCTGCGCCAGCGCGCCCGCGACAAGCGCGCCAAGATGAAAGACATCGCCCAAGCGATCATCGAGGCCGAGGAGTTGCTCGGCACCTGAGGGAAGGGAGGGCTTCGCCCTCGCTAAAACCCCACCCCAACTTTAGCTTTCAACGCAGCGTGCTATATTGACAGGACGTACGCGGCCGGTGCGCCATGCGGGGGCTCCGGGGGCCGCAGGCCCCCGCAAAACCCCTCGCGGATTCTTTGTGGAGGGGCGCAGCCCCTCCATACCTCCCGTGGGGGTGCGGGGGCGGTGCCATCGCGTACGTCCTGTTATTGACGAACGGCAGCAGCTGTGCTATAGTCGCGCTAGGGCGTATCGGCAAAGCGGGAGGTTTGGAGGGGCGCAGCCCCCACGCCCCCGCAAGCGCCGTTTGCGGATAGGCCCTAGCGCGATAGCTGGAAGGACAGCGACCGTGCGTGTACGCGGCAGCAGCCTCTACTTTTGGTTTTGGTATTTTGCCAGCCCACAAGGAGACTGGTTGCTTCGCGTTGAATGAGTGAGCCGGGCGGCTAAGGGACCAGAGGGCGTGGAGCAACAGGCTCCACGCCCTTTCTGATTGTCTGGACCTGACGGAGGAGACTGACGAGATGACGATCTACTGCCGCGGCATCCGCGGCGCCACCACGGCCGAGGCGAACACGCGCGAGGCGATCCTCGAGGCCACCCGCGATATGCTCGAGCGGCTGATCGCCGCCAACGGGCTGCGGGCCGAGGACATCGCCAGCGCGATCTTCAGCACTACGCCCGACCTGAACGCCGAGTTCCCCGCCGTGGCGGCGCGCGAGCTCGGTTGGACCGACACCGCGCTGTTCTGCACCCACGAGATGGCTGTGCCCGGCAGCCTGCCGCGCGCCATCCGCGTGCTGGTGCACTGGAACACCACGCGCCGGGCGGACGAGATCGTCCACGTGTACATCCGCGGCGCACGCAGCTTGCGCCCGGAGCGTGCCGCGGCGTCCGACGCCGTGCTCTCGGCCGATGGCGTGCGGCGCGAGCCGTAGGGAGATGGGGGCGTCACGCTCCCGTTGTTGTTGGAAGGCGCGAAGCTCGCGACGGTCGCCCGCCGCGGGACCGATGACTGAGGAGGATCGCTATGACCGCCGTCGATCTCCAGCTCGAACGCCCGCCGCGCGCCCGCCGCGCCAGCCCGAACGTCCGCTTTGTCGAGACTCTGCTGCCGATTGTCAGGGAGGCCACACCGATGATTGTTGTCATGCGAAGCACAGCGACCGAGGAGGACCTGGCGGCCGTGATGGCGCGCCTGGAGGAGCACGGGCTGCGGGGGCGCGTCACCTACGGCGCCGAGCGCAACATCGTGGGCGTGATCGGCGCCAGCATCCCGCCGACACTGCGCGAGGAGCTCGAGCGCTTCAACGGGGTGCAAGAGGCGGTGCGCATCACCCGGCCCTACAAGCTCGCCGCGCGCGAGTTCCACCCGGAGAACACCGTGGTCGAGGTGGCGGGCATCCCGGTGGGCGGGCCGGGCGCGGTGGTGATCGCCGGGCCGTGCGCGGTGGAGAGCGAGGAGCAGATCCTGCAGACCGCACGGGCGGTGCGCGCCTCCGGCGCCACCATGCTGCGCGGCGGGGCCTTCAAGCCGCGCTCCTCGCCCTACACCTTCCGTGGCCTCGGCGAGCGCGGCCTGCAGCTGCTGGCGCTGGCGCGCCAGGAGACCGGCCTGCCGGTCGTGACTGAGGTGATGACCCCAACCGACGTGGAGTTGGTGGCGCGCTACGCCGACGTGCTGCAGATCGGCGCGCGCAACATGCAGAACTACCAACTGCTGGAGGAGGTGGGCCGCACCCACATGCCGGTGCTGCTCAAGCGCGGCCTCTCGGCCACCTTCGAGGAGTGGCTGCTCTCGGCCGAATACATCATCGCGCAGGGTAACCCGAACGTCATCCTGTGCGAGCGCGGTATCCGCACCTTCGAGACCGCCACACGCAACACGATGGACCTGAACGCCGTGGCGCTCGCCAAGCGCCGCTCGCACCTGCCGGTGATCGCCGACCCGTCGCACGGCACGGGCAAGTGGTACCTGGTGCAGCCGTTGGCGTTGGCTGCGCTGGCCGCCGGCGCCGACGGTATCATCGTCGAGGTGCACCCCGACCCGGATCGCGCCACGTCGGACGGCGGGCAGTCGCTCACCTGCGACAATTTCACCGCGCTGATGGCTCAGCTCGGGGCGGTGGCGGTGGCGCTCGGGCGCGGCCTGGTGCACGAGGCGGTGGGGGTGTGAGGGGCGAAACCCCTCACACCCCCCGATGTTGGCGGAGGGCGTATGTGTTCTGGGCGGGGCACCACGCCCGGCCCGTCAACGGGCGGGCGAGCATTGCGAAGCCGGCCTTCGCCGGCTGAAGCAGGGCGCGGAGGCGGCCTTCGTAGCGATAGCCGGCGGGTTTAGCCGCCCGGCGTGGTGTCGCGCCGAGAACGCACAAACCCTAATGTTGGCGTAACCCTGGCTTGACGCACCCGGCTCGCATGCTATAATCGCCACGTCCGCCGCTGAGAGGCAGAGCCAGGAGGCCCCGCCCGTGATACCGCCGCGTACGCACCTGCGGAATCTTGTCGTCACCATCCTGGCTGTGACCGTCGTGCTACTCGTTGGCGTGCAGCCTACCCCTTCTCTCGTCAACGCACAGCAGGTCATCGTCCTGACACAGACCGACACACCGCCGCCTCAAGGTGATCCGGGGACGAATATCACCCTGAATCTCAGCCTGACGAACAATATTAACGACGCGAATCTGTCCGTCAGTCCGAACACGACGTTTAACATAACGGTGGCGAACCAGCCGACGGGGGTCACGGTCAGTACGCCAGGGCCGATCCAACTCGCGAACAACCAGACGGGTGGCGCGAGCACCACCTTCCAGATCCAGCTGAGTCTCGGGGGCAACGCGGCGCCCGGGTCATACAACAACCTCCTGGTCACCGCCTCCGGCACCTACACGCCGGCCAGCGGCGGCACGCGCAACGTATCAGCGAGCACCTTCGCGAGCTTCGTCATCACGGTGGGCGGCCGGACGGCAACCCCCACGACCCGGCCGACCGATACGCCGCGCCCGACGAACACTCCGACCCTGACGACTACGGTCGGCCCAGCGTGCCCCGAGGGTCTGAACGACCCGGGCGGCGACCGGGCGGGTGCGCGGCTGATCCTGGTGGACATCGAGAACAAGCACGGCATCTGTGACCAGGGGGACGAGGATTGGTTCAAGTTCGCGGCGATCGGCGGCAAGGTCTACACGATCGACATCTCGCAGATGGATCTGGGCCTGGACCTGTCGCTCGAGCTATACGACGAGAGCGGCGTGCGCCTGACGGCCAACGACGATTTCTTCGCGCGCACCCCGCCGCCCGCGCCCACCCCGCCGCGGGACATCCGGCCGCGCATCCAGTCCTGGCGCGCGCTCAAGGACGGGGTCTACTACATCCGCGTGCGCGACACGGCCAACGTCGGCGGCAGCAACAAGACCTACACCCTGATCATCAATTCCGAGAGCTATGGCCCGACCCCGCCGACGGTGGCGGAGGTCTGCCGCGACCTGTTCGAGGAGGACGGGTTGCCGGAGCAGGCCAGGCTGATCACCTCGAACGAGATCCAGCCGCGCCGGGTGCTCTGCCCGGCGGGCGACGCCGACTGGGTGACGTTCTTCGGCAAGACCGGCAAGACGTACTATATCTACACCGACACCCGGCCGTACAGGAACAACCCGGACTTCAACAACCAGACGGAGGCCGGCGCCGACACGATCATTTTCCTGACGGACCGCGACGGCGTGACGCTGATCGACTTCAACGATGATATCGAGGGTTCGCTGGATTCGCAGATCCGCTTCGTGCCGCAGGCGGACGGGTTCTACTTCCTGCAGGTGAAGAACACCGGCGATATCGGCAACCAGTTCATCCGCTACGACCTGGTGTTGCAGCAGTGTATCCCCGAGCAGGAGTGTGGCCGCGCGCCGCAGCCGGCGGTGGCGCCTCAGCCGACGGTGGGCGCGGCGACGCCGACGCCGACCAATACGACGGTGACATTCCCCACGGCGACGATGACGGGCACCCTGACGCCGACGCCGACCCAATCAAGCGGGTTCCTGGCCCAGGGCGACGCGAAGCCGGCGCAGTTGATCGACGGGCCGCTGCGCGGGTTCGCCGACGCGGCCTTCGAGCAGGTGTGGCAGCGTAACGATGGCCCGGTGGCCGAAGGGCGCGCCTCGCGCGGCTGGTTGTGGGGGCCGCGCGGCCTGATGGCGCGCGCCGAGGGGTATCTGCAGGCGGCCGGCGGGCTGCGCCAGGTGCAGTACTTCGACAAGGGCCGCATGGAGGTGAACGATCCCGCCGGCGATCGTGGCAGCCGCTGGTTTGTGACCTCCGGCCTGCTGGTGATGGAGCTCGTGACCGGCCGGGCACAGGTGGGCAATAACGAGTACCTGCCGCGCGGCCCGGCCGATATCCCGATCGCCGGCGACTCCAGCGACCCGAACGCGCCAACCTACGCCAGCTTCGCGGCGGTGACCACCCAGTCCGCCGAGAATGAGGTGGGCCAGGAGCCGCGCGAGACGATCGACCGCGCGGGACGGGTGGGGGTCTACACCGGGCCGCGGCGGCCAGAGACGCGTATCGCCCACTACGTCCCGGAGTCTGGCCACAACGTGCCGGCGGTGTTCTGGAACTATCTCAACGCGCGCGGCCTGGTGTACGAGGGGGGGCGGGCGCGCAGCGCCGTGCTAATCGACTGGCTGTTCACGCTGGGCTACCCGGTGAGCGAGCCGTACTGGATGCGGGTGCGGGTAGGCGGGGTGGAGCGCGACGTGCTAGTGCAGGCGTTCCAGCGGCGCGTGCTGACCTATATCCCGGACAATCCGGCCGGCTGGCGCGTGGAGATGGGGAACGTCGGCCGGCACTACTACCGCTGGCGCTACGGCGAGGAGTTGCCGTGAGGCGCACCCGCGGCGCGGGAATGAGGAACGATCGCCCGTTCTTCCCTCTCTCCCCGCAAGGGGATGCCGTGCAGCGGCGTGAAAAACGTAGCGCCCCGCCGTTGTGGCGGGGCGCTGCGCTTGGAGGGCGGGGTGACGTTACGGCTGCAGGCCGCTGTTGATGGTGCTGAACACCTGGCTCACCCGGCTGCCGAGGAGGGTCAGGATACCAATGACAACGATTGCGATGAGCACGAGGATGAGCGCGTACTCGACCAGACCCTGGCCCTCTTCCTTGGCGAAGAAGCTGCGAAGCATGTGTGGTCACCTCCTGTCGCTGATGTCCTGCTGCGTCGATCGAGGTCTCCGCAGACGTATAATGCCATAGCGGGCCGGGCGCTTCAATGGGTTGATAGTACCGCCCCCGAAAGGTACCGGTACTACGCCCGGTAGGGGGAGTTCCGGGGGCTGCAGGGAGCGTAGGCGCAGCATGACCGACGACAGGTATCATCTCGGGCGCCCAGGGGAGACGCACACGCTGCCAGGCGCAGACATCCGCCGGCTGCGCGAGGCGCCGTATGAGGCGATGCTGCGGATCGCCGGCGAGATCGGGCCGCGCCCGGCGACATCGCTGGGTGAGGCGAAGGCCGCGGCCTACCTGGACGGGCGCCTGCGCCGTGCAGGGATGCTGGTCTCGGCGGACCCGTTCCGCACCGTGCCGCCCGCCGGCTGGGATGGGCTGGTGTTGGCGTTGGCCGCGCTGGCGGCGGCGATCCTCTCCTTCTGGCTGCCGCTGCCGGCGCTGCTGCTCGATGTGTGGAACGCCGGGATGGCGGCGCTGCTGGCGCGCCGCCGCGTCCCGCTGCTCGGGCGGCGGCGGGTGAGCCAGAATGTGGTGGCGACGCGCGCCGCCGCCGAGG
>DATMBA010000739.1:0-2562 GCA_035559635.1 Roseiflexaceae bacterium
CGGTCCTGGCGCTCCTGGCAGGGGCGGCCGCGTTCGCCTGGTCACGGCGTACACCGTAGCCGGGCTGACGTGAGGACGGAGGACTGCGGACACACGATGGAACGGGAGTGTGAGGGCCAACCCCCTCACACTCCCGTTTCACCGTGGTACACTTCCCCACACACACTGCATTCTCCGAAGGTACACGATGCCCGAGCCGGTGCTCAACTGCGACTATATCGAGTACGACGGCCAGCGCGCCACAGCCGTCACGCGCCCGGTGATCGGCGAGACGCCGTGGGTGCTGTATGTGGACCGCCGCGAGTGGGTCACGTTCATGTGCTCGCCCGTGGGGCTGCATCACCTGGCGCTCGGCTTCTTGCTCTCCGAGGGTGCGATCGGCGGCCTGGACGACGTGTGGCAGCTGAAGGTCTACCTGGACGAGAACCGCGTCTACATGTACTTCCCCGACGCCGGGCTGGCGGGCGAGCTGGCGATGCGCACCTGCGAGGAGGCCAGCGGCGCGATCGACGTACGCCTGCGCCGCCCGGCGCCCCCCCGCCCGGAGCGGCGCGTCCTGACCTCCGGCTGCGGCGGGGGCGTGACCTTCGATGACCTCTCGGGCCACCGGCCGCCGCTCCAGAGCGACCTGGCCGTCACACCGGCGCAGGTCTCGACGCTGATGCGCGCGCTCAACGAGAGCGCCGCGCTCTACCGCACCAGCCGTGGCGTGCACACCTCGGCGCTGGCCGATCCGGACCGGCTGCTGGTGCTGGCCGAGGACGTGGGACGCCACAACACGCTGGACAAGATCCGCGGCGCATGCCTGCTCGAGGGCATCTCCACCGACGGCCGCATCCTGGTGAGCAGCGGGCGGATCTCCTCCGAGATGATCACCAAGGCGCGGAAGATGAACATCCCGATCGTGATCTCGCGCACCTCACCGACGGTGATGTCGATCGAGCTGGCGCAGGCCTGGCACATCACCCTGATCGGCTACGTGCGCGGGCGGCAGATGCGGGTCTACACCGGCAGCCAGCGCGTCATATTCCCGGAGGCGCCGTCCCCCGCGACCTCCCCTTCCTTCCCGCATGACGAGGACGATGGGTGAGCGGCTATAGGCGAGGGGCTTTCGCCACCCCTATCGCCCCTCGCCTATGGCCGCTCGCCTGCTTCCACCCGCGCACCAGCGGCATAGTTGATGCAGCGTACCTCCCTGCAGACCTGACAAGGGGAGCGTCGTACGAGGAGGGACTGCCATGGAGAGCAGGGCAAAACTGCTGGGACACCCCATCCACCCGATGCTGATCGTCTTCCCACTCGGGCTACTGGTGACCGCGGTGGTGTTCGACGTGGTGCGCATGATCACCGGGGATGCGACGTTCGCCGCCGTCGCGTTCTGGTGCATTGCGGCCGGGATCATCGGCGGGCTGCTGGCGGCGGTCTTCGGCCTGGTGGACTGGCTGGCGATCCCGGCGGGCACGCGCGCCAAGACGCTGGGCATGTGGCACGGCCTCGGCAATGTGGTGGTCGTCGCGCTGTTCGCGGTGAGCTGGCTGCAGCGCCGCGGCGATCCGGCGCTGGTGCCGGATGCGGCGGCGTTCGCGCTGGCCCTGGTCGGGGTCGCCCTCGGCGCGGTGACCGGCTGGCTGGGCGGCGAGCTAGTGGACCGGCTAGGGGTGGGAGTGGACCCGGGCGCGAACCTGAACGCGCCGAGCTCGCTCTCGGGGCTGCCAGCCGACGCCAACCTGGGCGCGACACGCCCCCAGGAAGAGGCCCCCCGCGCACGCGAGGTCGGCAGCTAGTCCATGGCGGCGGACGTCCGCCCCGGGGTTCCGCAGGGCGTTCGCCCGCGAGAACGCGGCGCGCGTCGCGCACCAACGGACGCTTCAGCGCGGGAGCCGGAGGGTCACACCCCATCCTGTGGGTGGCCTGCCGGCCCCAAGGCCGCCGCAAGCAAAGGAGGAGCACAGCCATGCCGTTCACCCTGACGAGCACCACGTTCTCGGACAGCGGGATGATCCCGACCGAGTGCACCTGCGAGGGCGCCGACCGGTCACCGGCGCTGCAGTGGGGCGGCGCGCCGCTCAACACCAAGAGCTTCGCCCTGATCATGGACGACCCGGACGCGCCGCGCGGCACCTTCACCCACTGGGTGCTGTTCGACATCCCCGCCGCATCCCAGGGACTGGACGCCGGCCAGCCGGCGGTGGGTGTGGCTGGCGTGAACGACTTCCAGGAGCCGGGCTACCGCGGCCCCTGCCCGCCGCCCGGCCACGGCGAACATCGCTACGTCTTCACCCTCTACGCGCTGGACGTCGAGACGCTAGGCTTGGGACAGACGGCGCGGCGCGTCGAGGTAGAGGGCGCGATGAACGGGCACGTCATCGGCAAGGCCCAGCTGATGGGCCGCTACAAGCGCCGCGAGCGCACCGCGAGTGTCTGATGCGCCTCCCGAGCGGGAGGGTTCAACCTTCGCGAAGCCCGCCGGCGTGGCCTGCGACCCAGTCCGCGCCGGCAGGCTCGGCAGGGGCTAGTAGTCCGTCAGGGCTACGCTGACGGATAGGGGAGGGGCCAGGGGAG